>CALUWD010000005.1 GCA_944324385.1 Candidatus Gastranaerophilales bacterium | reverse complement strand
AAGAAAAATGTTCAAAATTATTTAATTAATCTCATCTTTTTTGTCTATTTAATCTTTAAATAAAAGCTTCTTTAAACCCGTAATCTCGTATAATTTTTTCACCATCTCCTGCAAGATTTAAGTCTTTCTCACAAAGCAATGTGTTGTATGGAAATCTCGTTGCAAGGCAAGGACTGGATGGTTTATTATATATTTTTACTCCTGAGATTCTGGCAAATTCTCTAATTTCTTCTTTGCTAATACCAAATTCTGCCAAAGGAGAGGATATTCCAAGCTCTCTAAGGGCTTTTATACCAGGGCGAAATTCTTTTAAATCATTAGCATTGGTTCCATCGATAATAAACTTATTTTTTGCAAACTCTTTTAACCTTGAATAAATAAGCTTTTTACAATGATAACATCTGTCTTTGGGATTATTTTTTATTATTTTGTCTTCAAGAGGATAATATTCTATTATTTTATGTTTTACGCCATAAAAATTACACATTTTTTTAGCATCTTTAATTTCTTCATCAACTTGAAAGACAGATTTAAAAGTAACCGCTACAAGGTTTAAATCTTTACAAATATACAAAAGAACACAGCTGTCTACACCACCGGAGTAAGCAAGGCAAAGACCTTGCTTATTCTTTTGCGTTAAATATTTTTTTAACTCGGCAAATTTACCCCTCATTTGTCTTTATATCTTTTTTAATATTAATAAACAAGCATACAAGAAACATAGTAAAGCATACAATCAAAAGCCCTGCCATATTTGCGCTTATACTTTCAAAATTAGCTAAAATTGAAGTTTTATTTTGAATTGCTTCAGAAAGTAAATAGATTTTCCCCTGAATTTGTGGGATTAATGAATTTTGCATGTTTAACAATGACCACTCAAGTCCATCAGGTTTTTGAGAGGCATATTGAGAAACAAAACCCGTTAAAACAAAAGAAATTAGCGCAAAAATACTTGCAGCTTTATTGGGATTAATATTTTTTAGCGCATATACTAAAACCGCAGCGAAAATGCCCTCCATAAACCCTATTGGAAAATGAATTGTTTGCATTAAAGCTGCAAATTCAAAAATTTTATTCAATGCAATAGTGCCTGAAGCAGCTCCCTCAAAAACTACAGCAAGAGAGCCTAACTGTAGTGCAACAATGCAAGCAAGAACTGTTGCCAAAAAAGGTTTATCAATATTTTTTAAAGGCTTGTATATAAAAGGATATGCAACAAAACAAGCTAAAATACCCATGTTAAATATATTACATCCAAGCGCCAAAATGCCGCCATCAGCAAAGAAAAATGCCTGTACTGTTAAAATTACGCACACAGAAAGAAACGCAACATATCGACCAAGCAATATTGAAAGCAATAATGCACCTATAATATGTCCGCTAGAGCCTGTTTGCGGGATTGCAAAATTAATCATTTGCAGTGCAAAAACCAAACATGTCAGCGCGATTGTATAGAAAAATTTTTCTTTACTAAATTCTAATTTTGCCTTTTTAAATGCAAAATAACCACCCACAGCTGCAAGCGCAAACATTGGTATAGCCGTCATCGGACAAATAATTCCATTTCCTAAATGCATAAATTCTCCTTTATTTTCATTACTCTTAATACCGGATTTTTATATAATCTTTTACCTTTACCGTAGCCAACTTTTTCTATTATAAATTCGTTTGGCAATTTTTCTTCATTAAACAACGCTGCAACAATTGCCGCTCCTGTAGGAGTTATCATCTCGCCTTGATTATCCGATATTCTTATAAGGATTTGATACTTTGAAAGAATTTCACAAACCGCAGGTACAGGTACACTAAGTTCGCCATGCTGGCACATTACACTTCCTTGACCTTCTGTTAATGTGGAAAAGTAAACTTTATTGGGATTTAAATTGTCATATAGCACAGCAAAACTAACTATATCAACAATAGAGTCAATTGCTCCTATTTCATGAAAATGGATTTGCAAAATATCTTTATTATGGACTTTACTTTCAGCCTCGGCAACTATTTTAAATATCTTCTTAGCAAGTTCTTTTGCATTGAGTGTAATTTCAGCTTTGTTAATAATTTCATAAACATCATCTAAGTTTCTGTGTTTGTGGTGATGATGGGTATGATGAGGTAAAATAACTTCAAAATCTGTTGCAGATATAGCATTTACCATTTGTTTAGTTATATTATACTTAAATTCGTTATCTAATTTCATGGATAAAAGAGCCTTGTCTAATAGCTCCCTATCTGCCCCTAAATCGAGCAAAGCACCGACAGACATATCCCCTGAAATCCCTGAATTACATTAAAAATATAAATCCATACTACCTACACTTTACGATTAATCTGTTTATTTGATTGGCGCTATAGCCGGCATTATATCCATTGTCAATATTTACGACACTTATGCCCTCGGCGCAAGAATTAAGCATTGCAAGCAAAGTACTTAAACCTTTTAAATTTGCTCCATAGCCTACAGATGTGGGCACAGCAATAACAGGTATATCAACCAAGCCTGCAATTATAGAAGGTAGCGCACCCTCCATGCCTGCAACTGCTATTATAACATTTGCTTTTTTATCTCATCAATCTTATCAAAAAGCCTGTGTACTCCTGCAACTCCTACATCATAATACCTTTTTACATTGCTGCCATAAAATTGGGCAGTGATTGCTGCTTCCTCAGCAACTGGAACATCTCCTGTACCTGCTGTGCAAATAGCTATTTCTCCAATTTTTTCGATTTCATTTTGTATTAATGCAAGAGTTTTTGAAGTTTCGTCATACTTTATTAAATTTGCAAATTTTTCTTTTAATACTTTTGCCTGCATTGCAATTGGCAAAAATCCCATTTGTGTTCATTTATAACTTCCCTTAACATTTGCGGATCGCCATGAAATGAGAAACCGACGTATTTTATCAAGCCATCTTTTTTCAACTTAACAAGTTCATCATACATATTGTTATCACGATAATTACTTATAGTATTTTTGTTGATATTGTGAACCATATAATTATCAAAATATTTAACCTGACATTTTTTCAGTTGTTCTTCACAAAGTTTTCTAACATCAGAGGGTGATTTTACAAGATAAGCAGGACATTTATCGGCAAGGATAAAGCTTTCCCTTGGGTATTTTTTCAATATTTCACCAATTGCATTTTCAGATTTGCCATCAACATACATATACGCTGTATCAAAATAATTTGCGCCAAGCGCCATAGCGTATTCGACCATTTTGTCCAGTTCAACCATATCAATTTTCTTATCACGCATAGGTAAACGCATACAACCAAGAGCAATTAAGGGGTATCGATGTTTGCAAATTTTCTTCTTACAACTTGATTTTGTGATTTTTTTATTTCTTTTTTTGTACAGCCTGATAAAAGTGCCGCCCCGCCCAAAGTCAAGGCAGAATTTATTATAAATTCACGTCTTCTCGTATAATCCCCTATTGTAAAAAAACCTAATCATAACTTAATAATACTACTTGATAGTAGACTTAAGCCAAGTAAAAAATTTAGTTTTATTTTTTAATGTTGAGACATCTTACTCTTTGAATTTTTCATCAAGAATATTAGCAATATAATGCCCAAAGTCTTGATTGCTGCAACAGTTCGTTATAAATAAGTTTTTGCGCCATGTACCCTGCAGTGCTTAAATCTGTGCTTTGTGCAAAATTAGCGGTGTATGCACCTAATTTTGCAACATATACATCATTTGTTTCTGTTAAATATTTATTTAATAATAAACCAATTAAACAACCTATACCCCTTGGCATCATAGATAAACCACTTGTGTAAGCATCGATCCCATCATATTCTGCATAAATTGGGGAATCATTGCCAAAGAACCCAATAAAACAGCATTCATAACAGTTATACACAATGTTCCAACCGTAAAATTCCAATTACGTAATACATTGAACCTTACAAGTGTTTCTTTTCCTTTTATTTGTGAAATAATAAAACCTATTAAACCAATTACCCATATAACTGTTAATCGGCAAATAAAAACAGAATTAAACCAGTCTTCATCGTTTGCCTTATCCATCATAATTTCAAAAGCAACAGCAAACATTATTAGAAATATTAAACCCCACCAGTCAGTCTTAACATTTTTTTGTTTTTGCGCATAAGGCGGGTCAACAATCATAGTCTTTGCCATAGCAACAATAAGCATACCAATTGGTACATTCATAAAAAATATCCAGTGCCAAGAATAATTTTCAGTTATCCAACCCCCTAAAACAGGTCCTATAATAGGCGCAACAATGACTACAAGTCCAAACAGGGTAATTGCGGTTGTTAAATCCTTGCCTTTAAAGTTCTCCATTACTATTGCTTGTGCTATAGGAATTAAGATACCGCCACCAAAACCTTGAAAAAAACGCCCTATAACCATTAATGGCATAGATGTTGAAATTCCACACAAAAATGAAGACATTGTGAATATTGTGACCATTAGCATGAAAATATTTTTTCTTCCCAATAACCTGCACAGCCAATCTAGCATTGGCTTTGTTTTCTGCTCTCTTGTTATATAGCCGTTATTTTCTAAAGAAGATAGCAATTTACTTACATAATTTCTTTGAATTGAAATTTTCCTTGCTAAATCACCCTGAGTAATCCCCGGGTTTAATAGAATTTGTTCTAACAACAAATATTCATTGTGACTAATTTTAATTGAAAACTTCTTATGAGTAATTTTTATAAATTCTTTTATTACCTTGGCAAAGCATTCTGCAGCATAAATTGCAGATTCATTGTAGGCTATTATATATTTACTGTTTTTATTCAAAGTCATTTCACAATACCAAATAACTTAATTAACATTGCTTTTTGAAAAATTTTACAATGTATATAAAAAAAACACAATTTTCTTTTGCCAACTCGGAAAATAATTACTTTGCAAGCTTATCTATTAAACCGTAATACCAAGACATAAAACCTTCTTTGTGTTCTTTTTGGTATTTTTCAATTTCCTCTTTGCTCATTTTCTTTGTTGGCATAGCAGTCATTTGACGCGAAACAATATCAGTTATAAACGTACTCAGTGCAACAATCAAACCTGCTCCTATCATTGAACCTTGGTATTGACGCTTAAACAAATTGTTTAGCGTACCTGAGATAACAACTTGAGAAGACATTCTGGCAAACTTGTTTAAGCCTCTTTTTCTTGCAGCAATTTGGGCTTCTTGCTTATTGTCACCATTTTTAACTGCAGCATTAAATTCATCGTTCATATTAAACCACATGCCACTCAATGTGCCTGTAGTTTGAGCAATTACAGCGATTTTAGAGTTGTCAACCTTTGAAACAGTTTTATTGTTTAAAGAGGCTAATCGCATCTTTTTAAGGTACTTAGAAAATTCTTCTTTTAATTTTTGAGAATCATTTCCATACTTTGATTCAAACTGTTTAAATCTTAAATAAATATTTTTTATTTCATAAGGGTCCAAAATTAGCTTTTCAAAATCTGCTTTACTCATTGGCTTTGTTAAATCTGCAACACAAAACTTTTTATTTATTCCCATTTTATCAAGCTCTTTTGCAAGTGCTTCTGGAGTAAATATTGTGGTTTTCTTTGCATCTCTAATCAAGCCTGTAGCATTAGCCAGATTTTTAGCTATTTTATAAGGATAAGAAATAACCTCTTTTACAATTTTAAATGGAGCCAGAGGAAGTTTTCTTATCTCTGATACAGGAGCTTCAATTTTGCCAAATATTTTAAATGTTCTTTGAGTAGTTCCAAGAGCCAAAGGGGTTTTTGACATACCTTCTGTAATTTCAGACAGTTTTTTCTCGCCACATTCACTTAATATTCCACTTAAAGTTTCAAGTTCTTTTTTTGTTGCTACAACGTTTATTGATACTTTATTTGTAACTTCTTTAGAGTAATCCGATAAAAATTTATCAATTCTCCTTCCAATGCCTGTATGAAGTTTTAAGCCCCTAAGTGCAAAACCACCGGCAACAGAAGCCAAACAAAGTAAAAGAATATTCTTTAGTGAAAGTATGGGCTTTTTAGCCTCTTTGTCCATTTCGCTTTGAGTTTTATATTCTCTGTCTTCTTTTATTGCTTTTTGAAATTCTTTCATGGAACCTTCAGGAACATCCATTCTGGTTAATCTCATTCCTGAACTTTTGCGCGAGATAACTCTTGAAACCATACTTATTGCAGTTCCAAATAACGCCGAAGCCCAAAGATTAGCATTTACAAAGCTGGAAAAACAAGACAAAAGCCCAAATTGCATTAAGCCTTCTAAAATATTTTCCTTAATTTCTTGGCCTTGTTTTAGTTTTTGAGATTTTTTTGCCTCCTCATCAGTTTTACCTTTTAATTTTGCACTGTTAAAAAAGTCGTTGCCCAAAAATGCTGCAGCAGTAAAACCAGATACAATTCTTGTTATAAGGCGTTCTTTTTTGGTATCGTAAGTTGCCTTATCAAAAGCCATAGCACCATTTAGCAATTTAGAAAATTCTTTGTTTACATTAGCGCAAACATTGCTACATGTCTCAGTACATTGACCGCGCACGTTACTTATTTCTGATAATGTTTTAGAATCAACAACTTTAATAAATCTAAGACCATCTTCATATATGCCTTGGAGTGCCTTTGTTTGGGACTCTTTAAGCACATGTCCTCTATACTTTTTTAATATTACCGAATTATTTAATCTTGAAGATGGAAATCTGGAAGCAAGTTCGTCGATTAAATCACAAGGTAGCTCAAATAAATCTCTGACACCTTCTATAGCATTTCTAAAGTATCCCAACTTCTTGGGTACTTCAAAACCATCAATATTATTAATTAATTTAGGTGCTCTTTCCTTAACCTCGTGTGTTAAATTACTTGCAAGATCACCTAAACCGCAATCGGCAAATTTTCTAATCTTTCTAAGCTTGTCAATATCAGGGGCTTTGCCCCCGAAATTGACATTTGAAAGATTTTGTTTTGAATTTAATATTTTCATAATTATGTCTGTTACAAACTAATTTGTCACAAACATAAACTCAATGAATATTTAAAATTGCCTCTAAATTTAAAATATTAATATAATTTTAAAAAAAGTTTACAATTAGTACCAGTATCCTTGAGCTTCGCGCCAAACCCTTGCTTCTATTTCGCGGTCTGCATCATATTCAAATTCTTTGCCAGCTTCCCTTATTGCATCTGCTATTTGTTTTTTTGTTTCTTCATCGCACGCATCAGGATCATTTGGATCTGGATCTTGGTATTCCATTAAAGTATCTGCTCTCCAGCGGAAATTATCCAATGTTTCAACAGGATTATCAAAATTAAAACGTTTTGGATCGCTTTTTACTCTTTCAAGCATATAGTCTAAATCTTTTTTAATAAACAAATCGTCATCCGTTTTAGCTTTTAACTTGCCTTTTTCTGACCAAAATATAAAAAACTTGGTTTTCTTTAAATTGTATGGTATACAACCACAACTTGAATTTTTTTCGATTATTTCCTCAGCTTTTTTATCAAGTACAATACCAAAATTTACTTGATTTTTTGGTCTGTAATTGTAACTGGAAATACCATTTACTCTCATTTTTCACCTAACTTTCTTGTGAGACTAACCTGACTTATTCTACATTTGTAAAACTAAAATTTCAAGCAATATTATATATTATATTTACAATATTAAACATTTTGCAAAATGCAAAAAAAGTTATTTACATGTTTTATTATCATGCTAACAATTTTATGAGGTGTAATATGAGGGTAAATTTTGCCGCAAAGGCAACTTTTGGCGCCGCTCTTTCAAGCGCTGCTGCATCTGAACTTGACAAAGCAACTAATGAAGCTAAAGTTGCACTGTATTCGAATCAAGACTATACAATATTTGACATACCATCAAGTTCTTTTTATTTAGATAAAGAACATGACACAGGTAGAGGAAAACTAAATAGCAACGAAGCGCTAAAAATTTTAAAAACAATGAAACCATATTTAGGCTTTAACGCCATAAAAGATTATCCTATGGGCAGAATAGACAAACACCAGCAGCACTATTATTGCCCATACAACAGAAGCTCTTTAACACTTGGTGAAGACAATATAAATTTAGAAAAATTATGCAGCAGTGAATATGGAAATCTGTTAGAACCTAATGATATTTCTGAAGTGGTTGAGAAAAATTTTAAAACCAATAGTAATCCAAATTATGTAAATTACGAAAATGAAACAGGAACAAGTCTTGATTACCCGATTTTAAAACCACTAAGAAAAGCTTACAATAATTTTCAAACAATGCATTGTAATCCAAATGACCAACTAAGAATGGAATTTGAATTCTACAAAAAAGCTGCACCGTTTGTTAAAAATTACGACAGGATTGCACTTTATCCAATTGCTGCAAAATCAGAACCTGACTTGTTTGAAAATTTCAAAGATAGTCCTGAAAAACAAAAAAGATTTTCAGAATTAAAAACACAATATGCTAAGGAAATTGAGTTTTTTAAATTCAGACAGTTTTTGGCTTTCAAACAAATGATTGAAGCAAAGAATAATATAAATGAGCTTGGCGTAGAAGTTATGGGAGACATTGCAATTGGAAGTTCGCCTGAAGAATACTGGGCTTTTCCTGATGCATTTGACAAAAACGAGTCAATAGGTTACGGGTTTTATAAACTAAAATATCAAGAAATTCAAGATAAAGATTCTGATGTATATAATTTTTTAAAAAGCAAAATGCAGCTGGGGCTTATGATTTACGATGCACTAAGGCTTGATGTTGGTGTATCTTACGAAAAATACAAGACAATTGTTTGCGAAAACGGAATTTGGAGTCAAGAAAAAAAATCTGGCTACGACAACAAAGATACTGTGATTAAAATTATTGAAGAAACAGCAAAAGAAATAAAAGGCGATGACTACGACTTAAGAAAAATAAGCTATGAAGCAGACGGCGCAGGCGATATTTTATTTGATTGGTCAGACAACAATGTTAAGCAGAAAGGTAACTTAATTGGCAGAAACCTAATGCTTACAACAACATATGAGCAAGATTCAAGCGAAGGCAATTTAGGCTGGGGAAGTTATGATTTTTACACAAAAACCGCAAAAATTTCTGAGGATGATTTAACGCTTGGCGTAAACAATCACGACGGTACTCCTGCACAACGAATTGCAAGAAACAAGGATAAATATCAGGGGTTTTTCTACAACCCAATACCTGTTTTATCAAAAACATTTAAAATACCAGAAGAAGAACTGCAAAACCCGCAAAAATGGCTAGAGATAAAAATGTCTGAACCATTTCTGGCAAATCGAAAATTTGTTTATTTTACAGATGTTTTTGGCAAGGACATTTTCTATAACGATATAGAGGGTGCTCAACCAAAAGACCATTTTAGATACAGACTGGATGAAAACTTTGAAAAAGAATACCATAAGGAATTGCAAGCAGGCAATGCTTTTAATTACCCTCAAACTCTGGCAAGAATTATGAAAACAAAAGGCATTGATGAAAAATTCCCATCTCTTTATAGCAAGTTAAGCTACTTAGGTGAGTATTTAAGAAAACAAGGCGCGCTTACTCAAAAAGATGCAGACAAAGAAACACAAATAAAAGGGTATGACGAAGCCCTTGATACACTTTCTAAAATGTAAAAATATGTCCAAAATGCAATAAAATACCCGCTATTGCACCAAATGCAAGGTACAAAAGCGGGTCTTTTTTTACTCTTAAACTCGCAATAAGCAAGATAATAAAAAGCAAAAATGCTTTAAAGTCGACATTTTTAAAGGTAAAATCAGAAAAAGTATTAAATTTAACTACAGATTCAAAAAATAACCTAAAAGCAACCGAAGCAAGCAATGCAGCAGCTACAGGACGCAGGACATACATAACAGAATTTAAAACAGGACTGTCTTTAAATTTCTTAAGCATTTTAGAAACAATAACCACAAAAACAAACGATGGCAGCATTATAGACATCGTTGCACACAGTGAACCTAAAACACCGGCTGTTTTAAAACCGGCAAAAGTTGCAACATTTAAACCGACAGGCCCCGGGGTAATGCTTGATATTGCAAGCATTTGCGATAATTCATTGAGCGAAAACCAATTATAAACTTCACTCATGTGATACAAAAACGGCAATGTTGCATATCCGCCACCAAAAGAAAATAAACCGATTTTTGCAAATTCAAGACACAAAAGAAGAAAAATCATTTTTGCTCCCCTTTTATAAATTTAATACGCAAAAATCCCCAAATAATCGCAATAATAATAATTATTGCAGGTGAAACTCCAAAAATGCACGCTAAAAATGCGATTAAAAAAAGTAAAAATGTAGCTTTATCAACTATGGAAACGCTCCAAACCTCTTTTACAGTAAGAATAATAAGGATAATTATTGCAACATTTACACCCCAGAAAATATCGTTCATAATAACTGATTTAAGCAAAATACTTACAAATGACGCAAGCGCAAGTATTGCAACAAAAGGCGCAAGCGTAAGCCCTAAAAGCGCACAAAACGCACCTGTCTTGCCTCTTAATTTATAACCTGCAAGCATAATTGTATTTGGCGCAATAATCCCTGGAATACACTGTCCCATGGCATAAAAATCTATTACTTCCTCGCGAGTAAGCCAGTTTCTCTTTTCACTAAATTCACTGACCAAAAGCGGCACAATAACATAGCCGCCGCCCAAAAGCAGTGCGCCTATTTTTACACAAACTAAAAAAAGCTCGCTGAGTTTTATTTTCATAAAAAAATTATATTACAAAAGCTCTTGACAATTTATGTACATTTGTACATAATATAATCATGAAGGATTTAACAACAAAACAAAAAGAATTCTTTAACCAATTAAAACAAAACTACGGGGCAGAGGCTCTGCCCAGCCTTGAAACAATAAGACAAAATTTTAATTTTAAATCCAGAAACTCTGTTGTTCAATACTTAAATGCATTGAAAATTTCTAACCTCCTTGAAGAACGCTCGGGCAGACTCTACATCGCAAACGCTGCCCGCGGCGCATTTCTTTTTGATACAAAAGTCCGTGCAGGTTTTGCAAATGCACTTGATGACAGTGTTGAAAAATTAATATCTTTTGATGAAGAATTAAACCTAAATAGCCCTTCCGTATTTGTTTTTAAGGTCGCAGGCGATTCTATGGTTGAACTTGGAATTTATGAAGGAGATTATGTAAGCATCAGAAAAACAGGTGAGGCAAAGGATAAAGACATTGTACTTGCAAATATTGATGGAATTTTTACCCTTAAAACCTACAGAAAAAAAGACTCAAAAGTTTGGCTGGAGCCTGCAAATTCTGCTTACAAAAATCTATATCCTAAAACATCTCTTACAATCTTTGGAGTTGCAACGGGAATAGCGAGGAAATTTTAATGCCAAAATACAATGTAATAGCCCTTGTTGACTGTAACAACTTTTTTGCCTCTTGCGAAATCCTTTTTAATCCCGAACTAAAGGGTAAACCAGTTTGCGTGCTTTCAAATAACGACGGCTGCATTGTTGCACGCTCAAACGAGGCAAAAGCCCTTGGTATAAAAATGGGGATGCCCTATTTTATGGCAAAAAAACAGTTTAAAAATGTCGTTTATTTATCAGGCAATCACGCGCGCTACAATGAAATTTCAAAGCGTGTAATGACAAAACTTTATGATTACACACCAAATGTTGAAGTGTATTCAATCGATGAGGCTTTTTTAGACTTAGGTGGAACTAGAAAATTGCACAGATGTTCTTATGAAGAAATAATAGAAAAAATCCGCCTTGATATTAAAAACGATATAGGGATTGATGTTTCAATAGGGCTTTCCTATTCAAAAACTCTTGCAAAACTGGCTTGTGAAAAGGCAAAAGAAATAAACAAAAAGAATCCAAAAATTGGCACCTATAAAATAGGTTACAAAAAAATTAAAGACGAGCTGAAAATTACCCCTATTGAGGACATTTGGGGCGTTGGCTTTAATACAGCGTCACTATTAAGAAAGCACTATATTTCAAGCGCGTACAATTTTACAGTTCAAAATGACGCTTGGATTAAAAGGGTAATGGGTAAAGTCGGGCTGGACTTAAAATATGAACTTTTAGGCGAGTGCGTAAGCCCTGTTAATCCTAACGAAGCATTGCCAAAGAGCATACAAAAAACAGCCTCGTTTGCCAGTTTTACATCCGATAAAACCTATATTGCAAATGCCCTTAGCTACCACTGCCACAGGGTTTGCAAAAAATTAAGATACCATGGGCTAATGTGTGGAGTGGTGAGCATTATGTTAAGAACAAAAGAATTTTATATATTGAGCAGTAAAACAACTCTTGAAACGCCGACAAATTCAGAGTTTGAGTTTAATTTAAAAATTAAAGAAATGCTCGATGAGATTTACAACCCCAATATAATTTATCGCTCTTGCGGTGTTACGGCTCTAAAGTTGACTTGCGAAAATTCTTATCAAATGTCGCTTTTTAACTCTGAAAGGATTGAAAAAAATCAAAAACTGTCTGATGCCTGGGATAAGATAGAAGAAAAATTCGGACGTTCAAAGTTACACCTTGGAACAAATGCGCTAAATTAAACAAAATTTACAATTTAATATTGATGTTATTTTTTGTTTCGTATAAAATAATTTCACCACCGATATTTAACGTTAGATATTAAAACTAAAAGGATTTAAAATGACAATTAACTTAAAAAACAAACAAGAATTAATCGAAAAATTCGGCGCAAATGCTAAAGACAGTGGAAGCGTTGAAGTTCAAGTTGCAATGCTTTCTCAAAAAATTGCAGAACTAACTGAACACCTAAAAAATAATGCAAAAGACTTTCAAGCAAAACGCGGTCTTTTAATGATGGTAGGTAGAAGAAAAAGAATGCTTACATATATTAAAAAATCTGATATTGAAAAATACAGAAAATTAATCAAAGAATTAAATATCAGAGGTTAGTTGAATTTTATCACTACAAAGGCGCGAATTTCGCGCCTTTTTTGCGCATTTATGCTATAATTTCCCTATGAGAATATTATTAATAGGAAATTCAAAAAGCACAGAAGTGCTCGCCGGTTATTTTACACAAAACCCTGACAACATAGTCTTTTCTACACTAAACAATACATCGGCAGAATTTATAGATATAGCGGTACAAAACACATCGGAATTAAAAGATTTTGCCATTGCAAATGAAATGTCCCTTACTATTTTATGTGATAAAGAAAGCATTTTAAGTCCAATTACTGCAGAATTTAGTGAAGCAGGGTTAAGCATTTTTGCACCTGATAGCGAACACAAAATTATAAACTCAAAAATTTGGGCAAAAAAATTCATATACAAAAACAAAATTCCAACACCAAGATTTCAATTTTTTGAAAAACCTCAAGCAGCAATTGATTATGTAAGAAAAAATAAATTCCCGATTGTAATTAAACCCGACACTATTGGTGCACTTGGCACAAGGATTTGCGAAACTTTTGGAGCAGCAAAAAGCGCAATAGAAGAATTTTTTGATAACGGTTCCAAAAAAGTTCTTACTGAAGAATATATTTGGGGCAAAGAATTTAGCATTTACACAATTTGCGACGGTTACAATCCGCTGATTTTGTGCGAAATTTCAAAATATCAAAACACTTTTGCAAGCCTTGGTGTAGATTTTCTAAACGACAAAGAAAAAGAAAGCTTAAGAGATAAAATAATCACTCCTTTTGTGAATACACTAAGTAAAGAAAATGGCGAATACTTGGGAATTTTAGGCTTCAACTTTATTAAATCAAATGAGAAAATAAGCTTAATTGGTATTACTCCATTTTTTTTTTTTTTTGACGCACAAATTGCAATTAAAGGAGTAAAAGAAGACTGGGGAAAACTTTTTGAAAGTGCAATTTCAGGGACATTATGCTCTGACTTTACAAAAACAAACTTAACTCAAGACTATGTTTTAGCATACGAATTTTACGAAAATGGCAAAAAAGAAGACATTTGCGCTCAAGCAAAAACATTTAACCAGGCAAGAAAAATATTGTATGATGAAGGTGCAAATAAAAGCGAAATTGAGGAGGCATTAAAATTTTGGAAATATTAGCCATAATCCCTGCGCGTGGAGGTTCTAAAGGTATAAAAAGAAAAAATTTGCGCCCGATTTGCTCAAAACCACTTGTAGCGTACTCGATTGAAGCAGGTCTAAATTCAAAATATATAACAAAAACGATTGTTTCAACAGAGGACGATGAAATTGCACAAGTGTCAAAAAGCTTTGGCGCACAAGTAATTAAACGTCCGATGGAACTTGCGCAGGATGAAACAAAAACAATTCCTGTCATGATTCATGCCGCAAAGTTTTTGAAAGAAAACGAAAGCTATAAACCCGATTATGTAGTGCTTTTGCAGCCTACATGCCCGCTGCGTGATGCAGAATATATAGACAATGCCTTTGAATATTATTTCCAAAAAGAAAAAGAAGGCTTTGACAGTTGCTTTAGCGCATTTTCCATAGGTACAACACATGCCAAATGGAGGATTTTGCACGACGGGAAGGCGCAAGGGCTTTACGATTACCGCACACGACCACGCAGACAGGATGAAAACGAGCATTATCAAATGGTTTGCGAAAACGGTGCTTTTTATGCGCTAAAATATGATACAATGTTTGAACTAAACGATTTTATCGGCTACAATCCTGCAATTTATCTAACAAAAAGGGTTGTAGACATCGACACCGAGGAAGATATTTTATGCATAGAAAAACAATTAATGCAGAAAAGCTAAATTTAGGGCAAAAAATTTGTCTAAAATTAATTTCAATTTACAGATTTTTTTCAAAATTTACGCCCTCAACTTGCAGATTTTACCCGACATGTTCAAAATACACTTACGACGCCATTAAAAAATACGGCGTTATAAAAGGCTGTTTTTTAGGCTTAAAGAGAATTTTAAAATGCCACCCTTTTCACCCCGGAGGATACGACCCGCTGCCTTAGTCTAAAATCTCTACTTCGCCGTTTTCAAGAGTAAAATATGCTTTAACTATTTTTAATTTGCCGCTTTCATAAGCCTCTTTAATTATTTTTGACTTTGCAAGCAGCCTGTGTTTTGCAAAATCGCAGTAATGTTTTGCAAGTTCATTAAAACAGTCTGTTCCCATCTGCATTTTTACGCACTGGGCATGGCAAATTAAATTTTCTAACTCGTCATTGTACAAAGGCGCATTCATTGCATATTTCATAACACCGCAGTCTTGATGCCCTAAAATTACAAGCAGCTTAATTTTAAGATGCGCAACACCATACTCAAGAGTTTCAAGAACATTTGGACCAATTGTACCGCCAGCAGTGCGTGCAACAAAAAGCTCGCCCAGGCCCGTATCAAAAATAATTTCCGGAGATGTCCTTGAATCCGAACAACCTAAAATCATTGCATAGGGCTTTTGCCCTTCAACAAGAGTGCGTTTCATCTCATCAAAACAATGATTTTTAACACGTGGAGTGTTATTTTTAAAGCACCGATTGCCCTCGAGCAAAATCTCAAGGAGCTCATCTGCGCTATATTTTTCACTGTCTATTTTTTTCATTAAATTTTATCAAATCCTGTATATTTTCTAAGTGCTTCAGGGATTATAATATCGCCGTCTGCGGTTTGGTAATTTTCGACAATTGCTGCAAAAGTTCTGCCTACTGCAAGTCCTGAACCGTTAATCGTGTGGACAAATTGAACTTTTCCGCTTTCTTTGTCACGATAGCGAATATTTGCACGTCTTGCCTGATAATCGCCGTAATTTGAACAACTTGAAATTTCTTTGTAAGTGCCGTAAGATGGCATCCAAACTTCTAAATCCCAGCATTTATTTGCTGAAAATCCAATGTCTGCGCTGCATAGAGCTTCTCGCCTATATGGCAGTTCAAGCATTTGCAACATTTTTTCTGCATCTTTTGTAAGTTTATCATGTTCTTCAGGGCTTGTTTGAGGTGTGCAGAGTTTTACAAGCTCGACTTTGTTAAACTGGTGTACTCTTATTAAGCCTCTTGTATCTTTACCAGCTGAACCTGCCTCACGCCTAAAACAAGGAGTATAAGCACACATATACACAGGCAGCATATCTTCGCTTAAAATTTCACCCGAGTAAATGTTTGTAACAGGTACTTCTGCCGTTGGAATAAGGTACAAATCCTCATCTTCGCACTTATACATATCTTGTGCAAATTTTGGCAACTGTCCTGTTCCTGTCATTGTTGCTGCATTTGCCATAAAAGGAGGTAGGATTTCTTCATAGCCCTGTTCTTGTGTGTGGATATCAAGAAAAAAGTTAATAATAGCACGCTCTAACTTTGCGCCTTTGCCACGATACAGGGTAAACCTGCTTTGAGAAAGTTTAACACCACGCTCAAAATCTACAATATTTTTTTGCTCACACAAATCCCAGTGAGGTTTAAATTCAAAATCAAATTTCCTTGGCTCACCCCATTTGTAAACTTCAACGTTATCGTCTTCACTCGCGCCTACGGGAGTAGTAACGTCAGGGATATTTGGTATATTTAAAAGAAGATTTTTTTGTTTTTCATCAAGTGCATTTTGTTTTTCTTCAAGCTCTTTTATCTCGTCACCGATTTTTTTAACCTCTGCTTGAATTTCATCAGTATTTTGACCTGCTTTTTTCATCTCACCAATTTTTTGAGATTCGCTCTTTCTTTTTGCACGAAGTTCATCTGTTGCAAACTGGATTTTTCTTCTTTCTTCATCAACTTCTAAAACCGCATCAATGCTTAGCTCTGGGTTTCTGCGTTTTAGCAGCTCGTTAATTTTTTCAGGATTTTCTCTTATTAGCTTAATATCCAGCATTTATATACCTTCCTTCTCTTTAATTTTATCCAAGTATGTTTTTAATTCTTTTATTTGTTTTGGCTTAATAGGCTTATATTGACCTTTCTTTAGACCAACTAAATCTATTGTAGCATGCCTGATACGTTTTAAGTGTACAACATTATGCCCAATGTGTTCAATCATTTTTCTGATTTGACGGTTCAAGCCTTGATAAAGCGTAACTTCAAGCAGAGTTTCATTTTTGGTTCGCTCAATTATTTCGCAATCACAATATGCAATTTTACCTTTTTCAATTTCTATACCTTTTGCAAGTTTTTCAAGGTCTTCCACTTTCAAAAAAGCGTCAACCGTTACTCTGTAGACTTTTGCAACCTTAATTGATGGGTGAGTAAGTTCATAAACTAAATTCCCGTCATTTGTTAAAATTAAAAGTCCTGATGAGTCTTTATCCAGTCTGCCGACAGGTCGCAAATGTTTAAGCTCATCTGGCAAAATATCATAAATTGTTTTTCTGCCTTTTTCATCATCACTTGTCGTAATGTAACCTGTAGGTTTATAAAAACGATAATATTCAAGTTTCATCATACGCAAGGTTTTGCCATCAATTGTAACTTTATCTTTTGTTCTTATCTCGTAACCCAACAGCGTTACGGTTTTTCCATTTACTTGTACGCGACCAGCCTCAATAAGCTCATCCGCTTTGCGACGTGAGCAAAATCCGCTTGAAGCTATATATTTATTTATTCTCATAAATTACCTTAGAACTAAACCTGCTACAGATTTTACAAGACCATCTCTAATTTTTGTCATTTCTTTATCAATAACTTCATCTGTAAGGGTTTGATTTTCATCCTGCAAAATAATTCTGTATGCCATGGATTTTTTTCCAGCTTCAATGTGTTCACCCTGATAAATGTCAAACACTTTTACACCTTTAAAAATGTTTTTGTCGGCAATTTTCTTAATTGCTTTTAAAATAGTTTCATTTGTAACATCTTTATCAACCGCAAAAGCAATATCACGCATAACAGGTAAAAATACGGGTAATTTTTTGTATTTTACTGTAGTTTGAGAAACAGCCTCTAAAATCGCCTCAAGATTTAATTCAAAAACAAACAAATCTTGATTAAACTTCATATTATCTTTTAAAATAGGGTGAATTTTACCTACATATCCTAGTGTTGTAAAGTTTTTACCCATAAGAGAAATTTTTGCACTTTGAGCAGGGTGCATAAACTCATAAGTTTTTGAGTCGTTTTCATCAAAAGGTGCAAAAACAATTCTTTTTGTTAAATTAAGCTGGGCAAAAAGATTTTCCAAAACCCCTTTTATTGTATAAAAATCAACAGGTGTTTTATCCCTCCAGAGTTCATTATTTATGCTACCAAAAATTGCACCTGAGAGTTTTCTTTGCTCTTCAACCCCTGTATTATTTTCATCAGGCTTAGATTTAATATTAAAAACTTTTCCTATTTCATAAAATCTAAAATTCTTTTGCCCGTTGTCAAAATTATACTTAACAACATTTAAAAGGCTGGGCATAAGCACTTGCCTTAGCGTTGTGCAGTCCTCACTTTGAGGATTTTTAACCTTAACAGATGTATTATCATCAAGTTTTTGCATATAGGTTTTATATAAATTATCACCAACAAGGGATGATGTAACAATTTCGTCAAACCCTGAGCCCAAGAAAAGCTCATTTATTTTCTTTAGCGTTCTGCTCTCAAAACTGATATTTGCACCTTCGTCAATCTGTGGTAAGGCAGGAGTAATTTTATCGTATCCATATATTCTTGACACTTCTTCAATCAAATCAATTTCACGATAAACATCAGCTACTCTGCAGCTTGGTACTTTAAATTTTGCAGCAGCTTCATTTTTACCTAAAAGCTCAAAACCCAGATTTTCTAAAATTGAAATTGAGTCTTGCTGTGGTATATCTATTCCTAAAATTCTTTTTATTTCACTGTTTCTTAGTGTAATTTCAATATTTGGCGCACAAGAATTGCCAATTTCAACCATACCTTCAACTTTAGCGTTAGCATATTTTTGCAACAGTTCTGCAGCTCTAAATTGTGCATAGCGCACAAGTTCACTATCTACTCCACGCTCAAATCTTGCGCTTGCTTCAGAACGATAACCAACTGAGCGAGATGATTTTCTGTTTGTGTGCGATGTAAAATGTGCTGCCTCAAGCGCAATGTTTTTTGTATTGTCGTCAATTTCAGAATTTAAACCGCCAAAAACACCTGCAATACATACAGGGATGTCTTTTTTTGCAATAACTACACTTTGATTAGTAAGTTTTCTTTCCGTTTCATCAATTGTAACAAGGCTTTCACCTTCTTTAGCGTATCTGACGCACAAGTAATTATCTAACTTATCGTAATCAAAAGCGTGCAATGGTGTACCGTATTCTAAAAGAATATAGTTTGTAATATCAACAACGTTATTAATAGCACGCATTCCGCAAGCTTCAATTCTTCTTTGCATAAAAGCAGGAGAAGGTTTAATTTCAATATCTTTAAACACGCCTATTGAATAATATTTGCAAGTTTCATCATCTTTAATTTCTACATTAAAATTACTTGTTTTTGGCAGCTCTTTTAATTCCTTAGGATTAAAGTTAAGTTTTCTGTTAAAAAGTGCGCTTACTTCTCGAGCAATGCCTATAACAGACATTTGATCACCCCTGTTTGCAGTAGGTGCAACGTGAAATATAATTTCTTCGCTTAAATTCATTATTTTTTCAAGGGGTTCACCCAAGGGAACAGTGTCATATATTCTGTTTAAAATAAAGATTCCGTCCTCATCTTGCATGCCTTCAAGCCCTAGCTCATCGCAAGAGCATAGCATACCTTGAGATTCAACTCCACGAATAACCGCAGGGGTAAGTTCAAAAAGCTCACCTGTTTTTCTTGAAAAAACTTTTGAGCCGACACTTGCGTAGGGAATAATTTGACCCTCTTGTATATTTTGCGCACCGCAGACAACCTGTTTTGTTGCATTTCCTGTATCAACTGTTACAAGGTGCAATTTGTCCGCATTTGGATGATTATCTATTTTAAGGATTTTTGCAGTAATAATATTTGTAAATTTTGGCTTTTTGTATTCAATTTCTTCAACCTCAAGACCGCTCATTGTAAGCCTGTGAGCAATTTCTTTTGGTTCTATTCCGCTTAAATCAACAAATTCGCTTAACCACTCGTATGAAACCTGCATTTTAAATCCTCATTTTTAACTTTTTAACAAGAATATTTTAGTACAAAAAAGTTAAAAATAAAGTGTTGACACTATATTACAATCTCTTTTTCATTTTTATAAATTACATACCCCAAAACCCCGCCCGGGGGCTTTTTTAAGTTTTTCCTTTTGGTGTAAATTATCGATGCCTTTGTAGAATTTTTCATAGGTGAATTTTCTTTTACAAGTTTTGCAGCATACTCCAAAACCTTTGGCTGTGGCTCTTTTTCATTGTTTCGAACTCTCACAAGTACGTGTGATGAGGGGCAATTGTACGCATGAAACCAAATATCCTCAGCAGAAGCTAATTTTGAAATTAAATAATCATTTTGTTTGTTGTTTTTGCCTAAAAATATTTCGTAACCCTGAAAATCAAATCTGGTAAGTTCAATTTTTTCCTGTTTTTTTGCACTTTTTTCTTTTATTAGGGCGCACTGCTCCAACTCAGAGGTTATTTCATCAAGTTCCAAATATGTTTTTGAATTTTCAATACTGAATAAAATCTCATCATAATAAGCCTTTTTTGCCAGCGCCTCATCATACTTTTGTTTTTGATAATCATAAGCCCCTTTTGCTTTTGCGTAGAGTTTATAATAATTTTGAGCATTTTGTGAGGGTGTAAGCGTTGTATCAAGGACAATTTCTATCCCTTCAGGCGTCATAAAAATTTCATCATTTTTAATTAAATAAATATATTGAAAAATTAAATCTCCTTTTTGCTTGTAAGCCAGAGCTTTGCTCTCATTGAGTTCATTTTTTAAAATATTTTCAAGTTTTTTAATTTCAGCCCTCAAAAGTCTTTGCAGTTGCATTTGCCTGCTTGAAAAAATGTCTTTAAACATGGCGTTTGCAAAATACTTGTCAAGCGCAATGTTAAAATCTTCCCCTTGCCACAATTCTAAAAGTGCTCTTGTGTCTTTGAGGGCAACAGTTTTTTGCAAATTTTCAAAAAGGTTTTCATTTGTTTTGCTTTTGTCTTTTATAATTTTTAAAAGAGGTTCGCAGAGCATATAATAATGTTCTGACAATGATTTTACATCCTTATCAACAGCACAAAAAGCACCATAGCTTGTTTTTAGGATGTCTGTTTTTATTTGTTTTGGCGGATAAATATATGGTATTCCACCGTAAACCTCACGCACAGAGCTTTTTTCAGGTGAAATATTATGAGCGCTGCCTAAAATATTTTTAGAGCGAAAATCATACAAAATTACATTTGAATGTCTGCCCATAATTTCAACTGCAAGACACAAATTTGCAAGTTGACCTATTTCATCGTAAACCTCAAAATGTAGCTCCAAAATTCTTTCATAATCAGGAATTGTAATTTCTTTAATTCTTGCACCCTCAATATATTTTCTTAGCTGCATGCAAAACATAGGAGGACTTTTTGGATTTTCAAGCGCACGCATAGAAAAAGTTTTTTGATTTATAAAGCAAATATGAGGATACTTTGGGTTTATATTAATGTAGAGTTTGCGACTCCCACCACATGATCGCAAATTTAAAATAATCTCTTTTCTTGAAGGCTGCTGAACCTTTTGGACGGAGGCATTTTTTAAAAAGTCGTAATTAACCTTTGCAAAATTTTTTAAACTCAATGAATCAAAACTATGCATAACAAAAATTATTGTAATATAATTAAACCAATTATGAAATGTTATTTTTTTGGAACATTTAACCCCTTACACAATGCTCATCTTGAAATTGCAAAAAAAATCAAAGAGCAATTTAATTTTGATGAGGTTATTTTTGTACCTGCTTACGCACCGCCACATAAAATTCCTGACACAACACCATCTGACAGGCTTTTTATGGCACAATTGGGCGCAGGCAAAAAAAATGTCAATGATATAGAATATTTTTTGCCAATTCCAAGTTACAGTTACAATACGATTTTAGAACTTAAAAAAAGAGATAAGACAGATAAAATTAATTTTATAATGGGTTATGATTCTTTTATAAAAATTGAAAGCTGGAAAAATCCGCAAATTTTAAAAGAAAATATTAATTTTATAATCATCCCGCGTCACTGTGGGGATATTTCAGGCATTTCATTTGAACACTTAAAACGCAAAGGCTGGAACTATAAAATAGCAGACATTAATTTTATGGATATTTCATCCAATATGATAAGAAATAAAGTGCAAAACAATGAAGAAATAACAGGTCTTGTACCCAAGAAAATAGAGGAATATATTTATGAACATAGATTGTATAAAGGAAAGACTCAAAGAGTGCTTAACTGAGGAAAGGTACTCACACACTTTAGGCACAGCGCATTGCGCCATTAAGCTTGCACAAAAATATAAACTTGATGAGCAAAAGGCATTTTTAGCAGGACTTTTGCACGATTGCGCAAAGTGCAAAAGCAACGATGAGCTTTTAAAAATAATAAAAGAAGAACTAAAAAATATCGATGAGGGTGAATTACAAAACTATAAAACCCTGCATGCGCCTGTTGGGGAATATTTTGCAAAGACAATTTATGACATAGATGACAGAGAAATTTTAGACGCTATTCGCTACCATACAATAGGCAAAGTTGGTATGAGTATGTTTGAAAAAATTATTTTTCTGGCAGATAAAATTGAAGAAAATACAAGAGATGAAAAATACAGTAAAGAAATTTGGCAGATTTTAGATAACAATGAAGGTGAAAAAGGGCTTGATATGGCACTTTTTAGGTGTTTTAGCGAAACAATAAAAAGCCTTGTAAATCGTGAACTTAAAATTTGCAAAACAACAATTGATGTATACAACGAGCTTTTAGACAAGGTAAAGAATATATAAAGAGATTAAATTTTAATTTTTTTTATATTACAATTGTACTCAGGCAATTTTTACCATCAATCGGAGAGTAGTTGAAAAATTCAAAGCTAACAACATTTATATTTCTAGCTCTTGCTGCAGGCATTTTATTTGGCTGGCTTGCACCATCTTGGGCAGTAAAAATGCAGCCTCTTGCGGATGTTTTTTTAAAAATGGTTAAAATGATTATTGCGCCATTGATTTTTGCAACACTTGTAGTTGGTATTGCAGGCCATGGGGATGTTAAAAGCCTTGGTAAAATAGGTTTAAAAACAATTATTTACTTTGAAATTGCAACAACTTTTGCCCTTATTATTGGTCTTGTAAGCGCAAATATTTTCCAACCCGGGGCAGGTTTTGACATTGATTTAAACGCAATTTCAACCTCTGCAGTTGAAAATATGGAAAATGTAAAAGTTGATCACTCCTTTTCTCATATGCTTTTAGATTTAGTGCCAACAAGCATTTTTAAAGCACTGGCAGATGGCAGCTTGTTGCAAATTGTTGTTTTTGCAATATTTTTCTCACTTGCAATTTGTGCTGTTGGTCAAAAAGCACGTCCTGTCCTAGATTTTATGCAAAGCACCTGCGATATTATGTTTAAATTCACAGAATACGTAATGTACTTTGCTCCAATGGGTATTTTTGGTGCAATTTCAACTACAATAGGGCAAAACGGCATAGGAATACTTTCAAGTTATGCAAAATTAATAGCTGTAACTTATTTTTCATTAATAGTTTTTGTAGTAACTATATTAACCATTGTATGCAAAATAACAAAAATCCCATTTTGGGGTATGTTAAGAGCTATAAAAGAACCATCGCTACTTGCTTTTTCAACAGCAAGTTCAGAAGCTGCATTACCAAAAGGCATGGAAGCAATGGAAAAATTAGGTGTGCCAAAAAATATCGTAAGCTTTGTAATGCCCACAGGTTATACATTTAACCTTGATGGCACAACACTTTATTTAACACTTACAACACTTTTTTGCGCACAGGTTGTAGGCATTGACTTGAATTTTGAACAGCAAATTTTAATTATGTTGACACTAATGTTAACATCAAAAGGTGTTGCAGGTGTCCCAAGGGTTTCCCTTGTAGTTTTAACAGGCACACTGCACACTTTTGGGCTACCTGTTGTAGGGGTTGCAATACTTTTGGGCATTGATCAAATTCTTGATATGGGCAGAACCACAATAAACCTTGTGGGCAACTGCATTGCAACAACAGTTGTTGCAAAATGGGAAGATGAATTTGACTACGATAAAATGAATAAATTTTTAGAATCAATAAAAAACAAGAAAAAAGAAAAAACTCTTGTTGAACAAAAAAATATTTTAACCGACAAGACTATACACTAAGGTTATTTAGCTTTTTTAAAAACAAAATAAACTGTTAATATGAAAACAGTATTTTTTGATGTACAGCCATACGAAGAAGAATTTCTTAAAAAGGCAGTGAAAGATAAGTTTGAAGCAATTTTTATAAGTTCGCCCATAAATGAAAATTTTATGGTTGACGAAAAAATAAATGACGCCGAAATCATCAGTGTCTTTATAACCTCAACACTTAGTGAAAATGTGCTTAAAAAATTTCCAAAGCTAAAATTTATACTAACAAGGAGCGTTGGTTTTAGTCACATTGATATGAAATATTGCAAAGAACACGAAATTTATGCTTTTAACACCCCTCACTATGGTGACTACACTGTTGCAGAGTACACTTTTGCACTTTTGCTTTACACGATTAGAAAAATCAAAAAAGCACAAAAGGATATACAAATTGACAACATAATAATGAATGACTACATCGGAGTTGAACTATTTAATAAAACCATAGGTGTAATAGGCGCAGGTTCGATAGGAAGAAAAGTTTTAGACATTGCAAAAGGCTTTAAAATGAACACCCTTGCTTATGATTTATACCAAAACGGGGACTATAATTACTGTAGCCTTGATGAACTAATTCAAAAATCAGACATTATTTCAATAAATTCGCCACTTACAACGCAAACTTATCACCTTATAAACAAAGACACAATTGCAAAAATGAAAGATGGAGTAATTATTG
Source organism: Candidatus Gastranaerophilales bacterium (assembly GCA_944324385.1). Classification (GTDB taxonomy): domain Bacteria; phylum Cyanobacteriota; class Vampirovibrionia; order Gastranaerophilales; family Gastranaerophilaceae; genus Galligastranaerophilus. The sequence goes on along the minus strand of CALUWD010000005.1, from coordinate 69,042 downwards.
TAAATGTTGCTCGCGGTGAAATTATAGACACACAAGCACTTTATGACGCACTCTTAAATGAAAAAATTGCATACGCTGCACTTGATGTAATAGAGTGTGAAGAAATATTATGCGCAGAAAATCAAAAATGCAAAGACTTGCAAAATATAAAAGATTTCTGCCTTGAAAAATTTTACATAAATCAAAAACTTTTAAAGCTGCCAAATGTAACAATAACGCCGCATATGGCATATAACACAAAAGAGGCTATAGAGCGAATTTTGTTTATGACAGAAGAAAATCTTATGAGTTGCTTAAATTTTAATCCTAAGACTGGCGCAAAAAATGTGATTTTGCTATAATTTCTTATATGGAATTGGCAAAATATATTGAACATACTTTATTAAAACCGACAGCAACGGCAGAAAATATTACAAAACTTGTTGAAGATGCTGTTAAATACGGCTTTTTTGGAGTCTGCATAAACCCTGTTTATGTAAAGCACGCAAAAAGTATAACATCAGGTACAGATATAAAAGTAGTAACAGTTGTAAACTTTCCGCTCGGCGCAAATGCAATAGATTCAACACTTGTACAAGTTCATCAAGCTCTTGCTGATGGTGCTGATGAAATTGACACTGTAATAAATCTGGGCGCACTTAAAGAAGGTAACTATAAAAAAGTAACAGATGATATAAGAGCAACAAAAAATGTATGTCCTGAAAACAATTTAAAAGTCATTCTTGAGACAGATTTACTCACTAACGATGAAATTAAAAAAGCTTGTCTTGCTTGCATTAGCGGTGGAGCAGATTTTGTTAAAACGTCAACCGGTTTTGTAAAAAACGGTTTAGGCGCAAGACCTGATTTTGTAAGACTTATGGCTCAAACAGTTGAAAAACGAGGCTTGGGTGTAAAAGCAAGCGGCGGAATTTCAACAATATTTCAAGCAAAAGAATTAATTGAAGCGGGCGCAACCAGACTTGGCACATCAAGCGGAGTTGCCATAGTTAATCCCCAAAAGTAAAGAAAGGCATTACAATGGACAAAATTACCATTCGTTCAGACAGGGACACTGATTATTCATTTTTGTACAAAGGAGAAGAAACTATTCTTAAAGCAGGGAGTGTTATAAGCATAGCAGATGGCTTGGAACATGTTGTTCTGCCTACTGTTGCAATGAAAATTATGAATAATTTAATTGTCATTAAGGAAGATGTAAAATGAGCAAAGACAAAGTTTTAATTACTATTTCAGGACTCGATAAAGTGGGAATTGTCGCAGCAATTTCAAGCTCTCTTGCACAATTAGGCGTTAACATTGAAGACATTAAACAAACAATTATGCAAGATCACTTTGTAATGATGATGTTATGTGACATTTCAAAATCTCAAAATTCCTTTAAAACAATAAAAGAAGAACTTATAAAATCAGGCGAAGAAATAGGCATGGAAGTTTGGGTTCAAAGAAAAGAAATTTTTGACAAAATGCACACTATTTAAAAGGTAAAAATGGCAGATTTTAACGAAAAAGATATTATAGAAACAATCCAGATGATTAAGGTGCACCACCTTGACATTAGGACAACAACCCTTGCGCTTTCCCTTCGCGACTGCATAAGTGAAGACATAAAAGTTACTGGCGAAAAAATATATGAAAAAATCATCAAATATGCAAAAAATTTAAAAAAATATGCAGATGATTTAGAAAACGAATTTTCAATCCCTATTATCAATAAAAGAATTGCAATAACGCCAATTTCACTCATTGGCGAAAGCGCAAAAAATCCCGATTACGTTTATTTGGCTGAAGTCCTAGATAAGGCCGCAAATGAAGTAGGGGTTGATTTTATAGGCGGTTTTTCCGCCCTTGTTGAAAAAGGCTGCACAAAAGGGGATGAAATTTTCCTTGAATCAATCCCTGAAGCGTTAGCTAAAACTTCAAAATTATGCTCAAGTGTCAATCTTGCAACATCAAAAGCAGGAATAAATATGAAAGGCGTGCTTAAAGTTGCTAATATCATCAAAAAATCAGCAGAACTAACCGCAGATAAAGACGGCCTTGGAGCGGCAAAATTTGTATGTTTTTGTAACTCTGTATCGGATAACCCATTTATGGCAGGTGCATACTGCGGTATAAACGAACCGGAGTGCGCGCTAAACATAGGCGTTAGTGGCCCCGGGGTTGTAAGGTGGGCAATAGAAAACATGCCAAAAGACGTACCACTTGGAGAAGTTGCAAATGTAATAAAGAAAACTGCCTTTAAAATTACAACAACAGGCGAACTCATCGGCAGAGAACTCGCACAAAGGTTAAATATTCCATTTGGCGTAATAGATTTATCACTTGCACCGACACCAGCCAGAGGCGATTCTGTTGCAGGGATTTTTCAGGCAATGGGCTTAGAACAAGCTGGCGCACATGGCACAACAGCAGCTCTTGCAATGCTTAATGATGCAGTTAAAAAAGGTGGAATTATGGCGTCATCCTATGTTGGGGGATTATCTGGCGCATTTATACCCGTATCTGAAGATGCCGGCATGATTGAAGCAGCTAAACAGGGTGTTCTTACAATAGATAAACTTGAAGCAATGACTTCTGTCTGCTCAGTCGGTCTTGATATGATAGCAATCCCCGGGGACACTCCAACTACAACAATAGCAGGGATGATAGCCGATGAAATGGCAATTGGTATGATAAACAAAAAAACAACAGCAGTTAGAGTTATTCCTGTGCCAAACAAAAAAGAAGGCGAGTGGGTAAAATTCGGCGGTTTACTTGGCGAAGCGCCTATTATGCCAATGAGCAAACTGGACAGCTCGACTTTTGTAAACAGGAGCGGAAGAATTCCTGCCCCAATACACAGTTTAAACAATTAAAAAACCCGCTTAATGCGGGTTTTAATTTTATTTTACAATAACTTTTATGTCATCTTTTTTAATATTTTCTTTCTTTGCAACAGCTTGCCCGTTTAAAAGCTCTATTGCCTTTGCAAGCTGAGGGTCGCGCTCTTTTTTAACGTCTTCTTCTGTTAAATCAACCTCGTAGTCAGGTTTAATGCCTTTTTTATTGATATCCGTTCCATTTGGAGTTAAGTATTTTTGAATTGTAATGTGCATAGCAGAACCGCCCGGGAGTCTGTTAATTTCCTGTACAAGACCCTTACCAAAAGATTTTTTACCAACAATAATTGCTCTTTTATTATCTTTTAGTGCGCCACTTAAAATTTCACTTGCAGAAGCTGAACCACCATTTATAATTACTACAATTGGCTGATTTGTGAGTGTTCTTTGGTTAGCACGAGTAGTGTCTTTGTAACCTTCCCTATCAACAGTTGAAACTATAACTTTTGAATCTAAAAGCATATCAGCAATATAAATCGCATTAGTCAACAAGCCACCGGGGTTAGAGCGCAAATCTATAATTAAGCCGTCTTTGTCAAAATTTTCAACAAGCGCTTGTTCAAATTCAGATGTAGCATTTCTACTAATAAAAGAGCTTAAGCGAATATAGCCTAAATTATCAGGAATTTTTACAAACTCTGGTGCTTTTGTCGAAACAGATTTTATTTCAATTTTTTCTCTTGTAATTGTATATGTTTTTGCAGGCTCTTTGCCTCTTTTTACAAGGAGAGTAACCTTTGTACCTTCAGGCCCCCTTATCTGCTCAGCTGCAGCATCTACAGTTATACCTTTTGTGCTTTTACCATTAATTTCAAGTATTTCATCCTCAGCTTTTAAACCAGCGCGCTCTCCTGGGGTATCTTCAATTGGTGCAATTACAAGAAGTTTGCCGTCGCGCACACCTATTTGCACGCCAATACCTTGCAGTGAACCTTGAATAGACTCGTTTTCTTCTTTAAAATCTTTAGGGTTTAAAAACTTTGTATAAACGTCATTTAAACTAGATACCATTGATTCTATTGCAACATAAGCGTCTTCATCATCTTTAATTACATTATCATAGCGATGACGCCACCTTGACCAGTCTTGCTCATTATTAGTCTGGTCAACAAACTTAGCATTTACCAATTTCCAAGCTCTATCATACAAAGATTGGGGGGTTTGCGCCAAAACAGGATTCATAAACGAACTTACATAAAAAAGTCCAAGCATTAGAACAAATATTGACGCTCTTTTTAGTATGTCTTTCATAATCTCTCCTCTTTAATAGATATTATAACAAAGTATTTTTTAATTTCCAAAATTTTATTTATAAATCCCGTATTAATTATGTATTTTATTTTTACACCTTATAAAGTAAAATATATAAATGAAAATTTCACAAAAAAAATCTCTCTTATTACTTGCATTTTCTTCGGTATTAATATTTTTTATCGTTTATTTCCTTGGTGCAACAATATTTGAGCCAAAGTCCTATAATTTTTTAGTCAAAATGACAACCCAAAGTGCAAAAGCGTCAGATGACATTATAATGGTTGTTATAGATGATAAATCGCTCCACCAGCTTGGTCGTTGGCCCTGGAAAAGAACTCGCTACGGTGAGATTTTTGAATATATTGAAAATTACACCAAAGCAAAACAAATAGGCTATGACGCAATAATAGTGGCACCTGATACAGAAAATCCGCTTGCTGATAAAAAATTCTTTAATCAAATTGCACAATTGAATACTCTAAGCGCGGGCGTTGGTTTTGTGAACACCCCGTTTAAAAACATAGATGAAAAAGAATATGAAAAATTACTTTTTGAAAAAAATGACATAGTTATCGAAGACAAAAGAAGCGCAAAATACAAAAAAGAAAGCGATTACAAGAGTTTTAGCACTTTTCAAAAGGACTATTTCACAAACATAAAAAGCTTAGGCTCGGTCAATACCAACTTGGATAACGACGGTTATATAAGAAAAGTTGATCAGGTAATAAACTACAAAGGCAAGCTATATCCGTCTTTGGGGCTTTTAATGTACTCTAAACACACAGGAATTAAGCATTTTGTACTGACAGACAAATATTTACTTGCAAAAAACAATGAATATTCCCTTAAAATGCCCATTACAAATAAATATGGGATAGCTTATTCAAATATTTATTTTTACAAAACCGATGACGGTCTGTATTCGCACCAAAAAATCTCGGCATCTGACGTCATAAAGTCACTGGAAGCCATTAAAAAAGGTGAAAAACCAATATTAGACAGTGAAATTTTTAAAGATAAAATTGTTTTTGTCGGCGCAAATGCCAATGCTCAGGCCCTGCAAGATGTCAAAAGAACCCCAATTTCAGACACTTTTTCAGGTGTCGACATACAAGCTACAAATCTTGATAACATTATAAATAATGAGTTTTACAAAAACACAAGCGAACTTTATAACATCTTAAATGTTGCTCTTGTCTTTATTATAGCTTTTGTACTTGTTTGCACACTGCCAATACCAATTGCCATACTTTCCTGTGCTTGTTTAATGTTTATGTATTTAATTTTTGCGTTCTTTATGTTCAGCAACAAAATTGCAATTAATTTAATCTTGCCTGAAATTTTTATACTTTTTGCAATAGGGTGCGCTTATTCTTACAGATATTTACTTGAAGGTAGAAAAAAAGAAAAAATTCAATCCGCAATGAGCAAATACCTGTCGCGCGACGTTATGCAAAATGTTGTAAATAACATTGACTCGGTTAAACTTGGAGGCAAAAGGGCAAATGTAACAGTGCTTTTTGCAGACATTAGAGGCTTTACATCCATAAGCGAAAGGCTGAGTGCAGAGGAAGTTACAAAAATTTTAAATGAATATTTTACGGCAATTGTACCCATTATTGAAAAACACAACGGAATTTTAAATAAATTTATGGGCGATGCAGTTTTAGCTGTTTTTGGCGAACCTATTGAAAACAATCACCACGCACTTGATGCTGTCATTTGCGCAGACAATATGCTCAAAAAAGTAAAACAATTGCAAGAAAAATGGCTGGATGAGGGTAAACCTAAAATTGAAATAGGGATAGGAATTTCAACAGGAGAGGCTTTTGTTGGCAATATTGGTTCTGAAGAAAGGCTTGAATATACAGTTATTGGTGATACCGTAAATACTGCATCAAGGATTGAAAACTATAATAAAGTTTACCGCACAAAATTTTTAATAAGTCAGGAAACCTTTGAACAAGTTCAAAAACATGTTGATGTAATTAAAATAAGAGAAGTTTCTATTCGAGGTAAAGCAAAGAAAATTAACATTTATGAGGTTTTAAGACTCCTTAATGTATAATTGTTTTTATGAATAAGTTTTCAAGCTTTGATGAAATTCATAAAAAAATTATTGCCTCTTGCAAAATAGAAATGGAACACAAATACATAGATTTTGTGGGCAAAAAAACTTGTTTTTCAAAGTTTGTACTCTCTACCCTAAATACAGTTTTAAGGAAAATCAACAAAACAGAGCGCCATAGGGTAGAAAAGTTAATTGCGCACTTTGAGCAATACCACATCGATTCAGTAAGTGCAAGAATGTACAGTGTTGAGCTTTTAGCAGAAACTTTTGCGTATTTTAAAAAATTAATTAAACCGCAAGTCAGAATACCCAAAAAAGAAGATGTACCAGAAGTTAAAAAACCCTACACTGATGATATATCTGAAATAGATGTGCAATTTGTAAAAGGTGTTGGGCCTAAAACTGCGCCGCTTTTTAATAAGCTTGGAATTTTTACCGTTAAAGATTTGCTTGAATACTACCCTAAAAGATACGTGGATTATCAAGGCAGAGTAAAAATTGCAAATCTTAAGATAGGCGAGCAGGTAACGGTTTTTGCAACAATTAAAAAGGTAAGTGCTTATTTAACCCTTAAAAAATTAACCGTCCTAAACCTTACAATTGGCGATGGTACAGGCGAAATTACTTTGAGTTTTTTCTATAAATTAAAAAACAGAAGAATGCTTGAAAGGTATAAAGCGCAATACCCGCTTGGCTCCAGTGTTTTAGTATTTGGAACAGTGAAAAAGGACTCCTACACAAATAAAATAACAATAGATAAGCCTGAAGTGCAAGTTATGACTTGTGATTTTTGCTATGAAGATGACGAACTCATAAGCAGTGGAAAGATAGTTCCGGTGTATCCGCTCACCGAAAATTTAAGCTCAAAAACTTTGACTAACGCTATAAAAAGCGCAATTGAAAAACATTGTTCAAAAATTCAAGATTTTATGCCGCAATACATAAAAGAAGAAAATAATTTAATAGAAAAAAGTGAAGCCATAAGAAAAATACATTTGCCAAAAACGCGTGAAGAAGCCGATAAAGCACGCTACAGAATAGTTTTTGACGAGCTTTTTACCTTGCAGCTCAACTTAGCACTTGTTCGCGAAGCAAACAGAAAAAATACATCCATCCAGCTAAAAATCAAGCGCGACGGGCTTGTTAGAAAATTTATAGAAAGTTTGCCTTTTGAACTTACCGACGCGCAAAAAAAGGCGGTTGAAGAAATTACAAACGATTTGAATTCCAAAGAACCCATGCAAAGGCTTTTGCAGGGAGATGTTGGCAGCGGAAAAACTGTTGTGGCTTGCATTATGCTCCTTTGTGCCATTGAAAACGGCTATCAGGGGGCAATTATGGCACCTACAGAAATTCTTGCAACACAACATTACAAAAATTTTATAAACTGGCTAACACCACTAAATTTAAGTGTAGGGCTGTTTTTAGGCAAACACGGCACAAAAATCCGAAACGAAATGCTCACATCGCTCAAAAACGGGCAAATGCACATTGCAGTAGGTACTCACGCCCTTATTCAAGAAGGGGTTGAGTTTAATAACCTTGGCGCGGTTGTAATAGACGAACAGCACAGGTTTGGGGTAAAACAACGCTCTAAATTGCTTACAAAGGGTGAGTATCCGCAAATGCTTACTATGACTGCAACACCCATACCACGAACTTTAGCACTTACAATGCATGGCGATTTAGACATTACAACAATTGATGAACTGCCAAAAGGGAGGCTGCCGATTATCACAACACTTGTCGGTGCACAAGGACGAAAAGAGGCTTATAAGTTAATAAAAGAGCAAATTGCAATGGGTCATCAAGCCTACATTGTCTACCCATTAATTGATGAAAGTGAAACAATAAGTGCAAAAAACGCTACTCAAGAGGCACAAAAACTTCAAGAAGGAGAGTTTAAAGATTATAAAATCGGACTATTACATGGAAAACTTAAGGCAGAGGAAAAAGAGCAGGTAATGCTTGATTTTAAAGAAAAAAAATACGATATTTTAGTTTCTACAACAGTTGTAGAAGTGGGCGTAGATGTACCAAATTCAACGGTTATGATTATTGAAAACGCAGAAAGATTTGGGCTTTCCCAACTACACCAGCTAAGAGGGCGTGTAGGTCGTAATGACAAGCAGTCTTACTGCATACTTGTTAGCACATCGGCCTCAAAACAAGTCAGGAACAGGCTAAAAATAATGACTCAGACAAATAACGGTTTTATTATTGCGCAAAAAGACCTTGAGTTAAGAGGCCCTGGGGAATTTTTAGGAACAAGACAAAGTGGTATTCCTGATTTTGGGCTTGCAGATGTAGTAAATGACATTGAAATACTTGAAAAAGCACGCGCTTGTGCGCTTGATTTTGTCAAAAAATATGACATTGACAACTTTAGGGGACTTCGAGAAGAAGTTTTAAAACATAATCTTTTTAGAGGCTAACTACAAGTACAACCTCCAATGGACGCGAAATTAAGCCATGGGACGGTGGTTTCATATACTGCAGAGTTTCTGTTACGCTTTTTTTAATTATATTATCAATCGGTACAGAGCCAGAACTTTGCAAGATTTTCATATCAATAATCTCGCCACTGCTTGAAATCCTAATGCTCAACTTAATAACACTATTTTTTGCAAAATCATTGGAAAGTAGTAAGTCGTTTTGCAAATTTAGCTTTACATTTTTACCTACAAGTTGCAAAAATCTTGCATAATTTGCCTTGTTAGCAATATTTTCAGGCACTTCCCAAGATATTTTGTTTATAGTTGCAACAAGAGGCTCGCCTGTCATCTGGGTAGCAAGAGAGTAATCTGTTGCATTATTTGCACCATAAACTTCTTGAGGTAAATCCTGTGAAGATGTAAATTCATTTCTTTGTTTGCTGTTGTAATTTGCATCCTGAGAATATTCACTGTCAATATCAGAAATTGAGGATATATTTGAATTTGAATTTTTAATTGCAATTATTATTGATGATATTAAAAACAGGAAAATTACCGATGCAACTATGGCAATTCTTTTTTTTCTACCACTAAACATTGCAACTATTTTTGATGTATCTATTTTATCAACATTACTAAAAATTCCATCGATTATATTGTACTTTTCAAATTCCTTTTTTTGGTAAACTTTGCTATCATTTGACAGATTTGTCAATGTATTTGGTGCAACATTTTTCTTTTTTGCTCGCATCGAAGCCCTTTTAAAAGAGGCAAGTATTTCATCTTCATCACTTAATTCTTGAGAACTGTGCTCATTGATAATATTTGAAACATTAGAAATAGCCCCAACTGTTCTATTAAAGTCTATTACATCAGCCAACTTCTTTGCACATGCGGGGCAGGTGACAAGGTGTTGAATTAATAACTTTTTATTGCTTGATAACAATTCTTTATCAATGAAGCGTAAAAAAAGCGCCATACAGTCAAGGTGTTTTCCCATGATTTGCTTAGGGTAAGCAGGTTTTTTTAATTCCAGACAAAGAGCCCTTATGCTTTTTAAATAAATTTCGTCAACCTCTGCATACTCACCTGAATAATTAAGAAAAGCAACGTCTGCAGCTTTAAAATAACCTAAAATCCTAGCCACTTTCAACCTTTCACTAAGGTCAACAACAACATAATAATCAGGTTGGCAGCCATACTCCTTATGAACAGAAGGGATTTTTATTTTATTATCCCTAAATCTTGAAATTACATCTATTCTAAAGTTATTAATGTATATGTCACTAATTTTGAATTCTTCAAAAACCTCTGCAATCCTGTGCAGACTTCTTGAATTATTTACTTTAAATCCACAATCCTCAAAATAATCTATTGCACACATGATGCCCAAAATATCAACAAGTCCTTTGCGTCTTGCTATAGGTTGCGACATTCTTGCGCTGATTTTTCTTGCGTAATTTGCCTGTTCCTCGTTTATTTTTAATACAGCATCACTAAATTGTGGCATCAAATACATCCTCTCAGATAATAAAATGACACATAATTGATATAATTTCAAGAATGATAAGCTAAGTATACAAATCTTAATATTTCTTAAACCTTGCTTTTAATATTTCTTTTGTAATAGAATTAAGTCATGAGTGATTTTTTATTAGAAATATTAGTTCAAGAACTACCATATAAATTTATACCTGAAGCGCAAAAGCAACTAAAATGCGCATTCGAAAACCTTTTTAGCGAATATGGCATTGAGTACAAAAAACTTGATGTTCAAGCAACACCAAGGCGTCTTGCTGTAATGGTTTTTGATTTGACAGACAAACAAAAAGATATTTTAAAAGAGGCAAAAGGCCCAATTTTAAATATTGCACTAGATGCCAGTGGTGCTTACACACCTGCTGCGCTAGGTTTTGCTAAAAAAAATAATGTAGAAGAAAAAGATTTATACCAAAAAGATAACTACATTTGGGCAAAAATTGAAATCAAAGGCAAAAGCACAAAAGAAATTTTAAGCGAAAACATTGAAAAAATTATTTTCAAGCTACAAGGCCCACATTTTATGCGCTGGGGAAATCATGACGAAAAATTTTCCCGCCCCATTGAAAATATCGTAGCGCTCTACAATACGGATATTTTACCGCTAAAAGTTTTAGACAAAACTTCAACAAATAAAACCATTGGTCACAGATTTTCACTAAATAAAAATGTAACAATTGCAAATGCAAAAACTTATATTGACGACTTAAAAAAAGCAAACGTAATTGTTGATGTTGAAGAAAGAAAAAATGTCATTATTGAAAGCGCAACAAAATGCGCAAAAGAAATAAATACAGTTATTAACTTTGAAAATTTAGACGATTTACTTGAAGAAGTAACCTATATTACAGAATACCCAATCCCTGTATTGTGCGATTTTGATAAAAAATATCTTGAAATTCCAGACATTGTTACAACAACAGTTATGTCAAAACACCAAAGATACTTTCCTTTATGGCAAAGTGATGGAAAATTATCCAACCATTTTATAACTATGGCAAACTTTGTTGGCACAGACAAAGAGTCAATGGACAACATTAAAGCGGGAAATCAAAGAGTAGTCAGCGCAAGGCTTGAAGATGGAATATTCTTTTACAAGGAAGATACTAAAACACCTCTTGAAAGCAAGGTTGAAGCACTAAAAGGTATGACTTTCCAAAAGGGCTTAGGAACTTTATACGATAAAACACAAAGAATAATAAGCCTTTGCAGAGAAATTTGCGCTCAATTAAAAATTGATGATACAGATATTTTACGCTCAGCAAAACTTTGCAAAGCAGATTTAAGCACACAACTTGTGTTTGAATTTACTGAACTTCAAGGCTTTATAGGCGAAAAATATGCGCTAAAATCAGGCGAAAAAGAAAATATTGCACTTGCAATAAAAGAGCACTATTTCCCATTAAGCGCATACAGCGAAACACCTTCAAAAATTGAAGGTCAAGTAGTTTCAATTGCAGATAAGATTGACACAATTTGCGCACTTTTCATCTCTACACAAGGCAAAATGAAGAAAAAGCGCCCAACAGGTTCAAACGACCCACTTGGTGCAAGGCGCGCTGCAATTGGTATTTTAAGAATATTAATTAACAACAATTTAAAATTAAATTTAAAAACTCTTATTGATAATTCACTTGATACATTGTCTAGAGAATTCAATATAACACTTGAAAATGAAACAAAAGGCGATGTATATGAATTTATTCTAAACAGACTAAATATAATGTATGAAAAGGAATTTAGTCAAAATATCCTAAAGGCAAGCGCTATAAGCAATCCGCTTGAAAACCTTGAGGAGTTTTTATCAAGAGCAAAATTCATAAAAGAAGAATCCCAAAAAGAAAGCTTCAAAAAGCTATCTGAAGCTGCAAACAGGGTGCTAAGAATTACAAAAGAAGCAACTGTAGCACAGGTTAGTGAAAAGCTCTTTATACTAAATGAAGAAAAAGCGCTTTTTGAAGCTATAAAAAAACAAAATGCTGATGAAAAAAATATCAAAGAATACACCTTAAATCTTGAAAATTTGGTTGAACCTATTGATAATTTCTTTGATAAAGTTCTTGTTATGGATAAAGATGAAAAAATCAAAAACAACAGAATTGCGCTTTTAAATCTTTTAAAAGAAAAATTCTCAAAAGTTTGCGATTTTCAATACCTGTAGATGAAAATACTTTTAGTTACAGACTTATATCCGCTTGAAGAAAAACACAAAGGCATACCTTTGGCAATTGAAAATTTTGCGCTTGCACTTAAAGATTTAGGCTGCGAAATTAGTATTTTAAGGGCAGATTTAATTTTAAACTCGATTCTAAGAGGCAGAAAACCATTTAAACAAGGCTGGTATGAGCGCAATGGGATTAAAATTTATAATCAAAACTTTTTATTACCTTTTTATTTAAATCCAAAAGTGCCTAAAAACTTTGATGTTATTGTATCGCATATGCCATCAGGCAATATTTGTGGGGCAAAAATCAAGCATAAATTTAAAAAACCACATATTGCAATTTGCCACTCAAGCGACATTGAAGTTCTTGAAAAATATAAATTTTACTTTGCCTCAACTTTAAAAAATGCGCTTGAAAACGCAGACAAAGTTGGCGCACGCTCATATTGGATTAGAGATAAATTACCCTTTGAAAATGTTTTTTTAGCCCCCTCAGGAATAAAAAAGGAAGAAATTACAAGTGCGTCTTTTAAAGAGAAAAAATTAAAAATTATTTGCGCGTCATCTCTTATTAAAAGAAAAAATTTAAAAGAGCTGATTTTAGCAATGAAAGAAATTAAAAATGTGCCTCTTGAAATTTATGGCAGTGGATATGAAGAAAAAAAATTAAAAAAAATGGCACAAAATTTAAATGTAAAATTTATGGGACAAAGGCCAAGGCAAGAAGTTTTAGAAGCACTTGAGGAAGCGCAAATTTTTATTTTACCATCCAAGAAAGAAACCTTTGGCTTGAGTTACCTTGAGGCACTGGCTAAGGGCTGTATTGTAATTTGCACTAAAAATAGTGGTATGGATGGGTTTATACAAAACAATAAAAACGGTTTTATTATAGAGCCTGATAAAGAAAATATTGCAAAGATAATAAAGAAAATAATTTCTATGGACAAGGAAGAATTAAACAAAATTTCATCTAATGCAATTAAACTTGCCCAAGAACTTGAATATTACAAATGCGCAAAAAATTATTTAGAAAATATTAAAAAAATCTGTAAATAAAAAATTTTTCATCTATAATTAACTTAACGACAATAAAGAAGGAAACAACTATGCAAGCAAGACGAGCTTCAAGAGAGCTGGCACTCATATTATTTTCTCAATTAGAGAAAAAACTGGATAACTATAAAGACGATGACTTTGAAAAAATAGTCCTAAAATCGGTAAGGACGCTTATTAGCTCATCACAAGAGGAGCTAAACTTGGCAACCAGCGGATTAAACGACATTGCACAATTTATAGATGAGTACGAAAATAATCACCCTGATAATTTGAAAAGACCTATTGATGCTAATAACGTACCTGTTAGAATTCCGCTTACAAGCGATATGTCAGGCAGAATCAAAACAATACTTTCTGTTTGCGATAAAGCTGTAAATGCACTTGAAATAGCGGAGTTAAGCACACTTTCGCAAAAAACCGATGTTAGAGATTATATAAACAAAATTGCCACAACTTTTAAAGAGAAAAAACAAGATGTTGATAACATAATTAAAGAACTTGCTTTTGGCTGGGATATAGACAGGCTCTTTAAAATAGACAAAGATATTTTAAGAATTTCAATTATAGAGCTTGTTTTTATGAAAGATGCGCCACACAAAGTTGTAATTGATGAAGCACTTGAGCTTGCAAAAAAATACTCAACAGATGATTCACCGTCTTTTATAAACGGTATTCTTGCAAAAGTGGTTGAAAGATATGTTTAATTTTTTCAAAAAAGACAAAAAAAATATTGTTTCAGAAGGCTTTGAAGCCTTAAAAAACGCCCTTTCAAAAACCTCAAAAGCTCTTATTGAAAATGTTGTAGAGATAGCCTCATCAAGCGAAGAAATTGACGAGTTCACCCTTGAAGACATTGAAGCAACACTTATAAAAGCAGACTTGGGGGTAGATTTAAGTGTTGAAATAGTTGAAAAAATTAAATCTAAAAATCTTAAATCATCGGAACTAAAAGATTTTTTGAGAAAAGAATTTGAAGAAATTCTTGCCAGCGCAGGTTCAAATGAGCTGAATTACAAAGAAAATTCGCTTAATATATACTTTATAGCAGGTGTTAACGGTGCAGGCAAAACAACTCTTATTGGCAAGCTTGCAAAAAGATTTAAGGACTCAGGCAAAAAAGTTTTACTTGCAGCAGGGGACACTTTTCGCGCAGCAGCTGAAGAACAGCTTGATATCTGGTCTAAAAGGGCAGATGTTGAAATAATTAGGCGCGACAAGGCAGACAGCGCCTCGGTTGTTTATGAAGCAATTGAGCGCGCCAAAAAGGAAAACTTTGACATTATAATAATTGACACCGCAGGCAGACTGCAAAATAAATTTAACCTCATTGAAGAATTAAAGAAAATCAAAAATGTCATAGACAAAAATGCGCCTGATTCGCTTTCAGAGTGCATGCTTGTTTTAGATGCAAATTTAGGTCAAAACGGACTTTCCCAAGCAAAAGTTTTCAAAGAAGCACTTAATTTGACATCAGTTGCAATAACAAAACTTGATGGTTCTGCAAAAGGCGGTATAATCATTGCCATTGCAAAAGAATTCGCCCTCCCTGCAAAACTTGTAGGAATAGGCGAAAAAATCGAAGATCTTAAAAACTTTGATAGAACTGAATTTATCGAGGCAATTTTTAGTTAATTACCAAGGCCAGCCGTTCATTTGGTCAACTGCCTTTTCTGCTGGGGTTCTATGGTCCTCATAAGGATCACCATCTGTAAAAAATGGCTCGTGTTCAACAGGCTTTGTTATAATAAAACGCTCCCTCAGGCTCATATAAGGGCCAAAAAATTTATTTTTATTTTCAAACAAATACTCTAACATTGATTTTGTATCAGGAAAATCAGCGAGTTTTCTTACATGCCTGCTCAATTTTCCTTTTTGCGCCTTTCTAACAGCAGCGTAAGAAACAGTTTCTTTAATTGTTCTTGTAGATTCATCATTATAAACTCTTGAGGCAAATTCCTCAATATCATCTCTACTGTTTAATTCAATGTCATATCTGTTTTTAGCGTAAACATTCATAGCACGTGCTATATCATCTTTTACAAAATCTTTTATATGATATTTTCTTTTATTTTCAGGTAAATCTAAAATAGCATCTGTAAGGTAATCTTGCTCATTTGCACCTTCAAGACCCTTGCTATTGTCCCAAAGTGTTTGTAAAATCTCAACGAACTCCGGCTCATTTGGGTATTTTACATCACCATATGGCATAGCATAGCTTGAAGAAGCAGCACAGCAAAGCAAAAAGAAATTATCCATGCAATAGTCAAAATCTGACTTCAATGGCATTTTATGCCTCATTGCATGCGCACTGATATTTGCATAAGTTGCAAGACAAGAAGCAATACCATCAACAGCATTTTCAACAACATCTTCTCTTATATCAGTATCAATATCGCCCCTAAACGCAGGAGTTGACTTTACAAAGACATCTCTTTGCAAAGGTTGATTTGCTAACTTAAAATTAACAAAAGAATTCGAAACACCATTGTTTGTAAAACTTTTTACAGGCATCCCTGCGACACTAAAATTAACTTTCATCTTAAAATCCTTCACACCCAATCTGGCAATATACGACTAAATTCTAACAAGAAGTTTAAAAATATACAATTATATTTGTCAAGTTTTTAACAAAACTTTAATTAATATTCAATAGCTCTTTTGCAAAAGACACAGAAATACTGTTAACCTCACCTGAAGCAAGTGAAGCAATGGCTTCAAGCCTTTCATTTTCACTTTGAAGTTTTTTAGTACAAACTTTTGTTTTTTCATTTTGACTTTTTGATACAACAAAGTGCGCATTTGCTCTTGCTGCAATAATTGGCTGATGCGTAATTGCAAAGACTTGAATATTATTTGAAAGCTCTGAAATTGCTTGTGCTACAGCATTTGAGGCTTTACCCGAGATTCCTGTATCTATTTCATCAAAAATAATCGATGAAACCATATCAACATTTGCAAAAACAGTCTTTATCGCAAGCATTACACGAGAAATTTCACCGCCAGAGGCAACTTTAGCAAGAGGTGCAAGAGGGGAGGATACATTTGTTGTTATAAAAAATTCCACATCATCAGCCCCTTTTAAATCAAGCGGCTTTTCTTTTACTTGAATTTCAAATTCAGCCTTTGAAAGCTCTAATTTTCTTAGTTGCTCAACTATTAATTTTGATAATTCATCAGTGCATTTTTTTCTAACATTTGAAATCTTGCAAGAAAGCTCATCAGCTTCCCTAGAAAGCTTAGCTTGCCTTGCTTCAAGTTCATCGACAGAAGAAAAGTCACCTTCAATCTCACTCAATTGTGCTGCAAATTTTTCCCTTGCTTCAAAAATATCACCGTATTTGCGCTTTAATTTTAAAATCAAAGAAAGTCTTTCATTAATTTCATTTAACCTTTGGGGGTTGTCCTCAAGATTTTGAGAGTACTCTCTTAAATAATCACAACAGTATTTTAGATTTTCATACGCTTCAATAAAACTTCCCTGAACTTCTTCAAGCTTTTTATCGTAACTTACGGCATTTGATAGTGACGCATTTAACTTGCTAAGAGCGTTATTTATACCATCGTCATCACCCAAAGAGTAGTAAACACCGTAAGTTAGCTCTTTTAGAGTTTGGACATTTGATAAAACTTCAAGCTCTGAATTTAGTTCTTCTTCTTCATTTTCATAAATTTCAGCAGAGTCAATTTCATTTAGTTGAAATTTCAAAAAATCAATCTCTTGCAAATTTTTAGAATTATTTTCCTTGAGCGAATTTAGTTTTTTTGAAATTTCACACAGCTCAGAATAAGCCTTTTTATAGCAGTTATAGTTATTTAAAAAATCCGTATCTACACTTGCACAATAAGCATCGAGCAACTCTATATGATACTTTGGCATTACATAAGTATAACTTTGATTTTGGGAGTGAATATCAACAAGATATTCTCTTAATTCTTTCAGAGTATCAAGATTTACAAGCGCGCCATTTAAACGGCATTTTTGAGAATTTAAACCAATTTCCCTTGAAATAACCGTTTCTTCGCACAAGTCAAACTTTAAGAGATTTTTTAAATCTTTTTTTGAGTGCGAAAAAGTAAGCTCAATAAGCGCCGGTTTTGTTTTATCAAGAATGACATCCTTTGAAACCCTTGCGCCAAGAGCAGTATCAATTGCTTTTAAAATAATACTTTTCCCAGCACCGGTTTCACCCGTTAAAACATTAAAACCGTTTTCAAATTCTAAAAACAGCTCATCAATTAATATAAAATTTTTAATCAATACAGATTTAATCATTATTTATTCGGCGCCATTCCCCAGTGCAGCTTTTCCCTTAAAACGTCGTAAAAATGCGAACCGTCGTTATTTAAAAGCAGCAATTTTGCATATTTATCATTTTTCTCTACACAAATTTCACTTTTTATTATCTTTGCGTCTTGTCCGTCAGCCGTAATCTGAAAATCCTTAGGCGCATCCGGCGTTGTAATCTTTATATATTCACTTGCAGGAATTACAATGGGTCTGGCATTAAGCGTATGTGGACAAATTGGAACAACTACAAAACATTCAATATTTGGCGAAATAATTGGCCCACCGGCTGAAAGAGCGTAAGCAGTTGAACCTGTAGGTGTTGAAATTATAAGCCCGTCAGCAAGATAAGAGCATAATTTTATTCCGTTAATATATAAATTTAAAGTAGAGGTACGAGAGAAAGTTGCCCCGCGAATTACCATATCATTTAACGCAACAGCCCCTGTTGTCGGACATTTCAGCATTATTCTTTTTTCAATTCTAAAATCACCCTGCTTAATTTTATTTGTCACAAAATCAATTTCATCAGGCATGGCTTGCGCCAAAAAGCCCAACCTACCCATATTAAAGCCAAAAATAGGAACATCTTTTACACTATATTTTCTAGCACACTTTAAAAGTGTGCCATCCCCGCCAACAACTATTACAAAGTCTGAATTGTCAGGCATTTTATCAAGAGTATAAACACAAGCATTGTCGAACTTTTGGGCAATTTCTTGTGCAACAGAAATTGTACCCTCTATTTCAGGGTTACAAACAACTGCCACATTTTTTAAACTTAGTTCCATTTTATCTGTAATTTGTAAACTGTAAAGGTATATTAAAACTGTCTTCTTTATCTTTTAAAAGCTTAATTACAGCTTGCAGATCGTCTTTGCTTTTCCCACTAACGCGTACTTGCTCACCTTGAATTGAGGCTTGAACTTTTATTTTTGAATCTTTAATTGCTGCTGTAATTTTTTTTGCAAGCTCTTGAGAAAGCCCTTTTTTAAGGTTAAAAACCTGTCTAACATTTCCGCCAAGCGCTGCTTCTGGGGTTTGTGCATCTAAAATTTTGATACTAAGATTTCTTTTAACCATTTTACTTTGTAAAATGTCCAAAATATTTCTTAGTTTCATATCGTCACTTGTTGTAATTGTGATTGATTTATCACCATCTAAAACAACATCAGAATTTGAACCTTTTAAGTCAAACCTTGAATTAAGTTCTCTTTTAACTTGATCAACAGCGTTAACAAGCTCTTGTTTGTCAAATTCAGATACTACATCAAAACTGCAATCTTTTGCCATTTTACACCCCTTTTTAAAAAGGGGGAAATCAATCCCCCAAAAAATTAAACTCGTCTTTTACGCGCTGCTTCTGATTTGCGTTTTCTTTTAACAGAAGGTTTTTCATACCTTTCCCTACGTTTGATTTCAGATAAAATTCCTGCTTTTTGAATTTTTTTCTTAAATCTTTTAAGAGCGCTTTCAATACTTTCATTCTCACGAACTCTTACTTCAGGCATTTGTTTCACCTCCTTCAAAGCTTTTACTTACAATATGCTTAAATATAACACGCGCAACTATGCTCGTCAAGTCTGGCTCAAGCATTATAGTTGTTTTGTTACAAGGGCGAAAATATCATTAAATACGACATATATCATAAGAAGGATTAAGAGCATAAAAAATACCCTTGAAATACCCTCTACAATTTTTTCATCAAGTTCCCTGCCGACGATTTTTTCAAGCGCAAGAAACATTAAGTGTCCGCCATCAAGCGCAGGAATTGGAAGAAGGTTAATAATTGCAAGGTCAATACTTATAATCGCACTCAATAAAAGACCTTTTAACATACCAGAGTTTTCAATTATATCTCCGCCAACTTTTGTAATTGCAACAATACCATGCATATCGCTCAGTGGTATTTTGCCACTCACAAGCTGCCAAAGACCCAAAAGCATAAGTTTAGTGTTTACTACAAGGTAATCCCAAGAATGCGTAATAACATCAAGTGGAGTTTTAACCGGTACAAAAATCTCATCAACTTGAAGTTTTACACCCAAAAGTCCATCTTTTGATGTTTTTATATCATTAAAAGTCAGCTCTTTATTATCGCGCAAAACTGTTATACTTAAGGGCTTATAACTGTCTGACAAAGCATAAGCAATATCATTTAGCGAATAATTTTTATCAGCTACAAATTCATTTTTATTTTCAAGCAAATGAGCAAGCTGTTTTTGTTCTTTTGAAAGCTCGAGTTCATTTGTTTTGTACTTTTCAATCCCCAAAAGAACATTATCTGAAACATTTAGCTGTTTTTCAACAGTCATTTTAGGAAGTTTGATTTCTTCACCAGCTTTTATATTTTCACCAACGTTTGGGTTTAGCTTTTTTAGTTCTTTTAATTTAGTTTCAACCGTTTCTTTTGAAACTAGACCATCAAAATATTTGCTTTTTTGAACAAGAAATATAAATTGGTAGGAATTTGTAATGGTCGAACCGTTAACACTAACAATTTTATCACCTTTTTCAATACCCGATTGCATAACATTTGACTTTATTTCAGGTGAAAAATCACTTACATAAACGTCATACTTGCTGCTTGGCAATTTATGATAGTAAGCTGCGCAAAACATTACAAGAAACATTGCAAAAACAACATTTGCAAAAACACCAGCAGATACAACTACTGCCTTTTGCCATGGTTTTTTATTTTTAAATCTTTTTGGTGAATCAAGAGGAAGATCTTTTATATCCTCATTGTCCTCGTCATCATCAGGAAAAGAGACATAGCCACCCAATAAAAACGCGTGAATTGTAATTTTTGTATCACCACATTTTGTTTCATACAAAACAGGACCTATTGGAAGACCAATGCCAAAATGCGAAACTTGAATACCAAAAGCTCTTGCTGCAAGATAATGGCCTAATTCATGTACCAAAACAAGCAAGCTTATTAATATTAACATTATTATAATATTCATTTTTATTTTCTTTTCTTAGTTTTATTTCGCACAAATCTGTAAAAACCGAAGAATGTCGGCTTATATGAATTTAAATTCTTGTTTGATTCTACAAGGAGTAATTTTAATTTTTTATTTTGTTCCTCAAGTGTTGCAATTTTTTGTTCCAAAGCTTGAGACCTTTTTTCAGCCTGAATCAACTTAACATTATTTCCATCATTATTAGATAAAACAGCACTTACCTGTTTTGCAATCTTCTTTGCTATTGCACGAGCGATCATATTCAAAGTTTTTTCAGAAATATCAAATTTAAAAGCATTTTCTGGCTTTTGCATGCTAAGATCTATATTTTTCTTAGCAAGCTCATTTACAATGTATTTTTGAAATTTTTCTTGTGCTTGAATTGAATCTGACAAAAGTTCAATGTCATCAAAATCGTCTTCAGAGCCCTCTGGCGTAGCCATTATTTCATTTATACTAGCTTGCGTTGCAGACGAACTTGCAGAATTAACCTGTTCTTCGCTTATAGCATCGGTTGCATTATTTTGTGGAGTATTCCAATATGTAGCTTGCGTTTGAGGTTCGTTAATATTTTCTGCACTAACATTTGCCTGAGAATTTTGTTCTTCAGTCGAATGAGCACTTGCCTCTACATCTTCTTCTTTTTTGTCGGAATCAATTATTTTAACATTTTCCTGCACTTCATCTGTTGTTAAATCTGCAGAAACATCATCCCATCTGTACCATTTTATATTTTCTAGTGAAACTTTTTTATCTTTTTCTTTATTCGGCTCATTAACCACCTCCTGTTCAACTTTTACTTCCTGAGCAGGAGGAGGATTTTGCACCTGAGGCTCTTGAGGAATTTGAGCTTGGACATTTTGATTGTTTTGTGCAGAAAATTGTTCATTTACAATATTATTTTGCACAGGCTGTTGAAACTGGGTCTGTTGTTCATAAATGTGTTCTTGCTGAACTTGCGGTTGCACTTGTTGCATTACAGGCTTTTTTAATACATTTGCAACGAGAATATCATAAGCACTTTTATCAAAAAATTCACTTCCATTCTCATCTTCAAAAATAGCTTCAATTTTATATTTTCTAAGAAAAGAATCAAGCGTAAGATAGTCCACAAAAAAACCGTCTTGTGCCAGTTTTTGCAATATATCGTTTTTACTGTAGACCTTTGTTTCCATTTAATTCCCGTAATGCTAACTTCTAAATTATATATTAAACCCAATTTCAAGACAACAGGGGGTGGTTTTCTAAAAAAATGCCTCAAAATGGTGAGGCTTATTGGTTGAGTATTATTTTATCAATAAACTAAACAGCTGATCTCCTTCTGTTAATACCATCTCTTAAGCCTTGCGCAAGGTCTTTTCTTCCGCTTTGCTCGTATATTTTTGTTACAGATTCAAGAAATTTAATACTCTCAACACTCGCACCTTGTTTTCTTGGAGCAGGAGTATCAGTTTTTTGAACTCTTGATACATAATCATTAGATGGTCTTTGAACTCTTTTTTGGTATGAAACACTTTGAGTAGGCCTATTTTGCATACCATTTGTTACATATGGATTTTTTTGTGAATTTTGATATGCATTAAGCGCATAATTTTTCTTAATAGCACTAGGCTGAGGTTGCACCTGTGGCCTTTGTGGCTTGTATGGTCTTTGTGCATAAGCAGAAGCAATATTTTGTGCAGCCCTCATTGGGGGTAGTTCTCTTTTTGGAGCAGTGAAAGCAGGTTGAATACTTTGCTCGCGTTGTTCTTCATCTTTTTCAGTTTTAAAAGTTGAACTTAGGCCAATCAAGGGTTCTTCTTGCAACTTAACTTTTGCAAAAACTTTCTTTGAAACAATAACACAAGCTACAAGAAGCATTATGCAAACCGCAAGAGTCATATCTGACTTTTGACCAAATAAACCAAAGAATGATGAAAATAAATGCTCAGGGTTAAAAGAATTATCATTCCAGTCAATGTTTTCTTCGCCGATTTCATTTATATCATTTGTTGGACGATACTCCCTTATTGGCCTATTTAGAGTTATTTGATTTGTTTCACTAGAACCTGTTTGTTGTTTTGTTTTTAACACAAACTTTGTATTACTTGTGTTAACACCATTAACATAAATTCTAACTTTATTATTTTCGAGTTGCTGAACAATTAAAGCGTCTATACCTGAAACATTGTCATAAATTGTATCCAGATTATCAATAGTTATTGCATTTTTAATGTCAAAGTAAATGCTGTCAGAAGATTCGATTTTTTCCTTATATTCAACAGGTTTGTCTGTTTTAACAGTCAATTGATACGCGCCATAAAGCTCTTTTGGTTTAGAAATAGAAACCGATGTAATAAGACTTTCTTGCGCAGCTGACGATAAACATAAAAGCATAAAGGCAGCGATTACTAAAAATATTTTTTTAATATCAAACACACATCTACATTGCATAATACTCAAATACTCTCCCTAATCCGTTGTTTGAAGTTTATAATTAAACAATAGCGTTTTTTTGGGAGAGTATCATCAATCTTGAGGTTTAAAATACATATCAATCTAAAGATTGATTTTTTACTTTAAATTCGCAATTAGATTTGCCATTTCAATAGCAGCTTTAGCAGCGTCAGCACCCTTATTGCCTGCTTTTGTACCTGCACGCTCAATTGCTTGTTCGATATTATCTGTGGTAAGTACTCCAAAAATCACAGGTAGACCTTCTGACAATGAAACAGAAGCAACACCTTTTGAAACTTCAGCACAAACATAATCGTAATGGCTGGTAGAACCTTTAATAACCGCACCAAGAGTAACAATTGCACAATATTTTTTTGTTTGAGCCGCTTTTTTTGCCATTAAAGGAATTTCAAAAGCACCTGGAACCCAAATAACATCGACATTGTTCTCCTCAACTCCCAGTCTTACAAAAGAGTCCAGCGCACCAGCTAAAAGTTTCGAGCTTATAAATTCATTAAACCTTGAAACAATAATGCAAAACTTGTCTGATGTATTTGCGTATAAATTACCTTCTATAATATTTGGCATAAAATATCCCCTTAACCTTTACAAAAGGATATTAGCACAAAAATATTTTTACATAAAGAAAAAGGCTTTTGATTATCAAAAGCCTCTCGGAATACTTGTTTTAGTAATTCCTCGTGTGTGAAGTGAAGGTTAGTGTGTGTTGGTTAGAAAGTATATCTTTTATGTTTGTTATATCTTAGTTATCGCTTACATATATATAAAGTATTTCTCTTTTTAAAAATTGCGCGTTTTTGTTTTTTATTTACAAAACTTAACAATAGGTAAAAATCAGTGCTATTAGCGGGAGTTTTCTGTTTTGTTTTAATATTAAGAAATATTAAGAATAGAATCATTTTTTAAATTCATCTTAATTTTTCTTAACAATAGGCTTGTTATTTTTTATATCGAGTGATATATTAAAGATATACAAAATATATCAGTTGTTGTTATCTACATACGGTCATTGTTTTAGCGAAGCATAAAAAATTCGCAAAAAATTCTGTTATATCTTATTAGTTTTTTATTGCTAAAATTTAAGCCCAAAAAGGCTTAGCGTGGCGTGCAAAACGCCAAACATTTTATTGTCAAAAATTATGGTTAGAAATATTTAGGAGATGTCTTTTATGAAAAAAACAATTAACAACAAAAGTTATTTTAACTGCGCAAAAATTGTAAACTTTGACGAAAATTTAGGTGAGTACGTAAGAAAAATTGCAAAATATCCTATTTTAAGCGCAAGCGAAGAAAAAGAGCTTGCCCAAAAAATGGCTCAAGGTGATTTAGATGCAAAGAAAAAATTGGTACAGTCTAACTTAAGACTTGTTTTTAATGTAGCTAAAAAATCAATCCACACAACAACATTGAGTATGTGCGACCTTATTCAAGAAGGCAATATGGGGCTTATGGCAGCGGCTGACAAGTTTAACTGGAAATTAGGCTATAAATTCTCTACTTATGCTACCTGGTGGATTAAACAAGCAATGTTTAAGGCAATTTCAGAGCAATCATATTCAATGAAGATTCCTGTCTACATTCAAGAAACACTATCAAGATACAAAAAAGCAAAAACCAGCTTGGAGCAAAAATACGGCTGCAGCATAAAAAACTCGCAAGCAGCAGAAAAAATTGGCTACAGTGAAGAAAAAATTGACTTATTTTTAAATGCTTTTAACAAGGCGCTATCTCTTGAAACAGGCTTTGAAACACAAAATGATTCAAAAGGTACACGCGAAATGAGCCTTAGTGAAATAATAGAAGACGAAAAACAAAATGTTGAAAAATATGTTCTTGATGAACAGCTAAAACATGACATTAATTGCGCGCTAGAGTGTCTTAAAACAAGAGAAAAAGAAGTCCTTACAATGCGTTTTGGACTAAATGAAAGCGCAAGAAAAACACTTGAGGAAATAGGCAACATTTATGGTGTTACAAAAGAATGCATAAGGCAAATTGAAAAACGCGCACTGTCAAAAATCCACTCTACAAAAGTTTGCAGGGAAATGTTAATAAGTTATGTTATTTAACCTTTGCAAGCACATAAACAGGATTATAAGTAAGTGCAACCCCGTTTTCATCCCCAAAAAGCTCTCTATACCTAGCTTCAAAGGTTTTAAGGCGCTCTTTGTTCCACTTATGATTATCACTAACCATCGCACCTGTTGATTTAATGTGCCTTAAAACCTCAATTGGGGAGGAAAAATAAATAGTTTGAATTTCCCTTTCGTATTCAACAATTTCATATCCACACTCAGGTAAAATTTTTAAATAGTCAACATAAAAAAGCCCTGCATTTACAATGCTTTTAAATTGAATACAGTTATCCTTGCCAAAACTTGAAAAAGCAAGTACACCATCATTTGCAAGAGAACTTTTTATTTTTAATAAAAAGTTCTCAATATCCAAAATCCACTGAAAACACGCATTTGAAATTATTAAATTACAGTTTTTAGCTAAATCAATCTTTGTAACATCGCCTTTTAAAAACGGGTAATTTAAACCAGTAAAATTATCAGTTATATCGTTTAAAATAAGTTCATCAAATATAAAATTTTTAACTATATTTTCGCTCAAAAGTCCAGTACCGCAGCCAATTTCAAATATTTTAGAATATTTTTTCCCAAAATACTTTTCGCACAACAAACATAAGCTCCTTGCCATTTGTTTCTGCACAATCGCATTATCCCTGTAAGACTTTGAAGCCTTTGAAAAATCAAGCGCCTTATCCATAATTAACCTGCAAGAATTTCATCAAAATCTCTAAATTCAAAAAACGGAAAATGCCCACACTCAAGCTCTACTTTATTTCTATGCGCTGCCCAAAAGTTTGCCTGAGAAGAATAAGGGAAAATTCTATCTTTTTTAGCCAAAACAACTTTGTCAAAATCAAAATTCTTTTTAAACCAAGTATTTTTTGAAACAATTTTTATATTTAAAAGTTCGTCTAAAAGATTTTCTATTTTTCGATTTGCACTTTTAATATTTAGCGGAGAGCTTGAGCCTATTGCCATCTTTTTTTCGAATTTATCAATAGTATCAGCATTTAGCGAGCGCATCATAATTTCATACACTTTTTCATTCACGCCATACTCGTTATCAATGGGACAAAAAGTACCACACAGCGCGCAACTTGAATCTACTTGCGGTAGCAAATCTTGATTATAAACATAATTAAGAGCCCAAACACCGTAAGAATAAGCTATAACGCTTATTTGCGTATATCCCAAAAAATCAAAATATTCAAGCGGATTAGTTTGCATGTCTGAATAATCGTAAACAAAAAGCAAATCGCTTTTACCATTGTCAAACTCTATAAAGCAGTTTGCATCAGTATAAAAACCGCAGAAAAAAATTATAAGAGAATTTTTGTTATGAGAAATAAATTCTGTTTTCAAAACTTTACCTCAAATAATTGACCACAAATAAATAATACCAAAAATAGCTTTAAAGGGTATGAAAAAATTTATCGTTGTATTATAATCAAACAAAGAGGAAAGTTTATTGAAAGGTTGCAAAATATGAGAAAAAGGCTGATTGTAGCATTTGCCGCGATGATGTTTTTTACAAATTTAACTTATGCCCAACAGCCCACACAAGAGGAAATACAAAAATACAATTTGTATTTTAACAATGGTGTTTCTTATCTGAAAAATAAAAGATACACATCAGCCATAATAGAATTTAAAAAAGTTTTAAGATTTCAACCTTATGATGCAACAGTCAGACAATCCTTATGCAGCGCATATTTAGCACGCGCGCAATATTATCTGGATGAAGAAAAAAACCCGAAAAAAGCAATTACTGATTTAAAAAGTGCGCTTTTTTATATGAAATATTGGGAAAGCGAGCAAAACTCCCCTCAACTAGCCTCGATGGTAAATTCAACCCAAAACAGCCTTTTATCGCTACAAAAAAAATATGAAGCAAACTTAACCCCTGCTCAAAAATTCCAAAATGCTAATACTCTAAGGGCTCAAGGAGAATTACCTGCAGCAGCTTACGACTTTTTAACATTAAACAATGCACAGTATGCAAAAAGCGCAAATGAAAAAGCAGGGGATATTTTTAAAGCCCTAAATAATAAGGGTGAAGCTATGAACTGCTACAGGGAAGCCATTAAAGCAGATTCTAAAGATGCAAAAATTCACTTTAAATATGCAACAATTCTTGATGAAGTTAATAATCAAGACGCAGCAGCCGAAGAATATAATCTTGCACTTAAATACGGAGAGAAAAACCCCGAATTGCTTGATATTCTTGAAAATCTCTGGCGCTCAAGAATTACAAACAACAAAAATGATGTTCAGGCCTACATTAATTTAGGTACGGTTTTTCAAATGAAAGGCGATTTAATTTCAGCTAAAAACCAGTATCTAAAAGCCCTTTCTCTTGAACCTAACGACAGAACAGCTCTTTTAAATCTGGCGTCATTATACACTGCACAAAATATGACCACAATGGCAATAGCGCAATATGATAAATTACTTGTCAAAAACCCAAACGACCTTGAAATTATAAGGTACAAAGCTGCAACTTACGAAGGCAAAAAAGACTATAAAAATGCGCTTGCGCAATACAAAGCAATACTTGCAATAAAACCTGATGACAATGATGCAAAAAATGCAATTGCAGACATTGTAACAAGCAAGTTCAGCCCTGAAGAAAAATACAACTATATGATGGTTGAGGCTAACTCAAACCCTAATAACTATGACTTGCAGTATGCTTACGCTTATGAAATGCACAAACAAAAAAGATATGACGAGGCTATAACTTACTACAAGCGAGCAATGACGCTAAATCCTAAAAAACAAGAAAACTATATAAATATTGCGCAAATTTATACACTTAAAAATGATTATGCAAGCGCACTTGCAATTTTAAATCAAGGTATAGCACAAATTCCCTATGGTGCAGAACTTTTAGCACAAAAAGACGCTCTTGAAAAATCTCAAGCAGGGCAAGTTTATGAAAATGCTACAAAACTCTACGAAGCAGGTAATTATCAACAAGCACTGCAAAACTACTTAAAAATCCCACAGCAGACACCTGAGGTTACCCTTGCTATTGCAAACTGCTACTATGAAATGAAAAATTATCAATCAGCAGTTCAAAATTATGAAAAAGTTTTGCAAAAAGACCCGAAAAATCAAGATGTACTTTATGTTTGCGCTATGTCATACAATGAGTTAAAAAATCAAACAAAAGCTCTTGAACTTTTAAATAAAATTGTTGCAATAAATCCGCAAAATACAAATGCAAAAGAAGCAATTGCCGCTATTCAAGAGGGCGAGCTAGCTCAAAATCTTGAAAAAGCAATTGAACAATACGAGAAAAAAGACTTTAATACTTCACTTTCGCTCTTGAATAAGGTGCTCTCACAAGAACCCAAAAATACCTATGCTCTTTACTATAAGGGATTAATCTTTGAAGAACAAAAAAATCAAAAAGACGCAAATGAGCAATTCAAGCTTGCAATAAGTTCAGATCCGAACTTTGCTCTTGGTTATTATTCCTACGCCTTGGGGCTTGATAATCTTGAAAAATATCAAGAAGCAGTTACAAATTACGACAAATTTCTTGAGTTAAAATTAAAGGAAAATGCTCAAGATGAGTATACAAAATTTGCAAAAGAAAGAGTTGGACAGTTAAGAGAATTTTTAAACGCTAAAAAATGAAGAACATAAAA
Source organism: Candidatus Gastranaerophilales bacterium (assembly GCA_944324385.1). Taxonomy (GTDB): domain Bacteria; phylum Cyanobacteriota; class Vampirovibrionia; order Gastranaerophilales; family Gastranaerophilaceae; genus Galligastranaerophilus. The sequence goes on along the minus strand of CALUWD010000005.1, from coordinate 40,199 downwards.
ATAATACAAGCACCGCTTGCAGGCATATCTGACACAATATACAGAATTCTGGTAAGAGAAAAATCAAAAGAAACTCTTTTAACAACAGAGATGATTTCCTCTGAAGCGCTTGTTAATAACCAAAAAACACTTATTATAGAATACGACAAATCACAATATCCGCTTTCTTTTCAATTAAGTGGGCATAAACCGCATATAATGGCACGTGCAGCTAAGTTTTTAAACGAAAGAGCAAGCTCAATTGATATAAATTTTGGCTGCCCCGTAAATAAAGTTGTAAAAGGAACAGATGGGGCTGCTATGATGAGAAATCCAAAACTTGCCTCGGACATAGTAAAAGCCATAAAAGATGTAATTGATGTTCCGCTAAGTGCAAAATTCCGCTTAGGCTGGAGTTTAGATGAAATTAATTTTGTAGAATTTGCAAAAACAATGGAAGAAGCAGGGGTTGATTTTATAACCGTTCATGCCCGTACTCGCTCTCAAATGTATTCAGGAAGCGCAGATTGGGAAAAATTAGCGCAGTTAAAAAATGAAATAAACATACCCTACTATGCAAACGGAGATATTAAAACTGTTCAAGATGCAATAAAATGTCTTGAAATAACTGGAGCAAATGGAATAAGCATAGGTAGGGGGCTTATGGGCAATCCTTTTCTTGCAGGGCATATTGAACATTACTTTAAAACAGGTGAAATTTTAAAAGAAGCAACACTTGAAGAAAAAATTGAAATTTTAAAAAGGCACATTATAGGCGAAGTTAACTTGCGTGGCGAAATAAACGGTATAAAATTTATGAGAAAATTTTATAACTTTTACATATCATCTGTTAGAGATGCATCAAAATATCGTCAAGTTTTAGTTAGGATAGAAAGTTTAGACGAAGTTTTAAAGGTTTTAGATGAAATATTATCTCTACATCTTGCAAACTCAAGATAACACGCTATACTGCGGCATTGCACGCGATGTTCAAAAAAGATTTCAAGAGCACCTAAGCGGTAAAGGTGCAAAATACACACGCGCGCATAAACCTGTTAAAATTGTCTACACAAAAGAATTTGAAAACAGAAGCGAAGCGCAAAAAGAAGAATATCGCATAAAGCATTTACCTAAAGAGGAAAAGTTAAAATTAATTTCAGAATAAAAAAAAGGGAGTTTAACAAAACCCCCATTTCCCCATTAAAAAATCTTTTCCAATTAGTATTGTATCATAAATAAATAATACAACAAGTTTTTGCTATTCTTAATATTCAATACCGCGTCTTGCCATTACTCCGATGTTAAAGTAATGCTTAACAGGTTGCATTTCTGTTACAAGATGAGCCATTGCAATAAGCTCTTGATGAGCATTTCTGCCTGTTAAAACAATTTCAAGATTTTTAGGTTTATTTAAAAGAGTGTTTTTAACATCTTGAACTTTAATCATGCCCATATCAATACAAATATTAATTTCATCAAGAATAACAAGGCCGTACTTACCGCTCATAATAGCTTCCTTAGCGCATTCCCAGCCGCGTTTTGCTTCCTTGTAATCATCAATATTCATATTGTGAGAGTAGCAAACTCTATCAAGACCAAATTGTTTTACTTCCAAATTGTCGCTAAAACGGTGAGAAGACGCGATTTCGCCATAAGTTGTACCCTGATCACCTTTTGTAAACTGGATAATTAAAACTTTCCAGCCATGACCTAAGGCTCTTAGTGCTAAACCCAAAGATGCAGTAGTTTTACCCTTTCCGTCTCCTGTGTAAATTTGAATGTAACCGTTTTCTAACAATTCTGCCTCCACAAGGTCATCTGACCTTACCGCAATTAACTAACTCGTATATGTGTTTTAACTACACTTATATAGTAAAACAAAATTGGTACTTTAGGCAATGGATAATTTTATTTTTTCCCTTTTATTTACATTTTACACTTGTAGAAATTGCCTTACCTCCATTTATTAGAGGATTTCAAAAAATTCAACAAAATTAACATAAATAATTCTTTATTATTCTTAAAATATACTTGAAACAGGCGCAACGAGTGAATATGACTATAGTTTCAAAAAATAAACATTTTTAATTTTATTAACAAAAAATGCCTTATTTTTCCATGCCAAACCAAGATTTACATGCTAGTAAGGCAGAGCAAATAAATTCATAGAAAATGGCTTAGATTGCCTTACAAAGCAATATGCACCCTCTTCCATACACTGAGCAACAGGCTCATAACCAAGGCTTTCGCATTGTGTTCTTGTTAAGACATTATTTCTTGCAATACAATCTGCCTCAGCAAAACTAATTTCTGCCTTAACCTCATCATCAACTACAAGCGGTTCTGTTATTCTAGAATTGGCCTCATACGAACCTGTTGCTACTTCATCATCCGTAGCAAGACGCGACTTATATACAGTGTAAGCAAATGGCTCTTTTTCGTTTATATACATTGTTACATCTGAACCGCAGTCAGGGTGTCTTGTAAAAGTGGGATTATCAAAGGTGTCACTACCACACTCAGCAGGTGTCGCACCAGGAGCAACATTAGCGCAAGTACCAGGGATTACCTCCCCAGTGGCTAAAAGCTTTATTGGGAATTGATCTTTTCCAATTTCGTTTGGCCCATCATCTCCATCTATATCAAATATAATATCTTTCATGCCAACAGCCGCAGTAGCGCATTTTGCAGTATCTGTTGCCACACCCCTAAAGCTTGAGGCAAAATCTTTTTCAAGTCCATAATATGCTATTAAATTTGATGTTTGAAAATTTGGTTTACCCGTATTTCCCCTGCCTGCTGCAGGTTTACAATTTGCAGTTCTCACACAAGTATAATCCCCTATAAGGCTCATTGACTCTGCCATATCAACACATGTCTCATTTGAATCAGCTGCAGGATAATCAACAGGCCCGTCAGACAATGAGCTTGCGCCTTTTTCACTGAGTATAAAACCTGATGCATCTGATAAATTTTTAACAGCAGCATAAGCAAAAGGCAGTGTTTTTATCTTTTTAGGCCTTATTGCCTGAATAGATAACAGCATTAATATAGCAAGGACAATCATTGCAACAACAAGCTCTGCCATCGTCCAGCCTTTAATATATTTTTTCATAAACTAATCCTTTTTAATAAAATTAAGACATTCTGAGTAGCTATCAAAGCAAAGTATACCATCACTTTTTAGCTTGTCACATCCTACATCTAATTTAGAAGGATTCTCTACTGCGCAAATTTTAATATTATTTTCAAGAGCAGCCAAAACCGCTTTAGAGCCTAAAGCTCTGCTTGGGACAATTAAATATTCGACATCCTTATAACTTATACCATCATTAGAAAAACTCGGTGCATACTCAAGCCCTTGAAGTACGCATGGCAAATAAGTAGATGAAATACACTCAGATGCTACTTTTTTGTTTTCAATTTTTTGAGAAATATCAATATCAAAAAAAGCAGGAGCATGCGCACAGGGGGTTTTTAATTCTTTCACAACAAGATGAGATATTATAGCCTCCACCCCGCCAATAGGGTCAATCCCAGTGCCATTTGAATAAGCTTCATCATCAGCATCTTCTCCAAAAAAACATACAATTGCAAGAGCTTGTGCGCCTTTGTTTATAAGTTCTTTTGCACCATCAAGCAAGGTTTTTGGATTTAATATTGTACCTGATGAAATGTTATTTTGAATTGAAAACTCAACACCGACAGGCTCTTTTGTCATTACAGGTTCTATAATATCAAGCCCTTGAACAACTTTTAGTGCATTAATCGTATTTATATGAACATTTAAAATATTCTCGCCTATCGCACAATCAAACAAAACCCCAATTTTATTAGGTTTTTGAGGATACTTTAGATTTAAATTACCACACAAAAATTCATCAAAAGCATAACCTTCAACGTAATACATATTAGAATTAATCGCACTTAAAATGCCACCATTTACCGCATTTGGATTTACAATAACTTTAAAATATTTTGCAAATTCTCTTACAATATACCCTATATCACCTGCAAAACCGCCTATTTGAGCACCAATGCCCGTTGGCAAGGAAAACGCGATATGTCTCATTTTACACCCCTTGCAAATTTTAAAAACAAGGTATCAAAAACAATTTTATCCTGCATAGAGGCAGCTAAATGTCTTTTTGCCTTTGATACATTTTCAATATCGTGTCTTATCTTTTGGATATAATTGACGTCACTTGCAGTTTTTAGTTCACTTATTAAATAAGCAAGTATTGAATCTAAAATAAAATCACAATCTACGTCATTTTCAGCTATATAACCCCTCAGTGACTCACTTAAGGAAAAAGCGTCCTCAAGTGTCATGTTTGGATATTTTTCAAAAACCCAAGAAATATTTGACACATCATTTTTTTGAACAGGGGAGGGAACTCTAAAACACTGCGAGCGCGAAACAATTGTATTTATTAAATCGGAGCGATTTTTTGTTAAAAAGACAAAAGTCGTCCTCTCGGGCGGTTCTTCTACAGATTTCAACAAAATGTTAGGTGTCAGCGGGTTAAAAGTTTTAGAATTTATGTGATTAACACTCCAATCTTTATCGGGGCAAATATCATACAATTCAGGCGAATATCTCTCAAGAGATTTTAGCTGATTATCACTCAAGGTTGCACTTTTTGCATCAAAAAATATAAAAAACCTGTGGTAATCAGATGTTTCCCTTAAGGATTTTTCTATAGCCTTTGCCTGAAGTGCAGAAATTACCGTTTTTGTTTCATCTTCCTGAGGTTTAAAATGAATTTGCGAAGCAAAATTAATTGCAGGGTGCTTATTTTCCCTTATCCAGCGGCAGTTAAGGCAACTGCAGTCTTCCCTTGCGTCTTCTAAACAATTTAAATTTCTTGCCAATTCAAGAGCAAAAAAGCATTGAGCATAGGGGTCTAGTCCTTCAAAAACTATTGATTGAGGAAATTTTTTATCCCCATCCTCAAAATACAAAGAAAAATATTTTGCCAAAAAAGGAAAATAACTTGATAATTTTTTAGAAATCATTTTGCCTCCTTGTAAAAAACATTGCAAAATGCACTAATAGGCTCAATTTGACCACTTTTTAGCAAATACTCTGCATCTGTAAGATTTAATTTAATTCTCAAAAGCTCGTCCAAATTAATATTTCTCAATTTTTCAATATTTTTTTTCACAACAAATTCATTTTGCCCTGTTTTTCTTGAAATATCAAAAGAGGACATATTCTTAGAGAAAATTTTTGTCTTTAAAAGATTAGTAAAACTTGTTTGCAAAAACGCTAAAATCTCAAGATAGTGCGATTTTTCAAGCATTTTTGTTATTTGCTCCAAAGCAGATGTAAAGTCTTTCTTTAAAATTAAATCAGGTAACAAAAATATGTCATCACCCGCAAAGCAAGCTTCTTTTACAAGCTCAGGGGTAATTTCTTTTTTTGGGTAACAAGATATTTTAAGCTTTTCCAGCTGCATATCAAGATTGCGTATAGAAGCACCGCAATACTGAATTAAAAGCGAAATTACATCATTTGAGATTGTAACATCTTTTTCTTTTGCCAAATTTTTTATAATTGGCGCGATTTTATAATCTTCATATGCCCTGTACGCCGGAAATTCCTTAACTTGAGCTACTTTTGCAACTGTTTTATATATTTTTTTTCTACTATCAGGCCTTTTCTTTTCACCACGTGGGGTTTGACACAAAAGCACAACACAAACACCGTCAGCCACATGCTCTAGCGATTCACAGAGCATTGTGGTTTGCTTGTCGTCAATTTTTATTTTACTTTTTGATTCCAAAAAATACTTATCACACTTTATTACATAAAAAATGTTGCCAAAAAACATTGGTGAAGACCTTAAAGCTTCATCAAATGTCATAAAATCAGGATTATCAAGCACTCTAAAGTTAAGGGCGTCAAAATTGTCGCCCAAAACTTTATTTTTAAGTGCTTTCACTTCTTTTTCAATTAAATAGTCTTCTTCACCCCAGAAAAAATATAAGGGCATGAGATTTCCTTTTAGCTTTCTATAAGTAGGCTTGCACCGATTACACCTGCAGTGTTACCAAGCTGAGCATGGACAATTTCTACACTTGCAGCCTGAATTGGCATAGCGCGTTTTTGAATAGTTTCTTTAATAGGATTTATCAAAATATCACCTGCATCAGCCACGCCACCGCCAATTATAACGCGTTCAGGGTTCAAAAGGTTAATAACCGAAGTCAAGCCAATACCAATTATTTCACCCATTTTTTTATAAATTTGTTTTGCAACAACATCGCCCTGAAGTGCAGCCTGAGCAACAATATATGGGCTTAATTCTTCTGTTGCAAGTTCTTTAAATTTAGATGATTTACCGCCTCTTATGTAATCCCTTGCCATTGCAACAATAGCTGGGCCTGAAGCGTATGCTTCAAAGCAACCAAAGTCACCACAACCGCAAAGCGGGCCTTCACCCATTGTCATTTTAATATGGCCTATTTCACCTGCGGCATTTTTTGCGCCACGAACAAGTTTACCGTTCATAACAAGGCCTGAACCAATACCTGTACCAACTGTTATGCAAACAAGGTTCTCACAACCCTTGCCTGCGCCATACTTAAGCTCACCCAAAGTTGCAACACGAACATCGTTATCAAGGCGAACAGGAATTTCAAACTCATCTTCTATAATTTTTGCAAAAGGTATTTCAACCCAACCGGGCATATTTGTTAAAAGACGCACAATGCCTTCTTTGTAGTCAACTTGTCCAGGGAAACCAAAACCGATTGCCTCGATTGTTGTTTTATCAGAGTTTGTCTCTTTCATTAAATCAGCAATTGCCTGTTTAATATTTGCAATTGAATACTCATAACCCATATCCGCACGCGTTGGGGTAGTGTTTGAATAAACAATTTTACCTTGCAAATCAACAAGGGCTATTTTAATATTAGTTCCGCCTATATCAACGCCAATTCTGTATTTTTTCATGTTACTATCCTTTAATTGTCTTATAATAAGGCAATTTTAGCACAAACAAAAAAATATTTGTAAAGGAATGTAACAATATTTAAACAACTTGAAATTAGATACTTTTTATATACTTTATATATATGTAAGCAGCGAGTTAATAAGAAAGAAGATAATAATTATGATGTCAGCAGTAAACGATTTAGATCAAAAACTAGCACAACTTTATTCAGAAAAAGTTACTGTAAACCTTGATTCAAAATCTGCTCTTTCACCAAACGATTTTTGGAGCTCAATGGAATTAATCGCAATCAACAACAAAGCAGTAATCAACTTCCAAACAAAAAGAATTGCATAATTAAATATAAAATTGGACGAAGGATGTAACCCCGATACGGTAATGGTATCGGGGTTTTAAATTTTTCTTTATATTAAATAAGGTTAGTGGTAAAATTTTTTTATAAATACAATAAAATGAGGAAGTTATGGAAAAACACGAAGAATTGCAAATTTTAAGACACTCAACTTCGCACATTATGGCGCAAGCAGTGCAAAACCTTTTCCCCAACGCAAAACTTGCAATAGGTCCTGCTATTGAAAACGGCTTTTATTATGATTTTGATATTGAAGGCACAACACTCAATGAAGACAACCTAAAAGACATTGAAAAAGAAATGAGAAAGCTTGTAGAACAAAATTTGACCTTTGAAAAATATGTAATTCCAGATGTTCAAAAACAAATTGATGAGTTTAAGGCTCAAGGTGAAATTTATAAAGCCGAGCTTTTAGAAGAACACAGAAACGACAACCCGACTTTGTACTTAACAAAAGATAAAGACGGAAATGTCTTATTTAACGACCTTTGTGCAGGTCCTCACCTTGAAAATACTAAAAAAATAAGAGCATTTAAACTTCTCTCTGTTGCAGGTGCATACTGGAGAGGGGATGTAAAAAATAAAATGCTGCAAAGGATTTACGCAACGGCATTTTTTACAAAAGAAGAATTAAATGAATATTTAACAATGCTTGAAGAAGCAAAAAAACGCGACCACAGGAAACTCGGTGCAGCGCTTGATTTATTCTCTGTAAGAGATGAAATAGGCGGCGGGCTTGTACTTTGGCACCCAAATTTAGCAGTTGTAAGAGAAGAAATTGAAAACTATTGGAGGCAAGAACACAGAAAAAGAGGCTATGTAATAGTTAACACTCCTCAAATTGCAAAGTCTAAACTCTGGGAATTGTCAGGACACATTGAGCACTACAAGGAAAATATGTTCTTTATTCAAAAAGAAAACGAGGAAGACGACCAATACATTGTAAAACCAATGAATTGCCCGTTCCATATCCTTATTTATCAGGCAAACAGACACTCTTACCGCTCATTACCTCTTAGAATGGCAGAATTAGGAACTGTTTACAGAAAAGAAAAATCAGGAGCACTCTCAGGCTTAACACGTGTACAAGGCTTTACACAGGATGATGCACACGTTTTCTGCACACCCGAGCAGCTTGTAGATGAAATTAACGCTATTATTGACTTTGTGGCTGATACTATGGACATTTTCAATATGAAATTTGAAGTAGAATTATCCACCCGTCCTGAAAGCTATGTTGGCGACCTTAAAAACTGGGAATTAGCTGAGGCAGGGCTAAAAGAGGCTATGGACAGACGTGGCATGAAATATGAAATCAACGAAGGCGACGGCGCATTTTACGGTCCAAAAATTGACTTTAAAGTAAAAGACGCTATTGGAAGAACCTGGCAGTGCGCAACTATTCAGCTTGATTTTAACTTGCCAGAAAGGTTTGAGATTAAATATCAAGACAAAGACGGACAACTAAAAACTCCGGTTATGTTGCACAGGGTAATTTTTGGCTCTATGGAAAGATTCCATGGTATATTAATCGAGCACTACGCAGGCGCTTTCCCAACTTGGCTTGCACCACATCAAGTGGCTATTGTTCCTATTGCAGACAGGCACGCTGATGCTGCAGCTGAAATTGCAAACAAAATAAAAGCCCTTGGAATAAGAGCACTGCTTGATGACAGATCAGAGAGCATGAATTACAAAATAAGAGAAAACTTGCAACAGAAAAAAATCCCCTATGTCCTTGTTGTGGGCGATAAAGAGATTGAGGACAAAACCGTTGCAATTCGTGCGCGCGGACGTGGTCAAATAGGCACAAAACCGCTTGACGAGTTTATTTCAATGCTTGAAGAAGAAATAAAAACAAAAGGTAAAAAAATCGTTGAATAACTTTATAATCCCGATAAGACAATTGTCTTATCGGGATTTTTCATATTCCAGACATCTTGAGTGTTTTTAAAATTTTTACCAAAACTTAATTGTTACAAATTAACTTTTGTACAAAAATTTTAACACGTATTTTTTGACATTTGAAGCTGGGAAAACTAATAGCAATTTACACGTGTAATCTCACGTGTATTTACTCCAGTAGAATTTATTGCAAATTAATGCGATATTTATACTTGGAATTGAAATTTATGCAAAAACTTGAAAAAATTCGCCGCTTAACAAGTTACAAGACTAAACAATTTACGCTGACACTAAACCCAGAGCTTGTCAGTCTTTTTAAAATAGCTTGCAACAAAAATAAAATTAATATGACAAATGTTGTTGAAACTTTTATGATAACTTACATTGATAACAATGAATTATTAGAAACAAAAAACAACATCAATAATCAAGCCAATCCTTGATATTATAAAATTTACCAAAAAGGCGAATTCAAATGAATTCGCCTTACACGTTTTAATTTCAAAAAACTATTTTTTGTTAACAAGTTCTTTGAATTTTTTACCAGCTGAGAAAGCAGGAACTGTTTTTGCAGCGATTTTAATTTCTTTACCTGTTTGAGGGTTGCGACCAGTTCTAGCTGCTCTTTTTCTTGATTCAAAAGTACCAAAACCAACTAAAGTAACTTTTTCACCTTTAGAAACTGCTTTTTGTACTGTTTCAACGAAACCGTTTAAAACTTCTGCTGCTTCTTTTTGAGTAACTTTAGCTTTTTTAGCAACTTCTTGTACTAATTCTTCTTTGTTCATTTTGTGAACTCCTTCCTTTATCATAAGTGATTATATAAGGCTTTTTGACATGTGGCAAGTACTTTTTTTAATATTTACTACATTTTGTGCAATTTTTTTAAAAATTCTGATATAATAAAGATATGAAAAAGTATATCAGATGGTACGATAAAGATCAGTATTTAAGCGCTTTTATGCGACTTTTAGAGGATTTAGACCCCCAAACACAATGCGAAGTTGCGGTGGATATTATTTTAAAAGTGCCAAAAATTATTGAAAAAGATTACGAAAAATTTATAAAAATCATTGCGGATTTTGACCCGAAAGAATACAAAAGATGGTATGACAAAAATCCAAATCTTCATGCAGCTGTTGAGGCATTTCGCGATTTAGACGAACAGCAAAGGGAAACTTTGATAAATCAAATATCTGACATTGTTATAAAGCATACGGAAGAACAGATATGAAAAATGTCCTTATAACAGGCACTACAAAGGGCATCGGGCTTGCAATAAAAAATGAATTAGAATCATCAGGCTACAGGGTTTTTGGCTCAGGAAGAAGCGAACTAATTCAAGATAATTATTTGAGTATTGATTTATCTGACACAAATAACGCAAAAGTGCTTTACAATAAGGCAAAAGAAGCCGTTGGCGAAATAGATATTTTAATAAACAACGCAGGACAATTTTTCTACAGTCCCATTGAAAAAATTGACGAGAAAGATGCAAAAAAGTTTATTAATCTAAATTTTACAACCCCATGCCTGTTGTGCTCTTACGTTAGCGAGGACATGAAAAAAAATAATTTCGGAAGAATTATAAACATAGGTTCAATTTCAGGCGTTGTAGGCGAGGCGTATGCCTCATTGTATAGCGCTACAAAGTCAGGACTGTCAGGTCTAACAAAGTCCTTAGCACTTGAGCTTGCGCAGTATAACATTACGGTTAATCAAATAAACCCGGGCTGGGTAGATACAAATTTAACAAATAATGCGCTTAGTGAGGAAGAAAAAGAGCAAACGCTTGATATAATTCCTCAAAAACGCTTTATCGAACCCATTGAGGTTGCAAAACTGTGCAAATACCTTATATCTGAAGACGCCAAGGGTCTTACAGGGCAAAATATAAATATTTGTGCGGGTTTAAGCTGCGGCGCTTAAGAATTATAATTTAACCCACTTTGGCTTGTGTTGATTGTATCTTGTTCATCTCTACCGGAGAGCTTTTTACCAACTTTTTTGCCAACATCAAAACTTAAAATCGAAACTCCAACAAGGGCTAAATCTGCAGCAATTGTCGCCAGAACTTTTTTGGCGCCTGTTAAATTTTTTGTTGCATCTTGAATGGTTGAAGCAATTTTTGTTGCCCACTTTGAGGTTGTTTTAACCTCTTTTTGAGCAATAGGATTTGCAACCAATGTTTTTAACAACTTTTCACCTGCAAACATCGCGCCCATTGCGCAACCCTCTTCAATTAAAGCAGCGTATTGATCGTCATCCTTTAAAACTCTGACACCTGAAGCGACGCACAAAAGCGGATTTACAGCCTTTGAAGCAAACCCTGTAACTTTTGAAGCTGCATTTGTCACCCCTACTACATTTCCGGCATCATCGATATAGTTAAGCGCAGTATTTGCCACTTTTTGTACAGGCTCAATTGAAGACCTTGAAGCAGCATTTACAAGGTTTGTGGTCTGAGCAGCCACAGCCCCAACCCTACCTGTATCTCCATGGCCTACTTTATCCATATTTCTTATGTCGAATATCGCAGTAGCGCAAACGCCCATAGTTATACTAACCTTTAAAACCTTTCCACAAATAAATAAAGTATTTTTTTGCAAACAAATTGCCAAAGAAATGCAAATTTTAATATTTTTTTACAAAGCCAAAAGTCGCTTTACATCAAGCTTGATATTTACTACAATAAACTTACGATAATATTTTATTTTGGAGGATGTTTTGGATATTAAACCTATAAACGCAATTGTTTACAATCAAGAAAAAGTTGATATTAACGATGTTATTGCACCACCATATGATGTTATTACAAGCGCGCAACAAGATGAATTATATAAAAAATCACCCTACAATATTGTTCGGTTAATCCTTACAAAGGGCGATAATCGTTATGAAGATGCTAAAAACTTTTTTGAAAAATGGCAAAGCGAAGGGGTTTTAAAACACACTGACAAGCCTTGCATTTTTTACCTAATTCAAAAATACACAACTGAAAATGGCAAAAAAATCGAGCGAAAAGGTTTTATTGCAAGAAATAAAATAGAAAAATTTGAAACTAAAAAAATCCTGCCCCATGAATATACAATGGGCGGTCCAAAAGAAGACAGGTTGAAACTTACAAAGGCAGCTGAGGCTAACTTTAGTCAAATTTTCCTTGTTTACAATGACCCTGAAAAACAAATTGAAAATAAAATTTTGCCAAAATACTTGCCTCAAAAGCCTTTTATTGACGCAACGGATTCAAATGGTGTTCAAAATATTGTTTATTTAATAGATGACCCCGAAGATATAAAAGTTTTTGAACAAACACTAAAGGGCAAAACAACTCTTATTGCTGACGGTCACCACAGATATGAAACAGCTATGGCGTACTCTGAAATTTCAAACAATCCTGAAGCACAGTATGTAATGAGTTATTTTACAAATGCAGATGATGAAAATTTAATCATTTTCCCAACTCACAGGATAATTACAAAATTCATCGAGCCATATATACTTTTAGAAGCTGTTAAAAAGTATTTTGATTTAGAGGAATTTACTTTCAACAGTGCAAACAAAGCTAAAATAAAAGAACAATTCCTTGCCTCTATTGAAAAAAGTAACGAAAAAGTTATTTCAATGGGACTTTATATGAAAAATGTCAACAAATTTTATCTGCTTAAATTAAAAGAAGGCATGACGGATTTAGTTGACGCGCCTGATGTACTTAAAAAGCTTGATTTAACAGTCTTGCACGATTTAATCATCACCAAAGAACTCGGCTACAGCGCACAAGATCAAATGGCACAAAACGGTATCAAGTATATTAAACAAGAGTTTGAAGCATTCGATATGGTAGATCTTGGCAAAGCCGAGGCGTCGTTTATTATGGCGTATCCTAAAATGAAAGATATTTTAGATATTTCATCTCAAGGGTACAGAATGCCACAAAAATCGACATATTTCTACCCGAAACTATTAAGCGGAATTGTCATAAACCCGCTAAAATAAGGACAAATTAAAATGTTTCATATTCCGGATTCAAAAACAAATCTCGGTGCAAACATAGCCCCCAACGGCAAGGAGGTTATATTTAGGTTGTATTCAAAAAATGCAACAAAGGTAATTTTGTGTATTTTTGAAGAACCAAAAGGCCAAGACCCTGTTATGAATCTTGTTATGAAAAAGGTTGAAGACGACATTTGGGAAACATTTGTTAGAACTTACGCTCTAAAAGAGCTAAAAGAACCAATATTTTACGGGTACAGGCTTTTTGGCCCAAATTGGCACTATAGCGACACTTTTGAACCCAACAGCGACATTGGCTTTATCTCAAGGGTAGATGAAGATGGCAATCGATTTAATCCCAATAAACTTGCTTACGACCCGTATTCAAAAGAAATAAGCCACCTGCCTTCTGATGTTTGCCCTAGTCTTGAAATTTTTCGCTCAAGTGAGCATGAATACCTAAAAGACAATGCAAAATACGCGCCAAAGTCAGTGTTTTTTAAAGACAATCCTAAAGAAATTACAATGCTTGAGCCTCGTCCTTTTAGTAGTGAAATAATAGGCGAAGTGCACATAAAAGACCTTACTTATCGCTTGCCTATTGATGAGCGCGGGACGTACCTAGGGGCTGCAAAATTTGCACCTGTCCTAAAGAGGATGGGTTTTACAATGATTGAATTTTTGCCTTTGCAGGAGTTTGATTTTAGAGAGGACGGGCAAAATTACTGGGGCTATATGACACTTAATTTTTTCTCGCCTGCCAGACATTATGCCTACAGCAAAGAATATGGCAAAACCTTGAATGAATTCCGTCAAATGGTTGATGCTTACCATAAAAACGGACTAAAAGTCTGCATGGATGTTGTGTATAACCATACAGGGGAGGCAAGAATACATCACCATGACAACAATGACGCAAGTTTGATGTCTTACGCTTTAATAGATAATCAGAGTTATTACAAGCTAAACAACAAAAAATACTACAGGCAAAATTCAGGCTGTCACAACGATACAAATTCTACAAACAAGGGTTTTTGCGATATGGTGGCGGATTCTGTTGCATTTTGGGCAAAACAAGGGGTTGATGCCTTTCGTTTTGACCTTGCAGTATCGCTTATGGATGTGTCACAAAAGGATGAAGCTCAGTATTGCTCACACACAAGCCTTTGCGCGAATTTAACAAATGAATTAGAAAAAAGGGGAATTAAAGTAATTTCAGACCCAACACAAGCACAAGAAGGTATTATGCTTATAGCTGAACCTTGGACTTGCGGGGGCGCAAATTGCTATCAACTGGGTAATTTTCCGAATAACTGGATGGAGTGGAATGATGTTTCACGTGACACCATAAGGCGCGCGGCACTTTTTGGAAATCATATAAATTTATACGATGTAATAAATATTTTTGAAGGCACAAAAACAAGATTTAAAGACAAATATGGCCCAATAAACTACATCTGCTGTCATGACGGCTTTAGCTTATACGACTGCAACAGCTATTCAAAACGAAACCCAAACACCACTGGCGGCTCAGAATGGGAAATATGTTTTGATAATCATAATAATGAAGAAATTAAAGAAAACTCTATAAAAAAAGAGCTTGCAATGTTATTTTTGTCAAAAGGCGTACCTATGATGCAAGTTGGTGACATCATAATGCACACAAAAGAAGGCAACAACAACAGCTATAATCGCGATAGCGAAATAAATTATTACAATTATACAAAAGCAAACAAAAGCGGAACTTTTGAAAATCGTATTTTTGAATTTTGCAAAAATTTAATAGAATTTAGAAAAAATAATCCCGTATTTTCATCAAAAGATTACGACAAAAAACTTACATATTATAATGAACATTCTCAAATTATCGATACAAAAAGCGAAAATCTAAAATCAGACTACAATAAAAGCTATATTGGAATAAAGGTGGAAAATAACGGTGGTGACTACTTTATAGCCTTTTCAAAACACCAATTTGACTATAATTTTAAACTGCCAAAAGCAAAAGATAACAAAAACTGGTACATTGTTTTTGATACATCCAACAAAGACCATAAAGATTTTAATTTAAAAGAGTTTTTTGGGCTTGATTACACACTAAACCCAAATTCAATTGTTTTATTTAGGGAATTTTAAGAATTTAGCTCTTTTAAAAATAATTTTGCGCACTTAGAAAGTGGTGCATTTTTCTTCCAAGCTATTAAAATTCCAGCCTCAAGCGCAGGTTTTAAGGGTTTAAAGCAAAGCTTGCTCTCGCCTGATAAATTAATCAACCTGTCTATACAAAGAGCGCAGCCAAAACCCTCCTCGACCATTATAGAAGCGTTAAATAAGAGATTATAAGTACCAACTATATTAAGGCTTTCAAAATCATAACCCAACCAGCCTGATATAAGATTTTTTACAAGAAATTGTCTTGATGAAAGAATGGGAATATGTTTTAAATCCTGAGGAGTTACATATTCATTTTTTGCAAGCGGAGAATCTTTTCTCATTAAAAGCCCCCATCTGTCTTTTTGTTTTAAATTTATAAACCCGAAATCTTTTTTATCAAAAGGTTCAATAAAGAGCCCAAAATCAAGCAAGCCCTTGTCCAACTTTTCTTTTACATCTTCACCATTTCCACTGTAGAGATGATATTTTATATTTGGATATTTTTTATACATATTTTTTATTGCTTGCGCTACAATTCTCATCGCATCAGTTTCGCCGCCACCAATGTAAATATCACCTGCCACATTTTTTTCGTCAAACAAAAATTCGCTTTCTGTTTTATTTGCAAGCTCGACAATCTCCTGAGCGCGCGATTTTAAAAGTTTTCCCTCATCCGTCAATGCGATTTTTTTATTCCTCTTGCCTCGTATCAGGAGTTTTGTTTTAAGCTCTGTTTCTAAATCCATCAACTGACGAGAAAGTGTCGGCTGAGTAATATTAAGGCTTTGCGCGGCCTTTGATATACTTTCTTCTCTTGCAACTGCTAAAAAATACTTTAAAATTCTTATCTCCATATGTTTATAATAATTTTATTTTATATGCCTGTCAAGCATATAAAATTATACTATATAAGTATTTGCTATTTATTTAAACATGGTAAATAATAACAAGATAAAAGAGGTGATTTTAAATGTGCAAAAAATCCGTAGCATTTTTACTGCTTTTATTAGTATTGCATTTTAATAGTTCATTTGTTTTGAGCAAAGAAAGGACAACACTTAAAATGACAAGGGAACAAGTTTGTAAGGAAAATTTTGAAGCTCTTTTTAAGAGCGAATGGAATCCAAATGTCGGCAATGACCCTGAGATGATGTCTATTTTGCAAAAATATATTTTTGGTGAGGTTTTTGCAATTGGCAAATTGGACAATAAAACAAGGGAAATGCTCACTGTTACAACACTTGTAACTCAGCAGACCTTACCGCAGCTTAAGGCTCACATAAATGCACTTTTAAACACAGGTGCAACGCCAAATGAAGTAAGAGAAGTTATTTATCAATGTGCGCCATTTATTGGTTTTCCAAAAACTCTTAATGCAATTAGTGTTATGAATGAAGTGTTTAGCGAGCGCAATATTAAATTGCCGCTTGAAAACTCGTCAACAACAAATGAAAGCAACAGGTGTGAAAAGGGTCTTAAAATACAACAGCCTTTGTATGGTAATGAAATTAAAAAGTCTTTAGAGGGTTTGCCTGATAACCTTGGGGATAAAGTAGCCCGCCTTTTAAGCGAAGTTTGTTTTGGTGATTTCTATACAAGAAAAGGGCTTGACCTTAAAACAAGGGAACTTTTAGTTTTAGCCGTTTTAGTAACTGATGGCAGTGAAAACACTCTTAAAAGTCATATAAAAGGAAACCTCAAAGCTGGCAATACAAAAGAAGATGTAGCTGCAGCCATTATACAATGTATGCCCTACATTGGTTTTTCTAAAACTTTTAAAGCTCTGTATATTTTTAAAGATGTTATAGGAGAAAATGCTATGCAACAGCCATTTAGTCAGGGTGAAATAAACCCATACAACAAATTTTTCACAGGCACAACATATTTAAACATGCTTGTTACAAAAGATGAAATGTGGAACTCATCCATTGGCAACGTTACTTTTGAAAAGGGCGCAAGGACAAACTGGCATAAACACTCAGGAGGGCAAATTCTTCTTGTAACCGCAGGAGAAGGCAGATATCAAGAAAAAGGCAAAGATGTGCAAATGCTAAAAGTAGGTGACGTGGTGAAAATTCCAAAAGATGTGATTCACTGGCATGGTGCCTCTCCTGATAGCGATTTTGCGCATATCTCAATAGAAACAAATATACCAAATAACCAAACAACTTGGTTAGAACCTGTTTCAGATAGCGAGTATAAGTAGGTGCAAAATGAATTTAGAAGAATTTTTACAACATTTAAACTCTGGTAAAGAAATAATAGCAAACAGTGAAATTCATCAGTATATGTCATATTTAGCTGATGAAGCTATGAAATTATCAGATGAACTTAACCACAAATATAACCCGCCAAAGGTGGTTTGTGAGTTATTTTTTAAGCTTATAAATAAGCCTGTTGACTATACTTTTAAACTTTTCCCGCCATTTTATACTGATTGTGGGAAAAATATAACAGTTGGCAAAAATGTTTTTATTAACTCTTGTTGTCATTTTCAAGATCAGGGCGGGATTATAATAGGCGATAACGTCTTAATAGGGCATAGCGTGGTAATTGCAACCCTTAATCACAATCAAGACCCCAATAAAAGAGCGTCAATTTTACCAAAGCCGGTTAAAATCGGTAACAATGTCTGGATTGGTTCTAATGCTACAATTCTAGGCGGTGTTGAAATTCAAGACGGCGCAATAATAGCAGCAGGTGCGGTTGTTACAAAAAATGTAGAAAAAAATACAATTGTCGGCGGCGTTCCTGCAAAGGTAATAAAAAAGATAGAGGTTTAATTATGTTATACGACACACATTACAAAGAAGGCAAAAAAGTTTATTTTAAGAAATTTGATTTAATGATAGCAGGCTTATTGTTTCTCCCTGATAATTTTGATGAAGACAAGAAATATCCTGCAATAGTTGTTACACACCCCGGCGGAGGTGTAAAAGAGCAGTGTTCTTCCCTTTATGCTTGGAATTTGGCTAAAAACGGCTATGTTGCTCTTGCATTTGACGCAACACATCAAGGTGAAAGCGAAGGAATGCCAAGATACCTTGAAGATCCTACATCTCGCGTTGAAGACATAAGAAGTGCTGTTGATTACCTTGTAACACTTGATTTTGTTGATGAAGAAAAAATTGGCGCAATGGGAATATGCGCAGGTGGCGGCTATACAATGAATGCAATTCAAACCGAAGTAAGAATCAAAGCTGCCGCAGGGATTAGCACTTGGGATGTAGGTGACAGCGCAAAAAATGGTTTCCCTGGAGTTAATGAGGAAAACTTTATGCAAAAACTTTTAAAAGAAGTAGCGCAAGCAAGAACCCTTGAAGCCAAAGGCGGCAAAGCGCAATACTGGAAATATGTGCCTGAAACAGAGGATGAAATTAAGAATGCTCCATCAACAATAGCAAAAGAAGCAAGCGAATATTACAGGACAAGCAGATGTTCTTACCCAACATCTGTTAATAAATACTTAGTATCAAGCAATGATAAATTAGCAGCTTGGGATGCCTTTTGTCATATAGATACTGTTTCACCAAGACCAATCTTGTTAATCGTTGGCTCAAAAGCAGATACCCTTTATTATTCACAAGATTGTTACAACAGAGCATGTGAACCAAAAGAAATTTATACCATAGAGGGTGCAACCCATGTTGATTTATATGACAAACCAGAGTTTGTTAGCCAAGTTGTTAAGAAACTGGTTGATTTTTTTGATAAAGGGGTAAAATATGTTTAAAAAAATAATTTTATTTTTATTTTGTTGTTTATTTATTACAGGAGTGAGCAGTATGAGTTTTGCAAAAGAAAATAAATGGGATAAAGTTTTTGAAAAATCTGACAAGGTAGAAATCAAAAAAGTCAATTTTAAAAATCGTTTCGGAATAGTTCTTGCTGGTAATATGTATTTACCAAAGGATTTAGAAAAAGGCAAAAAATATCCTGCCATTGCAATTTCAGGTCCATTTGGAGCTGTAAAAGAGCAAGCTTCAGGGTTATACGCTCAGACATTAGCGCAAAAAGGTTTTATCACTCTTGCTTTTGACCCGAGCTATACAGGTGAAAGTGAAGGTACGCCAAGAAATATTGCATCGCCTGACATTAATACAGAAGATTTTTCTGCTGCGGTTGATTTTTTAAGTATTCAAGAGAATGTTGACCCTGAAAAAATTGGCATTCTGGGTATATGCGGCTTTGGAGGTTTTGCACTAAACGCTGCTCAAATTGACACAAGAATAAAAGCAACCGTAACTTCTACAATGTATGATATGACAAGGGTAAGCGCTTTTGGTTATAATGATAGTATTGATGAAAATGCTCGATATGAGCTTAAAAAGAGCTTGAACAAGCAAAGAACATTGGACTTTAAAAATGGCACTTACGCTAAGGCTCAAGGATTGCCGGATAAATTAAACGGGGATGAACCGCAATTTGTAAAAGATTATTGGAATTATTACAAGACAAAAAGAGGATTTCATAAAAATTCTATAAACTCAAATGGAAATTGGAATACAACCTCAACTCTTTCGCTTATTAACCTACCTATTTTAGCCTATGCAAATGAAATAAGAACGCCTGTTTTAATGATTCATGGCGAAAATGCCCACAGCAGGTACTTTAGTGAAGATGCATTTAAAAAATTAAAAGGTGATAATAAAGAGCTTTTAATTGTTAAAGATGCAAATCATGTAGATTTGTATGATAATCTTGAGAAAATTCCTTTTGACAAGATAGAAAAATTCTTTAAAGAAAACTTAAAGTAAGCTTTATATGCTATTATAAACAGTATGAAATGCGTTATTTTTGATCTTGATGGAACACTTTTGTACACTCTTGAAGACTTATACATTGCAACTAATTATGCGCTTGAGCAAGTTGGACGAGATAAAAGAAGCCTTGATGAGGTGAGAAATTTTGTAGGCAATGGAGTTGCAAAATTAATTGAGCGCGCGATGGGTAAAAACTCAAGTCAGGAAGAAGTGCAAAAATGTCTTGAAATTTTTAAAGAATATTACTCTAAAAACGCTCAAAAGAACACAAGACCATACGATGGAATTATTGAACTTTTAAAATATTTAAAAAAATCAGGAATAAAAATTGCGCTAAATTCAAATAAATATGATGCTGCTGTAAAAAGTCTGTCACATAAGTATTTTGATGATTTAGTTGAAATTGCACTTGGAGAATCAAACAACTGCCCTAAAAAACCTGACCCGACAGGGGTAGAAAAGATACTTAAATACTTTAACTGCAACAAAGACAGTGCAATATACATAGGCGATTCGCTTGTTGATATTCAAACGGCAAAAAACGCTAAAATTCCTTGTATAAGTGTATCTTGGGGATATTGTAATAAAGATAAACTGCTTTTAAACAACAAAATTGTTGTTGACAATACTCAAGAGCTGAAACAGGCTATTGAAGTATCATTACAAAATGTTAAGCAAACCCAATAAAAAAGTAAATTTTTTCCTTAGTATATACTTATTATATATATAAGATATAAAAAGGAAAAAATATGTCATTAGACAAGCTAAAAAGTTTAATATCAGAAGCATTTAATTCATTTGGTACACAAAACGAAAAAAACGCAATAAACAACGCTTCAAGCTACATTGATAATTTAGATTCAGATTTGTCAAAACTTGCAGCTCAAAATGACATAGATATTTTCTCATCAGGCGACAACTTCAAAAAATATATAACATCAAAAACAGGCTTTGACGAATCCATTTTTACAAATTCTATAGACAAGCTTATGAATATGGATTTATCTGGACTGACTGTTGAAAAAGAGGCTAAAAACGAAGATTCGCAAGACTATGGCTTTTATAGCATGCTAAATGAGATATATTCTAACGAAACAATAAAAGATTTTCTTGATGCTGATTCAGACGGTGAAATAAGCGATGAAGAAGCTAAAAAAGCAATCAGCAACTTTAAAGGCATGGACTCAAATTCTGAAGATTTTTCACTTGATGACATTGCTTATGTTGTTGATGAAGTTGCAAAAGCAAATGAAGAAGAAAAAAGCTTTTTTGAAAAAATGAGCGAAAATATGAAAAATGCCTTTGAAAAAGCTCAAGATAATATTATAGAGCAAATAGATAACGCAAATAATCAAGGCGCAATAAATCTGCCTACAGGCGGAGGAATTGCCTCAAACCCATACGCTACAGGCTCATCCAACAGTTCAAACACTACGTCAAATACCACCCAAACACAAGATAGCACAGTGACAAAAGAAGAACTGCAAACAAAAATAGATGATTACAAAGAAGAAATTTCACAAATAAACTCTGAAGAACAGGAAGCAGTCAAAGAAGCAGCTCAAGAAAGAGATACTGCTAAAGAAGAAATGGAAGCTCAACTTGAAAAAGATGAAAAAGTAGACAAAGAAACAAAAGAAGAATTTACTAAAGTAACAAATGAAATAGCCAAAAAGGAAAGCGAAATTTCAGAATGTGAAACTGAAATCGCACAAACAGAATCTGAACTTACACAAGGCGAAAATAAATTATCAACACTAAAAGACGCTCTTTCAAGCCTTGAAAAACCGCAAGGTGATGACTCAGAAGCTCTTGAAAAGTATGAGGAAAGAAAATCTGAACTTGAAAAACAAATAGAAGAACAAGAAAAAGCTAACGAAGAACTTGAAGAAAAACTTAGCGGTGACGACGGACTTGAAAAGAAAAAAGAATCACTTGAAAAAGAATTAAACGACCCAAAAGAAGGGCTATTAGCTAAAAAACAAAGTTTGATGGATGAAATACAAAAAACTTGCTCTGATGAAACAAAAGAAGCAATTGAAAACTACGAAAACAAAAAATCAGCAGTTGAAGATGTAAAAGCGCAAGAACTTTCACGCGTTCAAGAAGAACTTAACAAAGCTCAAGAAGAATTAAAAACTCTTGAAGAAGATGAAGAACAAAAAGCAAATAAATCAGCAACAAACTCATTTGACGCAGATTTTGATGAAATGCTAGGTCAAGTACTTGGCTATGAAGGCGGATTTTCAGACCACCCGCTTGACAATGGCGGAGCAACTAACTACGGTATCACAGAAGCTACATACAGAGCATACACAGGAGATCCAAACGCTGATGTAAGAAACATAACAAAAGAAGAGGCAGCTCAAATCTACTATACAAATTATTATCAAGCATCAGGTGCTGAAGAATACGCAAAAAATGGCGACAGCGCTTATGCATTTGCAGTATTTGACGCAGCAGTTAACCATGGCGTAGGAGCAGCGCAAAAAATGGACTCGCAAGCTGGTGGCGATGTAGATAAATTTATGGAAATAAGAAAACAAAAATACATAAGTATAGTTGCAAATAACCCCTCTCAAGCAGTATTTGAAGAAGGCTGGCAAAACAGATGGAACAATGTATATGCTTTCATTGACCCAAGTCACCAATACGAAAATTATATAGGTTAAAATTCCCCACTTAGGCAATTTATATTCACCTTTTTTAATATTATTCTTATCTTGCAATCTGATTAATGTGAGGTAATTATGAAAAAGGTTATTCCTTATCTTGAAAATTCTGCGCTTGCAAGAAAAAACGCTTTTTCAGAAAAAGAAGAAACCATTAGAGCATACAGGGAAGTTTTTACATCGTTATTAACCCATGACATAAAAACGCCCACAATAGCACAAATTCGCTCGCTTGAGCTACTTTTAAGCGGAGCTTTTGGGAATTTTAACGAAGAACAAAAAGAAATACTCTCTCAGACTCTTGAATCTTGCAAGTATATGTACAATATGATTAAAAACGCACTTTGCGCGTATAAATTTGAAAATCAGCAGGCATTACTTTTAAATGACAGCTTTGATTTTTATACACTTGCAAAAGAATGCTGCATTGAAAACAGTTGTTTTGCAAGTGCAAAAGGGCAAAATATTTCACTAAAATGCCTGACAAAAAAAATTACAATTAACGCAGACAGGGGAAAAATAAAACATGCCATTGTAAATATTTTAACCGAGTGCATTTCTCGTGCTTATGAAAATACGCAAATAAATGTTTTAATTGAAAGAGCAAAAGAAAGCCTTGTTTTTAGTGTAAATATAAACACAAAAGACATTCCGCCGGATATTTTAAGCAAGATTTTTGATAAATCACCGCAAGGTGCAGCAAAATTTAATAAAATTGGTTCTGCAATAAGACTGCATTTAGCGCAAAGAATAATAAGCGCTCACTGCGGTTTTATGCTTGCAAGCTCGCAAAATGGCAACAGCACTCTTGGCTTTATGCTACCTTACTAAAATCACTTTATGTAAATCAAATTTTTTGATATACTAAATATAATCATTAAGTGAGGTGCAAAAATGTTAAATACTTTAGATTCGCTCGTTTTGGTTATTGATATTCAAGACAGACTTACAACAATGCTTGACGATGACGTTTGCGCTCAGATGGTCGAAAACTCTCAAAAACTTGTTGCAGCTGCAAAGGTCTTAGGAATTGACACAATTGTAACCGAACAGTATCCAAAAGGTCTAGGGCAGACTATACAAGGTATAAGAGATACACTTGGTGAAAAATACATGCCTGTTGAAAAAACTGCTTTTAATGCACTTTTAGAAGATGGATTTTTAAGCACAATAAAAAGTCACAACAAAAAACAAATAGTTATTTGCGGTATAGAATCTCACATTTGTGTTTTGCAAACTGCTGTGGCACTTATTAAAGAAGGTTTTGAAGTGTATGTTGTAAAAGACGTTTGCGCTTCAAGAAAAAAATCTGAATTTAAATGCGCAATGGAACTTTTAAGACAAAACGGGGCAAAAATTTGCTCTCTTGAAATTGTTCTTTTTGGATGGTTAAAAGGGGCAAAATGTCCGTATTTTAAAGAGGTACAAGCACTTATAAAGTAGAGAAATGTCTGGAGGATTATTTATGAAAAAGATTTTATCAATTTTAATGCTTTTTTACATGTTAACACTTGCTACCCCTTGTTTTGCAGGAACCCATGGTGTTGATGGCCATGTCAGCGCAAGATCGGTTGGCGCAAGCTTACTATCACTTTTAATTTGGCCAGGGTTGGGTCAAATTGTAAATGACCAACATGAAGATAAAGTTGTGACACACGCACTTTTAGGTCTAACCGGTATTTTTAGATTTTGGTCATTCTACGACGCTATAATAGACAGAGATGGCGGCGTTTGGCACAATAGAATTTAGATATTTTAATGCGCTTATTTTTCAAAATAAACTTCAAAAGTATTTGAGGGTCTAAGTTTTGCATGCCCACCTCTTATTGGAAAAACAAGCAAACCAGCAAAACAAAACGGCATCAAAACCCAACCTATAGGATAGACCCATAGCGCACGATTTGCACCAACAATTTTAATTTGCCCCTCAAGTGGAATATTATTAACAACAAAATTGTCTATAATTAAATCAGCAGGAACTCCGTAGGCTTCATTTTTAGAAATTGTTTCAACCCTTGCCTTTACAGGAGTTCCTTTTGAAATTTTGACATCGCCAAAATATATGTCTTCTTTAACTATAAAATCAATAGGCTGTCCTTCGTATAATTTTCTCCTTGTTGTAACATAATTTACAGGAGAAATTTTTACAACCATTCTTTCTATATTTTCAAAATCATACTTATTTAAATTACTTCTTTCAATTTTTAAATCAGGACTAAGAGTTGATAATGCAAAATCGTCAACTATTGGGGCTACCTTTTGTTCTTTAACCCTTAAATTGGGATTTAGTGTGTTTAACACCAAATCATCATATATAGGACTTGCTTTACTGTAAATAACACGTAAATTTTTATCTAATGACGAATTTGCAAACTCATCAACTATAGGCTGTGCAAATACAATGGTACAATCCAAGCAAAAACACAAACATAAAATTAAAGAAAAAAATCTTTTCATAATAACTTTCTACAAATATTTAATTCTTTTTTTGGAATTATTTTTAACTTTTTCTTGTAATTTTAACCTATTTTCCCTGGATGTAAGTAAAAAATTCTGGTAATAAATATTGTCTTTATATTCATTTTGCACAAGATATTGTGGGTATTTTGTATAGATATACTCATAAACTGCAGCAAGCCTTCTAGAGCAAAGCGGGTGTGTACTAAATAATTCATAACGTGGTTGAGAATCAATTTTGTTCATTATTGTAATAAAAGCAAGTGGGTTATACCCTGCCTTAACAACAAAATCTACGGCTCTTTTATCTGCCTTATATTCGTATTTTTTTGGTTTTAGAGAATAAGTAACAGGCGAGAAAAATCCCCTTAACACACCGTCATAAGAATCTATTGCATGCGATATTTCATGTGCTATCACCGCCGCCAATTCATCTTCGTTGTCAGAATATGTCAATAAGCCACCATATACAACGATTTGCCTATCCCTAAAATAGGTAACAGCATTTACGACTTTCTTATCAGGCTTTACATAAAAAACCATTCTTTGAGGTATTCTGTTTGCATTCAAAATATTAAACCCGATTTTACTAACCAAAGCTTGTGCGCTACCATCTTTTGTATAATCAATGGTAAGTGCTTGCGATGGTATTGCTATAAAAAACATAGCAAGTAAAATAATTATTTTTTTCATATTCACATCCTTACTCAATCCCTTTAAAATATTACATTAATAATTTACATATGTCAATCCAATTGCTTGTTAAACAGCCACATTGCAGCGCTTAGTGTCACAAGCGCAATAATACAAAGCGGTATAATATTTATTAAAACATCATGTAAGGGCATATTTTTAAAGAATATGCCCTTACCTATAACCATATAAAACCTCAACGGATCAAGATAAGTTAAATACTGAAAAAATTTAGGCATATCCTCAATCGGAGAGATAAAACCCGAGAGCAGCGAGGCTGGGGTTTGAAAGGTAAATGCGCCTAAAATTGCCTGCTGCTGAGTCTTTGAAAGAGCTGAAACAAAAAGCCCAACACCTGTTATAGATAAAATTGCAACCACTGTGCTTATTAAATACAAAATAATTGAACCCCTAAATGGCATTTTAAAATGAATAACAGCAATAAGCGCCATAAAAATACTCAAACTAAGCGCAATACCCATTGGCGCAATTGTTTTACCTGTCAGTATTTCAAAAGGTGTACAAGGTGAAACTATAAGCTGGTCAAAAGTTCCAAGCTCCCTTTCACGCGCAATAGAAAGCGAAGTCAATAAAAGAGTTATTACCATTGCAAGCAGCACAACAAGCGAGGCTAAAGTGTAGTAAATATACTCAAGATTTTCATTATACCAGCTCCTTGTTTGAAAATTCAGCTCTGACGCGTTTGTTTTTGATAACTCTTGAGAATAGTTATTTATAATTTCACTTGCATAAGAGCCTGCTATTGCAGCAGTATTTGTCTGCCTGCCATCAGTTATAACCTGAACATCAGCACCCTTGCCATTTTTAATTTTTACAGAAAAGTCATTACTTATCTCAAGCGCCATATGTGACTTTTGCGTTTCAATTTGTTTTCTTAATTCATTTTCATTTTTTACAAATACAAATTTCCTAAACCACCTTGAATTTTCAAACCTTGAGATAAGTTCCCTTGATTCAAGGGTATTTGCCCTGTCTAATACAGCAACATCAATATTTCTAACCTCCATTGTCATTGCATAAGCAAAAATAAAAAGTTGCATTAATGGCGGAATTACAATAAGCATGCGACTTTTTGGGTCGCGCCAAATTATTATAAATTCTTTTTTCACAAGCGCAATAATTCTTTTTAACATCAATCTACCCTTGTTTTTATATTTTTATAAACAAATATTGCCGTAAGCGTTCCCAAAACCACTAAAAATACAGAATTTATAAGCACTATTTCCCAAACAGTGCCTGCAAGAAATTCACTTTGTATAAAAGCTACAAAATATCTTGTGGGGATTATTTTAGTTATATTTTGCAAAATCTCAGGCATTGAATTTATTGGAAAAGTAAGCCCTGAGAGCATTAGCGCAGGTAAAAAGCCAATAGATAAAGCAGTTTGACTTGCTAAAAATTGGTCTTTAAAATTTGAGGATATTAAAAGCCCTATCCCTAAAGCAGAAAATAAAAACAATGCGCACACCCCAAAAAGCACAATATAACTGCCATAAAAAGGGATTTTAAAAATTTTAACGCACACAAAAACATTAAAAAGCATAGAGAGCATACCAAGCACAAAATAAGGAATATATTTGCTCAAAAATATATCTAACTTTCTAACATGGGTAGACAAAAGCGCCTCCATGGTTCCCCTTTCCCACTCGCGAGCCAAAACAAGAGTAGTTAAGAGCATTCCAATTAAAGTCATGGTAATAGCCAGTGAACCGGGGAGAATAAAGTGGTGACTGTTGATATCCTGATTGTACCAATAACGAATTTGCGCCTGCAAAATTGGTTTTTGAAAATTATACTTATAAGAGCTCTCGCTTGCCCACTGACTAATAATGCTCATAGGGTAACTTTTTACATAATTAGAAAGATTAACCTCAGAACCATCTGTCACAATTTGCACATCAGTAGTTCTTTTTCTTTGGATATTTTTTAAAAAATCATTTGGTATAATTACAAAACCATTAATCTTACCGCTTATTAAATCTTTATACATCAGCTTTCTGTCTTGATAAATTCTTGCCCTTACAAATTTACTTTTACTAAAAGACTCCATAAGTGTAGAAAGTTCAGGGCTTGTATCCTCAAATTTTAACCCCAGTTTTACTCTTGATGTGTCAAGATTTACTCCATACATATAAATTATCAACAGCATAAGAGGCATAATAAAAGCTATCATTACGCTTGAGGGATCTCTTGTAATTTGAAAAAATTCCTTTTTAATTAGCGCAAAAAGTCTACTCATTCATTTTAGACCTTTCAATTAAAACACAAAAAGCCTCCTCCATAGTATTTACCTGTGCACTTTTTATTAGCTCCTCAACAGTCCCTATGGCAATTGTTTCGCCGTTATAAAACAGGCTAATTCTGTCACAGTAGCGCGCCTCATCCATAAAATGCGTAGTCACCATTGTTGTGACACCTTTTTTTGAAAGACCCTTTATATGTGACCAAAATTCTTTTCTTGCAATAGGGTCAACGCCAGAAGTTGGTTCATCCAAAAATAAAACAGGCGGTTTGTGCATAATAGCGCACGCTAGAGCTAATCTCTGCTTAAAGCCAAGCGGCAATTCCTTTGTGTCTTGCTTTAAAAAAGGCTCGAGTTCAAAAGCTTCAATAACTTTTTTTATTTCTTTTTCTTTTCTCTTGCCTGAAAGTCCGTATATACTTGCAAAAAAGTCAAGATTTCCCAAAACATCTAAATTACCGTAAAGAGAAAACTTTTGTGCCATATAACCAATAAATGAGCGAGCTTTAGATGGGTTTTTTACTATATCAACACCCATAATCTCTGCCTTGCCTGCACTCGGGGTTATAAGTCCGCACATCATTTTAAAAGAGGTGGATTTTCCTGCGCCATTTGGACCTAGTAGCCCAAATATTTCACCCTTTTGAATACAAAAAGTGTTATTTTTTACAGCATAAAAATCGCCGTATTTTTTCTCAAGCCCAACAGCGCTTACAGGACAACCAACATTTGTTTCCTTAAGCTCAAAATCATTTGCAATTAGGGATTCTTTTTCTATGTAGCCTCCCATAAGCTCAATAACGCGATTTTCAAAAGTTTCAGTATCACTGCCAAGTTCTGAGGGTACACCGTTATATATAATTTCGCCGCCATTTAAAACAATGCAAAAATCAAAACTTTGAGCCTCATCCATATATGCAGTTGACCATATTGTTGTCATATCACCTGATGAAAGCTCGCGCACCATAAGCATAAGCTCTTTCCTTGAAATAGGGTCTACCCCGACTGATGGTTCATCAAGCACAAGTAAATCAGGCTTGCCTAAAAGCGCACAGGCAAGGCCCAGCTTTTGTTTCATACCGCCTGAAAGTTTACCTGCAAGCCTTTTTTTAAAGGGGTCAAGATTGGTAAAACGATAGAGTTTTTCAAAAGTTTGTTCCCTGTTTTCTTCCGGCAACTCCTTTAGTTGTGCATACAGTTCAAGATTTTCTTCTACGCTCAAGTCCTCATAAAGTCCAAATTTCTGAGGCATATAGCCAAGAATTTTATTAATTTCTTCCTGTTGTTCATATGGATTAAGGTTAAAAGTCTTAACAGTTCCGCCTTTTGGACTTAAAAGCCCTATAAGACTCCTTAAAAGTGTTGTCTTACCTGCGCTGTCAGCACCCATTACACCTGTTATACAGCCCTTTTGAATTTTGGCGCAAATATTTTTTAGCGCTAAAGTTTCACTGTTTTTAAATTTATATGTCAAATTTTCAATTTCAATTGCCACTGTCATTGTTATCCTGCCTTAAATTTATTTTTATAGTTGTTGGCATACCTTGTCTTAAAAATTTATCACCTTCATCAACATAAACCCTAATACGATAAACTAAATCTGTCCTCAGCTCCTGTGTTTGCACAGTTTTCGGGGTAAATTCCGCAACAGGTGAAATATAACCTATTCTGCCCTGATATTCTCGTTTTTTACCTGTTTTTGGGTCAATTGTGTCAGTTAAAACCTGAGCTTTCATATTGTATTTTATGTTTCCTAAATCTCTTTCGCTGACATATGTCCTAATCCAAACAGGCTTATTTAATGAAATTGTATAAACAGGTGTCGAAATATTTACAACAGCCCCTTCTTCAACTATTCTGGTTGTTACAATTCCATCATTTGGAGAGTAAATTTTTGTATTGTCCCAATCATCTTTATAAATTCTATTTTGCTTTTTTTCTGATTCTACCTTAGCGTATGACGCCTTTTTATTCCTTATAAAACCGTCACAATCCTGCTTAGAGGTTGTGCCATCTGCGCAAAGTTCAATGTTTCTTTTATAAATTAAATCAGCATTTTCACTTTGCGCTTTGTATAAATTTATATCATGCAAGGATTTTTCATATTTTGCCCTGTAGGTAACATCATCTAAAATTGCAAGCAATTCGCCTTTTTTAACTTCATCCCCTTCTTCTTTTAAAAGTTTTTTAACGCGCCCTTCGACCCTAAAACCCAAGTCAACCTGACGTATTTCAATATTTCCATACAAAGTTAAAATATTAGGGTTTTTCTTGTTTAATTTTAAATAAATAAAAACAATCAAAAAAATTAAAACAATAACTATTAATGTAATTAATATTTTTTTATGTTTCACAGCGCACCCCCTACAGATTTATAGAGGGAAACCATATCTAAAAACTTTTGCGTTTTTTTCTCTATATAATTTTGCCCCTCTAAAAGTGCTTGAGAACTTTCATTTAACAAAGAAATAAAATTACTCACTCCGTTTTTATAACGCGATTTTTCAAGCTCAAAATTACTTTTTTGAACTGCATACTTTTCTGTTGCTTCATTTAATATTTTTAAATCGTATTTTGCCTGATACAGGGCGTCATTTACCTCTTTAATTGCATTTAAATCACTGTGCAAAAAATTCTCAAAAAGCTCGTTATAATAAGCTTTTTGAAATTTTAAATTTGCAACTTTTCTGCCACCTTCAAAAATTCCCTGAGTAGCACCGGCCACAAGCGTTGCTAAAGTTGCGTCCCAAGAGAAAAAATTTCCAGGACCAAAGGTGTTAAAAGCGTAGATGCCTCGAATATTAAAGGTTGGGAAAAAATCTTTTTTTGCAATGAGAATATCTATTTTTGCACTTTTTAATTTCTCAAGAGCAGCCAAAACATCAGGACGATTAAAAACTAAATCTGATGAAATTTCATCAGGTATAACTAAATTTTGTGCAAAATTATCAAAATCACCCCTTTTAAACTCATCAATATTATAAGCACTTTTAGCGCAAAGTAAAGCAAGGTTATCTAAAAGCAGTGTTCTTTGTTTTTTTATATTTTCAAGCTCTTGATTTTCACTTGCAAGGTCTTTTTTTGCCTCGTTTAATTCAGTTTTTGAAATAGTCCCGCATTTGTATTTTTTAGCTACTCTTTTTAAAATCTCCTCTTTGTTTTGGACAATTTTTTCTTGCAGCTCAAGCGTTTTATCGAATTTTAAAATATTTATATAAGTCGTTGCAACATCTGCTGCAAGCATTATATAAATCGTTTTTTCATCGTACAACTGAGCATTGTAGAGCTTTTTTTGAGATTTTGTTTTATCCCTGTTTTTAAGCAGTAAATCAGCCTCATAGTTAAATTCAAAAGGCAAAATAAAACCATTTTTCTTTACTGCAAAATTATCAAGCATTGGAACTTTTAAACCTAAATAATTTGCCGCAACACTTAGCGATGGTAGTTGATTTGCAAAGCTAAGCTTTATATTTTGCCTGAATTGCTCGCTTTTGTATAGTGCGCTTTTTGCTTTATGGTTGTTTTTTGTTGCCTCTAAAATGTAGTAAATTAAATACTCATCATTAAATTTTCGCCAAAAATTAAGGTTAATGTAGGATATTCTTTTATTAAAATCAAGTGCTTGCTCACTTTTTGCAAAAGCAGGCAAAATAAGAAAAATAATAAGTATTATAAAAATTTTGCGCACCATAATCCTCATTTTTATTGAGATTATAGTGCGCATTTTAATTAGGGTAAATTAGCCCACAAGGTTATTGTTTTACAAGTTCACCTTTTTTAGTTTTTTCAATTACATCTAAAATTTTATTTTCCAACTCTAAAAGTTTTTGTTTTTTATCCCAACTTAAAGAATTTTTCCAGTTCTCAAGCTGTTCTTGAAATTCATCAGACATGATTATGCACTCGCCTGTTCCTACTTTGTCTTGATATTTTTCGCCAAATTGCTCAATGAAATCAGCATAAGTGCTTACAATTTCATTAGAAACATACTCTGCATTTTTAAGCATCACTTCAACATCTGAATTGATTTTATCTTTCAAGCTGTCTGAAATAAATGCTTGCCAATTTGGATTTGAATTAATTGAAATTCTTCCGGTTTTAGCGCCCATGCCCATTTTCTCAACTGCAAGCCTTGCAACTTCGGTTGCCATTGACATATCTTGAGTTATACCCCAGCTACCCTGCATATTGTAAAAACGTTTTTCGGACGAATAACCACCAAAGTCGCAAACCATTTCTGAAAACACTTTTTCAAAACTATATTCTTCATTTTCAGAATCCTTTGGATACATTGCACCACCATAATTTCCTCTTGGATCAAGAGTAATAAAATTAATCTTATCAGGCAAATGCCAAGGTTTATTTTCTTTTTTTGCTATATCATGCATAACTTGAAGAGTTAGGGCATGTCCGCATTCATGTTTTGCAACAATAGCATTTCTGTGTGAAGAATATTCTCTTGAAGATGGTCTGCCCGTTGTTGTTTGCAAAAAGGCCTCTGTGATATCAGCTTTATCGATAAATTCCTTGCCTCTTTCTTTTGAAACTTGTTCAGCTTTTTCAAGCAAATATATTATATCTACCACACTAAAGCCCATAGTTGTTTCTGAGGCATTTTTTAATATTTTATCTTTTTCTTCAGGCGTTTCACCTATTTTTAAACCATTTTTATCCGCATAGTACCTTAGGACATCTTCTCTATCATGGTTATCCTGCGGGGAATAAACAACTATTTGATCTAAAAATTTATATGGTTTCATAACATTTTCATCAAGTAAATTCGGATAGTTAAGAGAACCTATAACCACAATATTTACATCGTCTTGATCTCTTAATTTATCCATTTCTTCAAGCAGTTGCGAAAATGCTTTTTGTTCATATATTGATGAAACCCCATACAGTGGATTAGATGCAAAGTTATCAAAGTTTTCAATAAATATCATTGCTGTTTTATTTTTATTAACACTTGCTTGAGCCTTTGCCATATCAAAAAGCTTCTTGATTTTTATTTCCGACAAATTAGCATTCATGCTAAGCGCATCAATATCTTTTAGGGCGAAATCACGTGCATTTACTGTAATCATAGGTATTTGAGCTTCGCCTGCGATACATTGTGCGGTGTGTCTTCTACCACCACCGTATGAGCTTCCGTTGTTTAAAAATGTTATAAACCCTTTTGTTCCACCCTTTCTTTTCATTAAAATCTGGTTTACGATACTTTTAGCCTCTGCTTTTGTCATAGGATTGCCAATAATATCATCAAGATTTTTGCCTGTATTAAAAGTTATTTTAAAATCACTCTGAGAACTGTCGCTTTTTTGTTGAATGTCTCCAATCTCTTTTTCATAACTTTGAACGTCTTCAAACGTTAGTTGTTTTTTGTCAATATAATAAGATGCCATTTTATCGACATAACTTAGCGCTTTTTCAGGATAATAACCCTCTGTTTTATTCGTAAAATCGATAACTTGACTTATCGCTTGCAAATCGATTTCTTTATTTATTCTTTTTTCTATGTATTTTTTACCATTTTCAGATGCCAGTATTTCTTTTGCATCGCTTGAGTTAATCATAGGAATTGAAAGCACACCATAATGAGCTAATCTCTTTTTAATAATTGGACTTTGCTGAGCATTTGCATAATAGGCATCTTTGTTTGAAATCATCACCATTCTAACATTTGGGACTTGTGAATTTTCCAAAAGTTTTAACTCATTTTCATTTAACCCAATTTCAGCTCTTTCCTCCGCCAAAGCATTACTCTTTGCAACATCTGCAAAGTCATACATTAACACGTATGTTGTTTCGGGATGTTTTTTTGCTTCTTCAACATAATTTTCAATTGCAGAATATATCCCATATTGGTTAAACACCACAATTTTTGTATTTTGAGCATTTAAATTATTGTATTTTTGATTTGGTTTATTAATTAAATTTGTAAAACTCGAAATCAAATGTTTTGAAGACTCTTTATTTTCACCCTCATATGTAATATACATATCATTTCCAAGGTCAATGTTTTTCCAAAGTTTATCTGCAAGATTGTCATAAAATGGCAAGTGATTTTTTTGGTTTACTGAATTATCTTCCACCATTGTTGCCTTTTGTACTTCAAAATCCATTTCGCGGAATTTTTTTACAATTTTATTGTCACTACCTGCAAGCAAAGCAAGCAAGAAAACATCATCACTAAATAAGCCTGTCTCATAAGTAGATTCTTTCACTTCAAAGCCCTTGTTTAAATCAGCCGCCAATCTTGGTGAAAGTCTTGGCTCGAATATGCCTGCTTTTGGAATTCTGTCATTATTTTTTAAATCCCTCAATCCTTCTTTCAGATATTTTTCCAATATTTCCTTTAATTTTGTTCTTGCTTCTTTATCCTCAAAAATTTCTCGCCTACCAAAAAATGCCTCTAAAGTAACAGGTGCGGAATATTGTTTTTCTTCTTCACGTCTTACACCGGAATTTAATTTATCAATATATTTAATTAAATCGTTCAAAACCACAACATATAAGTGCTCTGAAGTTATTTGAGAATGATTAAATTTTTTTGCTATGTATCTGGTTTTATTCCATGTATTGTTTGCAATTAAAGTAAATTTTTCCTGATTATCTGAAAACTTTTTAAGATTTGCTTTTTCGTAAGACCCTGAAAAATTTATATTAAAATAAGCACTATTTGCATTAGGTAAATCATTAATCACTGGGTAGGTTTGAAATTTGTACCCGCTTTTTTTGTTTGAATTGTTTAAGTAATTTTGCCCGTATACACTTGAAATTTTTTCTATTCTCATTTTTATCCTCGTTTTTTTTGTACAAATTCCTTGAAAAATATTTTTTGCTAACAAGATAGGCAAAACCTTAATTTGTTTTACAAAATTTAATATCTCTCCTTTAGGGGGATGTTATTTTTACCAATAAGATTTATAAATTCAAAAAAAGAAAGAGGTGAAAATGTTTAAAAAGATACTACTTGCAGCAGGAGCAATAGGGGCAACTGTCCTTGGGGTCAAGGCTGCTAAAAATTTGCACAAAATGCCCTTAATTGGAGATAGAGCCCCATTTTTTAGCGCAAATACAACAAACGGGACAGTGAATTTTCCTTGCGATTACGATGGTAAATGGGTTATTTTATTTTCTCATCCTGCAGATTTTACGCCTGTTTGCACAAGTGAGCTTATGGCATTTCAAAGATACTACGATAAATTTAAAGAAATTAATACAGAATTAATAGGCTTATCTGTTGATAACCTTGAATCCCACAAAAGTTGGATTTTATCAATGAGTGAGAAAATGGGTACACAAATTACCTTCCCCTTAATTGATGATAAAAATGGCGAAATTGCTCGTAAATACGGTATGCTACAAAATGATACCAAAACTGTACGTGCTGTTTTTGTCATTTGCCCAAAAGGCAATATTCACGCTATTATTTACTATCCGCAAACAGTTGGCAGAAATTTAGATGAAATTTTAAGACTGACAACTGCACTTCAGGCAAGCAAGGCTTTTGATGTAGGAATTCCAGCCAATTGGCAGGTTGGGGGTGATGTTATTGTGCCGCCTGATAAAAAGGCTTATCAAATGAGCGATGAAGAAAAGCGTGCACAAAACATAACTTGTCATGATTGGTATTTGTGTAAAAAATCACTTTCTAAACAAGAAATAGACGAGAAATTAAAAAACTTTTAAAATCCCAAAAACGGTTGATGAAAATATTGTCCTGACGTAATAAAATCCTTGTTATGTCAGGCATTATTTTAAACAATTCTTTAATCAAGGCTTTGGCGGATTTAATTTCAATTATACCGCTTTTATTTATAACTTTTGCCGTTATAGAATTCATTGAGTATTTTTACTTTGATAAAGTTTTAGCTTTTGTTAAAAAATCAGGAAAACTTGCACCGCTAATAGGCTCTATCGTTGCATCCTTTCCACAGTGCGGTTTTTCTATTATCGCAAGTGTACTCTACATCAAGGGCTTAATTTCTCGTGGCACTTTGCTTGCAGTTTATCTATCAACATCAGATGAGGCAATACCCGTACTACTTTCCATGCCTGAACAGTATAAACTTGTATTACCAATAATTGCAATAAAAATCACCATCGGCATAGTTGCAGGTTACGCTTTTGATTACTTTTTCCCACAAAAAAATATTTTAGAACAAAAAATTGATGAACTTTCGCAAAAAGGCTGTTGCAGTCACACCCTTGAAAGCAAAGTAAGCAAGGATTTAATTTTACACCCTATTGTACACACCATAAGCATAGGTTTATTTATATTTTTAATCACTTTTGCAATAAATGTGGTCATAACTAAATGTGGTTCTGCAGAAGCACTGGGTGGATATTTGATGTCTAACTCACCCATGCAGCCTGTAATAGCAGCGCTTTTTGGTTTAATACCAAATTGTGCAATATCAGTTGCACTTGTAATGCTTTATACAAAAGGTGTAATCGCTTTTTATTCTGTTATAGCAGGGCTTTGTGCAAATGCAGGGCTTGGAATATGGGTTGTAATAACTAAAAACAAGGACATAAAAGATTCTATTGTCCTTGTTTTATCACTGTTTTTAATAAGTGCCTTATCAGGCATTATTTTGTATTTTTTCTAACTATCTGATAAAATTTGTCCAAATTTTTTCTTCAGGTACAGGTGTGTTTATTCCATTGTTTTTACCTGCTTCAATGCATTTTAAAATCCAAGCCATATTTTGACCGAGCATGCGCAGAGTTTGCAAGCCTTCTAAATCGTCTTCCACTTGCTCGGGCTTATTTCCATGCACCATATTCCAATAACTTGAAGAAATTACAGGCATTTTATTAATCATAAAATGTTTCATAATAACATCTAATGATGCTGTTGTGCCTCCACGCCTTGCGCTTACGACTGCTGCTGCGGGTTTATACGCAAAAGCACTTGAGCCGGAGTAAAAAATTCTATCCATAAAAGATAAAAGTCTGCCTGAGGGGTGGGCGTAGTACACAGGTGAGCCAAAAACAAAACCGTCAAAGTCTTTTGCCTTTTTTACAAAGTCATTTACCATATCATTTTTAATTATACACTCTCCCGTTTTTTTGCAGGCACCACAACCTATACAGTCGTTAATTGGGTCTTTTAACTGCACAATTTCTGTTTCAATGCCTTCTTTGTTGAGCGATTTTGCAACCTCACTTAAAGCTCTATATGTGCAGCCTTTTTCATGTGCACTTGAATTAATCAGTAATACTTTCATTATCTACACTCCTATACGCAAATTTTTTTATTTACGAGTTTTAAATACTTACTAGCCGTTATTATAGATAAAAACAATGAAAATTTCAGCAATTAATTTTAATTTTAAGAATAGCAAAAATATAAATAAAATACCTTTCCAAAATAAAAACGCACAAGAAAGGACACCTTTTCAGGGTGCAAATCATTTGTCAAATTTAAATAGTTTATTTTTAGCGAGCAATATTTCATTTGGGAACAATGTAAAAATAATCGAACAAATGAAAAAAGAAAAAAACATTGAAAAAAGAAAAGAACTTTTTAATGATTTAACCCCAAAAGCTCAGGATAATGTTAATGGAGTTATAGAACATGAAAAATTAAAAGATGAAAATGGTGAGCCGATTTTGACACTTGAAGAGTATTTGCGTGCCTGCGCCAAGAAAGCTACATTGTTTACTCAAACGCCCGATACTATAGTGAATAATGTAGTTGGAGTTGTAGAGCATGAAAAATTAAAGGATGAAAATGGTGAGCCTATTTTAACACTTAAAGAATATCTAAATGTTTGTGTCAAGAAAGCTACATTGTTTACTCAAGCACCCGATACTATAGTGAATAACGTAGTTGGAGTTGTAGAGCATGAAAAATTAAAAGATGAAAATGGTGAGCCTATTTTAACACTTAAAGAATATCTACATGCTTGTGTTAGACAGCCTTCTTTATTCCATCAATCACCCGACACAATTGCCGATCACATTAAAGCATTGCTATTTATCAACAAAGACAGATTATACTTTAAAACAGGCGAAATAGATAAAAATACTTTAGTTAAAAACACTTTGAGAACAGCGCTCTTTTTAGCATGTACAAACGATTTAAATTATTCATTTCTTTTAAGAGAAAAAATGTTTCTAAGTCACGATATAAAAGGTGTTGGCGGCAATGAAAAAGTTAGAGCAAAATTAAAACAATATTTACAAAATAATCCTAATGAAAAATTCACATTTAGCATAATTAAAGATGAAAAAAGTGACGAATTTATTGAATTTGCGAAAAAATTTGCAAAAGAAGCAACAGGTAGAGATGACGTATTTAACATACATTGTGTGGAGATGGTTTAATTTTATTTGAATTCGCAACTCTCTTATATTTCAATTGCTGAATTGCTCCCACAAAAACACCAATCCAAACAAAAAGATAAAAATAGCCTAAAACATCTTGCCAAATAAAAATTCTATTAAAGGTTAAGTCTTTCAAATAAAGCAGTATAGGTACCATTGCAAAGTAGCACAAAATGCTATAAAAAACATTTTTAAATCTGGTCATATAAATTATATAAAACAGTAAATTTACACATGGGTAGTACACAAAAGAAAACACAAAACACAAACCCATTAACATAAAGTAAGGTATACCCATAGAGTCTGCACCAGAGTGATACACGTGTTTACCAATATCTGCTTCACAAGAGGCAAGATGAAAACCGCACATTAAAATATAAGAAATATTTATCCACAAAATAACAAAAATTACATTTTTAAAAAGTGCAATGTTCTTGAAATTTCTCCATTTTTTTATATTAAAAATCAATACAAATAATAAAAAACTTAAATTTATTGCTAAAATCTTAAATAAAAAATTATAAACAGGATGGATAGGATTACCAAATTTCTTGCTTATGTCGTTCACATCAAAATGAGGGTCGAGAGTTTGCACAAATTCAAAAGCCGCTTCTCTATCAAGATAAAAATCAGGTAGCTGCAGATGAACTTTATAAAACAAAAACAATAAAAACAATAAACTCGAGGCTAAAAACACTAACCTTGGGCTTTTAAAAAACTTTTTTAAATTATCAGGCATATTTTTAAAAGCAAACATAAATTTCCTTTTTAAGCAAGTATAACACAATCCATTCTTATGGTATTATTTTA
Source organism: Candidatus Gastranaerophilales bacterium (assembly GCA_944324385.1). Lineage (GTDB taxonomy): Bacteria > Cyanobacteriota > Vampirovibrionia > Gastranaerophilales > Gastranaerophilaceae > Galligastranaerophilus. Next base: position 858 of record CALUWD010000005.1, on the reverse strand, counting down.
AAATAAAGCTGAGGTAATTTATTATGAGAGATGAAACAAAATGTCTACACTCCGGCTACACTCCCGAAAATGGTGGCCCAAGAGTAATGCCGATTTATCAAAGTACAACTTTTAGATTTAATTCAACCGATGAAATAGCTGCGGTTTTTGATGATCCTACTAAAGCACACATTTATTCGCGCTTTACAAACCCAACAGTTGACGCTGTTGAGAAAAAAATCGCCGATTTAGAGCATGGCGTAGCTGCAATGTGCACATCTTCCGGACAAATGGCATCGTTAATGTCGATTTTAAATTTATGCCAAACAGGGGACAGTTTTGTAAGTGCAAGTGCAATTTATGGCGGTACGGTAAATCTTTTTGCCTATACCTTAAAAAAGCTTGGAATTGAGTGCATTTTTGTTGATGTTGACGCTAATGAGGATGAAATTCAAGCAAAAATTAAACCAAACACAAAAGCAATTTTTGGCGAAACCCTTACAAATCCGTCGTTGCAGATTTTTGACATTGAAAAATTTGCACATGTTGCACACAAAAATGGCTTACCTCTTATTGTGGATAACACTTTTGCAACGCCGATTTTATGCAAACCAATTGACTTTGGTGCAGACGTTGTAATACATTCAACATCAAAATATATGGACGGGCATGCGCTGCAAGTTGGCGGAGTCATTGTAGATAGTGGTAAATTCGACTATACAAACGGCAAATTTAGCGAGTTTTGCGAGCCTGATGAATCCTACCATGGAACAATTTATACTCGTGATTACGCTTTTGCACCTTATATTATTAAGGCAAGAATGCAATTAATGCGTGATTTTGGCGCATATCCCTCTGGCCATAGCGGATTTTTGCTGA
>CALUWD010000004.1 GCA_944324385.1 Candidatus Gastranaerophilales bacterium | reverse complement strand
GTGGCGGCTGGAGCTTTGATAGTGTAAACTACCCAACCCCCGGAACGTGTGCAAAAGGTCAAAATGGGTATGTTTATATATATTGGACGAAGAATTAGTTTATTCTTGTAAAAGGGCGTAACTCCAAGGTAAAGTTTCGCCCGTTTTTTTATTTTTGCTGTATAATACAAAAGTAAAAGTATGAAAAACTAAGAGGAATTTTAACGTGTTAGAAAAAGAGTATTTTCCACAGCAGATTGAAAAAGAACGACTTGAAATATGGGAAAAGACAAACCCGCACAAGACATACGACAATAGCGATAAGCCAAAATATTTTGCTTTGTCGATGTTTCCATACCCAAGTGGCAAACTGCATATGGGACACGTTAGAAACTATACAATAACTGACGTTATTGCAAGATTTAAAAAAGCTCAAGGGTACAATGTACTCCACCCGATGGGTTGGGACAGTTTTGGCTTGCCCGCTGAAAACGCTGCCATTCAACATGGCGCAAACCCTGCAAAGTGGACTGATGAAAATATTGCATATATGAAAATGCAACTTAAAAAACTGGGTCTAAGCGTAGATTGGGACAGAGAAGTAACCACTTGCAAGGAAGACTACTACAAGTGGACACAATGGCTTTTTATACAATTGTTCAAAAAAGGCTTGGCTTATAAAAAAGAAGCCGCTGTTAACTGGTGCGAACACTGTGCAACGGTTCTAGCAAACGAACAAGTAATTGATGGTAAGTGTTGGCGTTGCGACAGTGAAGTAACAAAGAAAAATCTTTCTCAATGGTTTTTAAAGATTACAGACTACGCCGAAGTACTGCTGCAAGACTTAGATAAGCTCAAAGGCTGGGGCGACAATGTAAAAACTATGCAGCACAACTGGATAGGCAAATCTACAGGTACAATTTTAAAATTTAAAGTTAAAGAAATTGATGGTTTAGAAGTTCCGGTATACACGACTCGTCCTGATACAGCGTATGGTATAACATACCTTGTTGTAGCACCTGAATACCCTGACATTGAAAAATTAACGACACCCGAACAAAAGGAAGAAGTTGAAAAATATCGCGAAAATGCAAGAAAAATGTCTGAGATTGAAAGACTTTCAACAGAGCGTATTAAAACAGGCGTTGCATTAGGTACACATATAATAAACCCTCTAACAGGAAGGGTTTGCCCGATTTATACAGCAGATTATGCGCTTGTAGACTATGGTACAGGTGCGGTTATGGCAGTTCCTGCGCATGATGAGCGCGATTGGGACTTTGCAAAAAAATACAATTTGCCTGTATTGCGCGTTATAACAGGTGAAGGGGATGATGCTGAAAAATGTTACCCGCAATACGGAACACTTATTAATTCCGGCGAATGCACAGGTTTAACAAGCGAAGAAGCCAAAAAGAAAGTAACAGAAATCGCTGAAAAAGGCGGCTTTGGTTATGCTAAAACACAATATAGACTACGTGATTGGTTAATTTCACGCCAAAGATACTGGGGTGCGCCAATTCCTATTGTATATTGCGACAAATGCGGCACAGTTCCAGTTCCTGACGAACAATTACCGGTAAAATTGCCTGAGGATGTAGATTTTAGCGTACAGGGCAAATCTCCGATTTTAACATCAAAAACTTTTGTGGATACAACTTGCCCTATTTGCGGCGCACCTGCTAAGCGCGAAACCGACACTATGGACACATTTATGTGCTCAAGCTGGTATTATATGCGCTATGCTGATGCAAGAAATGACAAAAAAGCATTTGATAAAGAGCTTGTAAACAAGTGGCTGCCTGTCGATCAGTACGTTGGCGGTATTGAGCATGCTATTTTACACTTGCTGTATTCAAGATTTTTTACAAAAGCGCTGCGCGATATGGGCTTGCTTGATTTTGATGAACCGTTTAAAAACCTTTTGACACAAGGTATGGTTTTAAAAGACGGCTCTAAAATGTCAAAATCTAAGGGTAACACAGTTGACCCTGACGAAATTTTTGCAAACTATGGAGCTGATACTGCAAGACTATTTATAATTTCAGACTCGCCACCAGCTAGGGACTTTGACTGGTCTGACGCCGGTGTTGAGGGCTGTTATAAGTTCTTGTGTAGGGTTTACAGGCTGTATTCAAAATTTCAAGATGTTATTACGCTTGACTATAAAATCCCTGAAAACCTTGACAAAGAAAGCGAAAAGCTGCTACGTGAAGTTCATATTTCAATAAAGAAAATCACAAACGATATTGAGAATGAATTTCAATTTAACACTGTAACCTCAAGATACAGAGAGCTTACAAACTATATTTACGAGTACATTCGTGACGAGTCAAAAATTGAAAACAATGTGCTAAGTTTTGCACTTATTTCGCTTTTGAGGTTACTTTCACCTGTTGCAGTGTTTATGAGCGAAGCAATTTACGAGGGTCTTGGTGCTAAAAATTCAATCCACAGCGAACCTTGGCCAGCTTATGATGAAAATCTTGCAAAACAATCAGATATTACATTTATTTTGCAAATCAACGGCAAAATACGCGACAAGGTTGAAGTTGCAGTAGATACACCAAAAGAAGAACTTGAAAAAATTGCACTAAATAATGAAAAAATCAAACAAGCACTAGAGGGCAAAACACTTGTTAAGACAATAATTGTACCTAATAAGCTTGCAAATTTAGTTGTTAAATAAAATTTAAGGCGGGCTAAAAACCCGCCTTTTAAATATTTTATCTGCCGTATGCCATTTGAATGTTTGAGTCAATCGTAGAGTTAACACTCTGGATTTCACTTTCAATCATCTTAAGTTGAATTTGATATCTTTGCGCTTGTTCTTCAAGGCGTTGTTCAACAACTTTTAAACGTTCCTGCCGTTTTTGCAGTGCTTTTGCCTCAGCTGAATCAGGATCTAAATCGGTACCCAAAGTTTCAAGATCACCGGTTGCACTTGTTAACTGCAAACGTGACGAGTTAATCAGAGTTAGCTTATACTCAAGGTTAAGCCTCATGCTGTTTAGTTGTATTAATCTGATTGTTGAAACTATTAAGCCCATTTTATCTCATTTCGTTGAATTTATTTCCCCTTAGGAAAACGTGTTCATTGTTTTGTGCAATAAGTTTTTCCATTTGATTTAGCTTGTAAAGTTGGTAATTTAGTCTATATTTTACCATTTTTCTTTTCTTATTCATTGAAAAGAAATTCTTAAGCATCGTAGTAAATTCTTTAGAGAAAATTTTGAAAGGATTTTTTCTGATTAAGAAACTTTTTGAAAATCCTAGAAAATTTTTCATCCTTTTTAAATTTATTTGGATACTTTGTTGCACGAGCTTACTCCTTTGTTAGGGGTAACCCTAAACTAATAAAAACATAACCTCAGATAAAATTGCCTACAGATATTGTGCTCACTAAAACCAAATATTCCGAAATTGCAATCTATATCTATGTTTTATAACGACATAGAGAGCAAAAATCTTTATTTTTAATTTTATTTTTTTACAAAAGTTTACAAATCTTGTACTAATTTTGAATCCGATTCAATATCGTTTTTAAGAGTTTTACGTACAATATCAGCTTGGGTATCAAGCATCTTACAAACTGTTTCAATATTTTTTACCCTGTCAGATAAAATTACATCAGCATTTGTCGTAATCCTACCTGTTACGTTTTGATACGCGCTAACCGCAGCATTACCAGTACCTTGCATTAAGTTACCTGCAACAATTGCACCCAAGCCCCATTCGCCCATATAAGGGGACATTGCTTGTAATAAACCACCCCAACCGGATACCAATCCAGCAAGAGGAAGAACAATGTTTTGCCCAAAACTAAACCCACCTGAAGCAGTACCCAGAGCAGCTGATGCTGTATTCATAGCAGCAATCCCTGCTGAACTTACCGCATACCCTGTTGCAAGACCAGCGGCACCGCCTGTAGGAGCACCTTCTGAGCCAAAACCCAACGTAATTCCTGCAGCACCCGAGGGGAACCCTGGGTAAGAGCCTAGATTGCCTATCCCAAAGGCAGAAGTTGCACCATCATAAGATGCAGTAGAACCCGTAATTGGTGACCAGTAAGAAGTACCGGGGATATCCATCATACTTGTACCACCCATAATTGGCATAAAAGAACTGGGCGAGAACATACTAGCCAATTGCCATAAAAATCCACCTGCGGTACCAAAACCACTACCAGATGATGCTGAACTTGATACAGTTAAGTCTCTTAATCTATCGTAAGTTTCATACAATTCAGCTTTTGCAATAGAGCTTGCTGAGCCATATTTATTTGCAATTGTAAGCGAATGCATGTTTTTGTAAGATACCATTTACTAACCCTCGTGTACTTTCTTTTATTTTTGCACCATGCCAGTTTTTTGACATGGTGCAGATTATGGATTTTAAATTAAGCGAATGTTTTAAATGTAGATTCAACGTTCTTTTGGATAACTTCTTTAACAGCATCCATTTCTGTTTTAAGTGCTTCTTGTTCAGTATCAAGTTGTTTCAATCTTAATTCAAGAGTTCTATCTTGTTGTTGGATGATTTCTGTTCTTGCGTTGATATCTTGTATTGCTCTTTCATACATCATTTTCTGATATTCATAATCTTTCATAGCAGCTTCATAACCTTCTGAGTCATCGACTTGGGTTAAATCAAGCTCAAATGTTTTTCCTGCAAGTTTTTGGTTAAGTGATTCATTATCAACGCCTGTAATAGTAACAGATTCAAATCTACCATCATTTGTTGCTTGGAATGATGCTGTTGCATTACTTTTCTTTTTAACTGTTGCATCTTGTGCGAAGTATTGAGTTAAGCCTCCTGTGTACATTTCTGAAGGGTCAGAAGGTAAGGATGCATTATTAATATCATAAGAAGAAATGTAATATGTTCTTTCATCTGTTTCACCTTGGTTAACTGTGTACTTGTAATATGTATCATTTTCAGGTTTTCTTGTGGAATCATTTGCAACAATCGCAGAGTTGATAATTTCGATATTACCCTTATCAACACCGGTTGCATCAGCTAAAGTAATTTCATACTCTTTACCGTTTAAGTAAATTTTTGTAGGTGTTTTATCGTTAAATGCCACCGGAGTACCTTGGGTAATTGGTACTGAAGAATAGCCTTTTCTTTCTGTTTCAGAGTATTCAAGAACAATGTTATAAGCACCTACGCCACCAGAAGATGTGTCGAATTTTGTAATTGAGAAATCTTCACCCATAGAATCAAACACATAACGAGTGTTATAGTAGTCGGTAGCACTTGGTGGAGTCGGAACTTGAAGTTCTAACATTTGGTTGAACAAGCCCGCGCTTTCATTGGAAAGAACCGTTCTTTGTTGGTTAACTTGTTGTCCTTCATATTCAACGTTTGTTTTTCTTGCCGTAAGACCTAAAAATCTTGCTTGGCTTGCTGCCATTCCCATTGTTTTCTATGCCTCCATTGTTCTTATGTAACTAATATCGACATTGAAATATTCAAACTTTAGTTTTTTAGAGTTATTGTTACATTTTGTTAACATTAAGATTAAAAACCCCTATTAACACACTAATTAGTAATTAATAACTTTTTTAAAAAAGTCAAAAAAGTGTATAATAAATATATGAAAATAATTGATATTCACATCCATGGCGGACTTGGTGTAAATTTTAACACCTCAAATCAAGAAGAAATTAAAAAACTGCTAAAAGAACTCTACAACAGAGGAATAGTGGCAATTTGTCCGACCCTTGTAGGCGATAGTATAGAAAACCTGAGAAAGCGTTTTGAACTCTTTAAAGAAATCAAAAGCAAACAGGAAAATAACGAGAGCAAAGTTATTGGGCTGCATTTGGAAGGAACATTTTTAAACCCTGATAAACCCGGTATTCAAGATAAAGATGTCTTTTTAAAGCCAACAGTTGATAATTTCAAAAAACTAACACAAGACTACGAAGATATTATAAAAATTGTAACATTAGCGCCTGAATTGGATAAAAACAATGAACTTGCAAATTACCTTGAAAGCAATAATATAAGAGCGCATGCAGGTCACACATTAAGTAATAACATAGGTGGTGCAAGTGCTACAACTCATCACTTTAATGCAATGCCGCAAATCAGTCATAGGGGAACAAATCTAGCATTAGACAGCCTTTTTGATGACAACATTTATTGCGAGATAATTGCTGATGAAATTCATACAAGCAAAAATATGCTAAAACTGTTTTTTAATACTAAAAATCCCGAAAAAATTATTCTGGTAAGCGACGCACTACCAGCAGCACATGCTAAAAACGAGATAGTATTTTGCGGTAAAAAAATAAATTCTGACGGAAAAGATGACAAAGGTACGCTTGCAGGTTCTATTTTATTTTTAGACGAAATTATTAAAAAAACAGTTGATGGCAATTTAATTTCAAATCAAGAAGCTAAAAAATACGCATTTGAAAACCCGCTTGGGCATCTTTGTTTAAAAGAAGAAGAAATTGGGAATTTAGCATAAATCGGCTATTGTGCGCTTTATAAAATGTGCTAGAATATACTTATAATCAAATAGGAGTTTATAATGTTTACTAAGTTTAAAAATATAATATTTTGCACAATTTTATGCGCATTTTTGGCATTTTCACCTGCATTTGCAGATACAAGTACAAGTGCGCCAATAAACACAGCACCGCTTAGCGTTGTTGCAACCCCTCAAAAATATTTAAATAAAACCGTAACAATGAAGGCGACTTTTGATAAATTTTCAACACTAGGACTTGATTATAAAAAAGCAATGCGTTCATCAACTGACTACATCGGGTTTTTAATCCAAAGAGATGATGTTGACGATCACAATGTGCCATTATCAGAAATGAAACTTTTTATAAAAAGAGATTATGCCGAAAAATTTATAGAACTTGATACAGGGGATAAAATTCAAATTACAGGGAAAGTCTTTTCAAATGCACTTGGCGACCCTTGGATTGATGTCAACAAAATCACAATTTTGCAAAAGAAGGCAAATCCTGACAAAGAAAAAAAATAGAGTGTTAGTTTAGCGTTGGTATTAAGAAAGTATGAAAGAAGCAAAAAATAAGGCAAATAAACACACAAAATACCTAACAATCCATGGACATTTTTATCAACCACCAAGAGAAAACCCTTGGATTGAAGAAATAGAACTGCAAGAAAGCGCGCAACCTCAACATGACTGGAATGACAGAATTTGCTGGCAGTGCTACGAACCGAACTCTGTTTCAAGAATTGTTGATAATCAAAACAGAATTTTAAACATAGTTAATAACTATGAATTAATGAGCTTTAACTTTGGGCCTACACTTTTAAGCTGGATGGAAAAACACGCACCAAACGCCTACAGAAGAATAATAGAGGCAGATAAAAATTCCTTGGTTTTGCATGATGGCCATGGTTGCGCAATAGCACAAGTTTATAACCACATGATACTACCCCTTGCAAACCTAAACGATAAATACACGCAAGTAATTTGGGGTATTAAAGACTTTGAAAAACGTTTTGAGAGAAAGCCAGAAGGCATTTGGTTAGCTGAAACTGCTGTAGATAGCGAAACACTTGAAGTGCTTATTGATTGTGGCATTAAATACACAATCTTATCACCACATCAAGCACAATGTGTTAGAAAAATGGATGGAGAAGACACTTGGCACGATGTAAGTTGGGGAAGTATTGACCCATCAATGCCATATAGATATTTTCCTGATGAAGCTGATGAAACAAAATACATAGATTTATTTTTCTACGATGGTGCAATTTCAAAGTCTGTAGCTTTTGATAACTTGCTTTGTGATGGGAATAAATTTGCATACAGACTGCAAGACGGGTATGTGGAAGATAGAAGACATCCGCAACTTGTAAATATAGCAACTGATGGCGAAAGTTACGGACACCATACAAAATTTGGCGATATGGCTTTATCCTATGTACTTGAAGTAAAAGCAGAAGAACTTGGCTTTAAAATAACAAACTATGGCTGGTTTTTGGAAAAATTTCCACCAAAATTTCAGGTAGAAATAAAACCGCAATCAGCTTGGAGCTGCTGCCATGGGGTTGGCAGATGGGCAGAAGACTGCGGATGTTCAACAGGTGCGCAAGCAGGTTGGAATCAAAAGTGGCGAAGACCATTAAGAGATGCGCTTGATTATGTAAGAGATGAGCTAATAAAACTTTGCTCATCAGAAGGTACAAAGTATTACAATGACTTTTGGGAAGCTAGAAATAATTATATTGACGTTATTTTAGACAGAAGCGAAGAAAGTTATGAGAAATTTTTCAAAGAAAATGCAAAGAAAAATTTAACCCAAAAAGAAAAAACAAATGCCATAAAATTAATGGAAATGCAAAGATTTTGCCAGCTTATGTACACAAGTTGTGGCTGGTTTTTTGCCGAAATTTCAGGTATTGAAACCACTCAAATAATGAAATACGCGCTAAGGGCAATTGAGCTTGCAAATGAATTTAGCAAAACAGACATTGAAAAGAAATTTTTATCAATCTTAAATAAGGCAAAAAGTAATATTGAAGGCTATGGTAGCGGGAAAGATGTTTATGAAAGGTTTGTAAAACCCTCTGTCGTTACAATAGAGAGAATTGCAGCGCAGTGGGCATTTGCAAGCAAATTTTTAACACCTGAAGATTTAGATGAAATTTACTGCTATAAAGTTAAAAAACTAAATACAAAAACTGTAAAGAAAAATCAAGCGTCGATTAACTTTGGACATATTGAGCTAACTTCTAAAATAACTTTTGAGAAATTTGATATGTCTTTTGTAATTTTAAATACTGCAAGCGGTGAATTTTATTGCAGTGTAAAAAGACTCGAAAATCCTGATGAATACAACGAAGACAAAAGCGAAATTACAAAAGTCTTTATGTCTAACGATTTAATCGAAACACTTAAAATAATTCAAGACAAAATAAGTTCAACATATTACACCTTAAAAGACATACTAATTGACAAAAGAAAAGTTATTCTTGAAAAAATACTTTTCTCAAAACTTGTAAAAATGGAAAAAACGTATCAGGATATATACGACGAACTAAAAGCACCTGTTGCATATTATATGGATTTAGGTATGGATATACCTGATGTATTTAGAGTTAGCGCAAAATTTACACTGATGCGCAAGCTTGAATATGAACTAAATAAAATTGAAGATTTTTGCGACGAAAAAATTCATGCAAAAATAGTTCTAATCAAGCAAAATGCAGACAGATTTAAGATAAACCTAAATAAGTGCAAAGCAGGCGCAATTATTTCAAAAAAACTTGAAAACCTTATCAATCAACTGACCTCAGATATGCAAATATCAACTGCACAAAATATATTGGGCTTATTAAATATGCTTGAAAAACTAGATATTCAAGCCAATATAAACGAAGCGCAAAATATTTTCTTTGATAATATTTACTCAAAAATAAATATATTAATTGAACACCTAAAAACTTCAAAAAATAAAAATGAAGACAGGCAGCTTGCTCTTAAAATCCTTGAAATAGGTCAAATGTTAAACATAAATACAGAATTCTTTAGACCACACATAGACAAAGCAAGTCTACCCAAAAGAAAATAATCTAAAATGGCTTTGATAAAACTTCAAGCCCTTCAAAGTCAAACATATTTGAAGTTTCACCACCAAAAGATATGTATTTTGCAAACATGGCACAGATTATAGCCTCAAGCGATGAAGCTGCGAGCATGTTTTCTGGCAGCTCTGCAAAATTATACTTTAATTTAAGCGAAGTCTGCAAATTTTTGCAATCCAGAGAAGTTCTTGAAAGATAATGTGCGTTTAAACCATAAGCTTGCCTTAGTTGGTTAATGTCGCAACGAAAAACCTTAACACCTTCCTCATGTAAATCCAAAAGTGCACCACAAAGTCTGTTAGAGAGCCTTTTTGTCCACTTTTGACGATTAATCTTAAAATAATCTCCCAGCATTTTATAATTTTTTGAATGAATTCGCCACTTGCCATCTAAAAGTGAATTATCATAAGGCACAGAAACACAAAACAAGGACTTGTGGATATATGGTGAAGTTTGAAAAAACAACTCTATATCTTGAGTAAAATAAAATTTATCCAACAAAAGTATTTTAGAATTTCTATCCAACACACAAACTGAACTGTCATAATTTGAAGAATTTGAAAGAGACAGACCTATAAAAAAATTTTCGTTACTTGACTTTTGAACCATATTTAAGAGTATAATTAACTGTTGAGAAATTTTCAAGGAAAAATTTATTGTTTATCGGGGTTTTTGTAAATTTTATAAACACGTTTGCAAAAGAATACCGTTTTAAGCTGCTCATTTTATCAATCCTTTCAATCATAGCTGCAAGCTTTGAGTTTATTGGGCTATCGCTTATCTACACTTTTGTAATTTTACTCTCGTCAAATTCTCTAACATTACCATATCAATTATCTTCCCTGTCATTATTTAAAAATCCCACCACAACAGCCATGTTTCTTGGCGTATTTGTAGCTTTAATCTATATTTTTAAAGATTTATTTATGATTGCACACATAAATTTTCAAAATTCGCTCTTGGCAAAAATTTCAAACTCAATTTTTAAACAAAATTACAAAAAATTTATCTCGCAAAATTATTTTCAAACAAAAAATCTTTCCGGCTCTGATAAATTAAGGATTCTGGATACGTCAATCTGCGCAATTGTAAATGGTTTTATGGGTGGAGTGCTCTCACTTCTTGTTAATTCAATTGTGGCACTTGCAATACTTTTATATCTATTTGTAAAATTTAAACTTATTGCCATAATAATAGGTATTTTTGTCTTTTTTATCTGGCAATTTGAAAACAAATATTTTAAAACAAAATCCAAAAAACATGGTGAGCTACTTCATTTTAGTGAAAGAGAAAAACAAAATTTTGTACTTTCCACAATTAATACCCAAAAGGAAATAATTATTTACGGAAAAGAAAACGACTTTGAAAAAATTGCATGTAAATTGCAGGAAAAATATTCCAAACAAAGAAAAATAATCAGCGTAAACGCTCAATTACCGACGTATTTTACAGAAATTGGCGTTATGGGAACTTTTATACTTTTTGTTGTTCTTATGCTTACAAAAAACTACGACGGGGCACACCTAAGCGCAAGCCTTGCTACAATTGCTGCAATAATTATAAGAATTGTGCCTGCAATCAACAAAACTCAGTACTGTATGCAATCAATAAATACAAATAAAATCGAGGTTGAATGGTTCATCAATACCATTTCTTCAACCTTTGGAAATAAAAATTATGAAAAATTTACAGATCTAAAAATGCATTTTAAGGAGCAGATAAAGTTAGAAAATATTGATTTTTGTTATGAAAAAGACAAATATGCGCTCAAAAATATAAATTTTACAATTAAAAAAGGTGATTTTATAGGAATTACAGGGGCGTCGGGAAGCGGAAAAACAACCCTTTTCAACATAATTTTAGGGCTTTTTAAAGTAAAAAAAGGTAGAGTTATAATTGACAAAACAGCATTAAATCAAAATAACGTCAGAATGTGGCAAAATAACATAAGTGTCCTCTCGCAAGAATTTTCGCTACCTTTTAATACAGTATGGCAAAATGTGACACTTGAGCCTGATTGCAAGGCTGAAAAAAATACTGATAAAATCATACAAGCACTAAAATTGGCAAATATTTACGATGAAATAAACAGAAATTTAGAGAAAAATACAAAAGAACTCTCAAGTGGACAAAAACACAGAATAGCACTTGCAAGAGCATTTTATTTTGAAAGAGAAGTTATAATGCTGGATGAGGCAACCTCAGCCCTTGATAGCGAAGCAGAAAATCAAATAAGCAAGAGTATAGAAGATTTAAAAGGCAAAAAAACTATAATAGCTATAGCACACAGGATAAAAACCCTTAAAAATTGTGACAAAATAATTTATATAAATAAAGGCGAAATAATTGATATAGATACACTTGACCAATTAAAAAATAAACATAGTTCCTTTAGGCATCTTGTTGAATTATCTCAATTTTAAAAAAACTCCCTTTTTAAAAGGGAGTAAATCAAGAGAAGGATTATAAAAAGGGGTTATTTTTTAGAAAAGCACTGCCTTGCGACACTAAATAATTTAACAATTGACTCGATAAAAGCTATCAAACTCTCTACAAGGGCTTTTTCTTCTTCCTCTCCGACTCCTTTAATATCGATTAATTCCAATAAAAAATTGTTAATAAAAGCTTTTTTGTTTTTTGTTTTAGCATACTCCCCCAAAGCTCCAGCAAAACCTGACACTCTTGAAAAAATATCCTTGATAAGCTCTGTCTTTGCCATAAAATGCCTCCTTTTAACTAATACGAAAAAATTCTACTTGAAAATGCCGGCAAAATTTATTTTCAAGGAGCCTAAAAGGTAAAAAATGCATAAAAACGTTAATTTTGTGTTACAATTCAAACAGAAAAGGTTAAAAATGAAACAAGATTCACAAAAATATTTTTGGATAGGAACAGTATTTTTATTTCTTGCAATGATGGTATTAACATTTTTGCCAATATTTGTAAGCAATTATATATCAATTATCTATATAAAAATAAAGGACTACATTAGCATTGCAACCGCACTCTTTATCGTTACACTAATATTTTATTTCTTAAGCAAAGAAACACTTAAAGAACAAGTTATAGCAATACTCATAGCTTATATTTACTTTTATATTTTTATAAACTTTTTCGCTGGTTAAATTTCTTCTTCATCGCCGTCTACAGCAGGCAAAGTCTGTCCAATAGCGCGCTCTAAATTAGCTTTTGCACTATTATACTGGTAAATTGTATTTAGATAAGAAAGCCTAGCATCATAATATTGAATTTGCGCTTCTTTATACTCGATAGCATCACTTACGCCAACCCTGTAGCGACCTTGTGAAAGCTCGTAATTTTCCTTCGCTTTTTTAACCGCCAACTTTGCAACAGGTACACGCTGCTTGGCATCAATTAACTTCACAAAAGTGCTTTGAATATCGTAATAAACATCATTAACAGTTGCTTTTGTATCGAACTTTTGCTTTTCTAAAAGTGCTTTTGCCTCTTTAATTTGATTTCTAATTAAAAAAGGATTTATTGCAGGGAAAGTCAAATATCCCCCAAAATCCCACCAATTTGTATCAGCAACAGTTCTACCTACACCGCCGATTGAATAATTTGCAGACACTTCAAGCGTTGGTAAAAAAGTTTTCTTTGCGAGTTTTACAGCCTGATCAGCAGTTTCAACACTTATTTTTGCCATTTTTAGTTCAGGGCGCGACTCGTTTGCAATCTCAACAGCGCGTCGCATATCTATATCAACCTTTTGAAAAGGCGAGCTTGTATCAATAATATAAGGAGGTATAAAAGGCAATCCCATAAGATTATTCAAATTTGAAATTGCAATATCTACATTATTACTTGCACTAATGAGTTTTGCACGAGCATCCTCCATATTAACCTGCGCAATAGTAACATCTACCTTTGGTTTTGTACCGACTTCATAAAATGCCTGTGCCTGCTTATACATAATTTCAAACTGTTCAAGAGTCTCTTGCGCCACCCTTTTTGCTTCAATAGCGTAAATTAAATTATAATAACCGTCTTTTACTTGACATACAACCTCATTTACAACAGAATCAATATTTGATTTTGATGACTCCCAGTTTAGTTTATCAATTGTATATTGGTTTTGCGTAAAGCCAAAGTCATAAACAAGCTGCGATATTCCTATTGAGCCCATGACATATTTTGTAAAAGGGTCAATAACAATACCGCGACTTCTAAAATTGCTCATATCAGGTTTAATTCTTGAAATATTTCCCTGTAAATTTACAACTGGCGAATAATTAGAAAGAGTTTGACCTTTTTTAAACTTCATTGCCTCAGCATTAGCATATGCTGCCTTGATTTTAGGATTGTTAATCAAAGACAATTCAAGACAATCAGCAAGGTTAAGCTCAAGCGTTTTTTGCACAGACCCTGAAATTTTTATAGACTTATCCGAGCTTGTGCCAACAGGCATATAGCCATCAATGGGTATTGAATACTCATCGTATTTATTTTCTTTTTTCTTTTGTTTTTTAGGTTTTACTTTTTCTTTTTTTGCAATTTTTTCTTGTGGCTTTGCCTGTTCTATATTCTGCTCATTTAACTCCTCTTTTTTTGCAGTCACATCATCAGCTGTCTTTTTTTCTCTCTTTTTAAACAGTGCAAAAGTCTTTGCCTCGCGTTTTTTTTCTTCTACATCCTCTTTTTTATCTTTTTTAAATAAAGAGATTTTATTTTCTTTATTTTCTTTTGCTTGAACTTGAGTGTCAGAACTAATTCCCTCATGCCAGTTAGCATCCTTATCGTCAGCAAAAGTTGCACCTGAGGTTAAAAAGAGAATATTTAAAACTATAAAAGCTGATAAAATTTTATTCATGGTTATTTTTTTCCTTATCGCGCTTTTTCTTTTCTAATCTTTTGCGTGCAAAGTTTTCCCTTGACTCTTGAATTACCACGTAAAACGCAGGAACAAGAATTGTACCAACAATAGCAGCTGCTATCATACCGCCAAAAACTGTCATACCTAAAGAACGCCTGCTCTCAGCTCCTGGCCCAACCGCAAGAACAAGAGGCACCATACCTAAAATAAAAGCAATTACAGTCATCATAACCGCCCTGAATCTTATTTTTGCCGCTTCTATTGCAGCATCAAATATACTCATACCCTGTTCCTCGCGCGCAGTCTTTGCAAACTCGATAATAAGAATTGCTTGCTTTGCTGCAAGACCAATTAACATTATAAGCCCGATTTGCGCGTAAAGGTCAAGAGAGTAACCTGCGATATACTGAAAAACTAGAGCTCCAAGCATTGCAATTGGCGCAATGAGCATGACGCCAACAGGTAACATCCAACTTTCATACAGTGCCACAAGGAACAAATATACAAATATCAATGACATCGCAATAACAACGGTTGTTTGCCCGCTTGATTCAATTTCTTGCAAGCTTGTACCCGACCAAGCAAAAGTCATATCCTCTGGCAGAACTTCATTTGAAATTCTCTCCATTTCTTTAATGGCTTCACCCGAGCTTTTTCCTTTGGCAGGATTACCGCTTAATTGAACGGACTTGTACATATTAAACCTTGTAATGTTATACGGGCCTGTTACGGGTTGAATTCTAACAACTGAACTCAAGGGTGAAGATTTACCATCAGAAGACTTAATATAAACCTTATCCATATCAGATGGAGTAGAACGAAAACCTTCCTGAGCTTGCAAAACAACCCTAAACACACGACCATACAAGTTAAAGTCATTTACATAGGTTTGTCCGAATTGAGATGACAGAGCAGTATAAATTTCATTGACCGGAATTCCCTGAGCCAGAGCTTTTTTATAATCAATATCAATTAAGAATTGCGGAATATTAGCATTATACTGGGTAAATACACCTGTTACCTTTGAACTCCTGTTTGCTTCATAAATAAGCTTATTTGCTTCATCGTTAAGTTCTTGCGGTGTTCTGTTTGCCTTATCCAATAATTGATATTCAAAGCCGCCAAACATACTTAAGCCTGTAATTGCAGGAGGTACAAAAGAGTATATTTTAGCGTCTGGATACTTTGCACTCAGTGCATTTACATTTTTTTGAATATCTTCCAAAGAACGCTTTGAAGCAATTCTTTTTTCTTTGCTCATAAAAATTTGCTTATACCAAGGTACAGCACGTCTTTCTTCCCAAGGCTTAAAGTGCGTAATTATCATAGAGGTATTTTGCCCGTTAATACCTTCCAAACCAAGCACATTGTGAACACCTGGAATATTTTTAATATCTTTTTCTAATTCATCTGTTATAGACATCGTTTTAGAAAGCGAAGAACCGTCTTTCAACTGCACACTTGTAAATAAAGCACCTGAATCTTCTGTTGGCAAAAACCCTGTTGGAATGATTTTAAATAAAAACAATAACGCTAGCACAAGAAATACATATGTAATTTTTGTTCTGGAAGGCTTTTCAATATAATATTTTGAACCCTCAATGTAGGTATCTCTTATTCTATCAAACATTCTATTGAATTTTTTAATGCTGACTTCCCAAGCAGTTGCTAAAAATTCACCCCACGCTTTAGCAAGTTGAATACCTTGTAAATTTTGCTTATCAGCCCAATAATTTTTGTACAACTCTCGATATTTATTGTAAAAAGTTCTTTTGGGCATTTCATCTTTTGATCTTAAAATAGTTGCACAAAGTGCAGGTGCAAGAGTAAGGGCAACAAGAGTTGAAAAGCCAATAGAAACAGCAATTGTAACCGCAAATTGCTGATACATTTTACCTGTAATCCCCGGGATAAATGCAACAGGGACAAATACAGCCATAAGAACAAGTGATGTAGCTAAAACCGCCCCAGATACTTCATCCATTGATATAACTGAAGCCTCATGAGGGGATAAACCTAACTCAATATGCCTTTGAACGTTTTCAATTACAACAATAGCGTCATCTACAACCGTACCTACCGCAAGCACAAAACCAAAAAGCGTCAGTGTATTTATGGAAAATCCCAACATAGCAAAAATAATCATCGTACCTATCAAAGAAACAGGTATTGCAACAAATGGAATAAACGATGCGCGAATATCGCCCAAAAACAGATAAACTACCATTGTTACAAGGAAAATAGCAAGAACAATTGCTTTTATAACCTCGTTTAAAGACTCTTTAATAAAATCTGTTGAATCCCTAAAAACCTCATAAGATATACCGCTTGGGAAATTCTTTGAAAGCTCTGCCATTTTCTTATTACAGTTGTTTGCAAGCTCAACAGCGTTTGCATCAGCAAGCTGGATTACCTGAATAACAGCAACAGGCTGCAAGTCTATGCGCCCCATATAGTCATATGTTTCAGCCGCCAACTCAACTCGCGCGATATCTGAAACCTTTATTGCAGAACCGTCAGGATTAGACTTTACAACAATATTTTCAAATTCTTCTACGGTTTTGAGCCTGCCTTGAGTTCTCAAAACTATTGACATGTCTTTTTTGTTTACAAGAGGCTCGTTACCTATGTTACCTGCTGGAACTTGTGCGTTTTGAGCTGCAATTGCAGCGTTTACATCGGCAGGTGAAATATTTAAAGCCGCAAGCTTTTGCGCATCAAGCCAAATGCGCATGGCGTAATCTTTACCACCAAATACAACAACCTCACCTATACCTTCTACACGTGCCAACTCGTCTTTAATAAAAATAGAGGCATAGTTTGCAAGATCGACAAGGCTTTTAGAGTTATCAGGCGAGAATATTTTATAAATTACAAGACCAGCGCCTGCGGTTGATTCTTTAATTGTCAAACCGTATCTCTTAACTTCATCAGGCAAACGCGCAGTTGCAAGAGAAGTTTTGTTTTGCACGTTTACAACGGCCATATCAGGGTTTGTACCGACTTTAAAATAAATACTCAGCTTATAACTTCCGTTTTGAGAGTTAGAAGTCATATAAAGCATATCTTCAACACCGTTTACAGCAGACTCCAAAGGGGCGGCAACTGTTGATTCTATAACATCAGAGCTTGCTCCAGGGTATGTAGCGGAAACAATTACCTGCGGAGGTGTTATTGTAGGGTATTGCTCAAATGGCAGATTTTTAAGAGCAATTAACCCCGCAAGCGTTATTACAAGCGAGATTACAATTGCAAACCTTGGTCTGTCTATAAAAAACTTTGAAAACATGCTTATCTTCCGTTACTTTTTATCTTTCAACTTTACCAACTCATCATCTTTTAAAACAACTACCGGCTTGTCTGAGATTACCTTTACCACGCCTTCGCTTATGTATTCATCACCCAGGCTAACTCCATCGGTTACTATCCAGAATTTTTGGTATTCTTTTGAAACTTTTATATATTTTTTTCTTGCAATAGAATCCTTATCCACAACATAAACATATCTGCCTGTAGAGTCTTGCAATACGCAATCTTGAGGGATTACAAGCTGTTTATTTAATTTATTTGAATATACTTTAACTTTTACAAAATCCCCAGGGATAAGTCTGTTTTCAGGGTTTTTAAAAGTTGCCCTTAGTGCAATTGTACCTGTTGATTGAGAAATTTCATTATCCCAAAAGTCCTCTACCCCTTTGTGTTCATATTTTGTGCCATCAGGCAAAGTGATTTCAACATTTATAGGTTGTTCATTTTTATCTTTTGGAATTATTTCGCTGTCGCGCAAAGCGGCAAATTGCTTAGAATCAACACTATAAGTGACATAAATCGGATCAGTACTTACAACCCTTGCAAGTGGCCCGCTTTGTGTACTTACATAATTTCCTTGAGTAACATTTAACATGCCTATTCTGCCATCAATAGGAGATGTTATTCTTGTATAATTATAATTTCTTTTTGCATCATTAACCGCAGCAATTGCAGCCTTAACACTTGCGTTAGCCACATCTCTTTGCGCTAAATTATCGTCATAAGTTGATTTTGCAATATAATCCTTTGCAACAAGTTCTTTTGAACGGGCAAAATCTTTACTAGCTTTAACGGCCTGAGCTCTTGCTGTTGCAAGGTCAGCCTGCGCTTTATTTAAAGCAATTAAATACTGCTGTGGCTCAATTACAAATAAAACTTGGCCCTTTTTAACAAAGTCACCCTCATTAAATCTTTTTTCTTGCAAGTAACCGTCAACTCTTGCAACCAAATCTACTTGGTATTTAGGCGCAACACGCCCAGGGGCTTCAATTTCATTTTTATATTCAATTTCACCAACTTGAGAGAGTTTTACTTTTGGTGTCATCATAGCGCCCATCATTTTTGCGCGCATGAACTCGCCAAATTTGCCATTACACCAACGAAATGCAATAAGCGCAATTATAACAAGCAAAACAATGCTTACTTTTTTCTTCATAATATCCTCAAAATGCTTCTCCTCAAATAAAATACTACCATCAAAAAAAGATTGAATCAACCTGTAGGATAAGACTTTTGTACTAATGCTTGACATATACCCAAGTGGGATAAAATTTTTAAAAAATATGAGATAATAAATATATACAATTTATAAATCGGTTGGAAAATTATGAAAATATCAGACTATTTTAAAGAAATAAATACAAAAGCTGACGCCATAAATAAGAAAGTCAAAAACCCTTTTGTTGACTATGATTATTCAACAAATCCATTTAGAGGTGCATTTAAGCAAACATATATTTGGATAGAAAAAGACGAAGAAAAGGAAACTAATTAAGGGCTTCTCTTGTACTGATATCAAAAAATTTCATATTCATCGGATCTATCGAAAAATCAATTAAATCACCCATTCTATACTCGTTTGAAGCATGGGCTATTGTATCTGTGTCACCAATTTTAAAATAAACAATTTTTTGAGATCCCAAACTTTCCTCAAAATCGGGCTTAACACTGAATTTCACCAAATTAAACGGATAATTTACATTAGTTCTATCAACAATGTCTTCGGCTCTTATCCCAACGATAACATGTTTTGTATTCTTTGGATAATCAACCGGAGTTGTTGAAAGATTGACATAAATATTTCCAAAGTTAAGGAGTCCATCCTCAATTGTTGCTCGATAAAGATTCATTGGGTGTGCGCCCATAAAAGAGGCCACAAAAGTATTTTTCGGATGATTGTATATGTTATCTGCGCTATCTGCCTGTTGGATTGTTCCTTGATTTAAAACAACAATTCGATCCCCCATTGTAAGCGCTTCTGTTTGATCATGGGTAACATAAATAAAAGTTGTATCCAGTTTTTTATGTAATCGTTTGATTTCAGAACGCATAGCTACGCGCAACTTTGCATCAAGATTACTCAAGGGCTCATCCATTAAAAATACGCTTGGTTCACGTACAATTGCCCTGCCTAAAGCCACTCTCTGCCTTTGTCCGCCCGATAATTCACGCGGTTTTGAATCAAGATAATCTTCTAAACCCAAGATTTCCGCAGCATTTTTGACGCGTCTTTTAATTTCGCATTTTGCAACTTTTCTAACAGTTAAACCAAAAGCCATATTTTCATATACGCTCATATGCGGGTATAGTGCATAACTTTGAAAAACCATAGCAATATCTCTATCCTTTGGCAAAACATTATTAACACATTTTGAACCAATATAAATTTCGCCACAGTTAGGTTTTTCTAAACCGGCTATTGTTCTCAAAAGTGTTGACTTACCACAGCCTGAAGAACCAACTAAAACAACAAATTCTTTATCAGGAATCTCAAGCGAGATATTATCCAGTATTGTTTTTTTTCCAAAGCGCTTTGTAACATTTTCCAATACAACTTTTGCCACTCAGACCACCTTTATTTATCTTCTCTCTACAGGGACAACAAAACTAACCATTGTACCAAATGCAGGTTTAGAGTAAACCCAAATATCGCCCTTTAAATGCTTAATAAATTTTTTCATCAAAACAAAAGATAACTTTGTACTAATAGGCCTTTTATTTTTATTCAAACAACAGTATGGTTCAAAAATGGTTTGCAATTCCTCCTCATCAAAAAACAGCTCACTTGCTTTCATCTCAAAAAGAATATAAGATGCGCTATCTTGAGATACCTTGCCATCAAATTCATGACTCTCTAAAAATGCCAAAGGGGGATTTCCCGCGCTCAGTGTCACTTTGCCTACTTGAGAATTGGTCAAAAAAACATCCAAAATACTTTTTATTACATATTCAAAAACACTTTGATCTAAAAAGCAAGCACGAGAAGCAAGAGAAGAATAATTGTAATCAAAAAGCATTTTTTTTCTTAAAAACAATGTTTCATACTGCTTTACAATGCCATTTAGCAGATTTACAATATCGAAATTTCTAAAGTTATATTGATACAAATTAGACTCAAGTCTAAAAACGTTGAATAATTTTTCTAAATCACAAGTCAGTTCTTTTGCATTCTTGTTAATAATATTTATATATTTCATTTGCTTATCAACAAGAACACCACCCACGCCATCAGACAAGGCTCTTGAAAACCCATCAATTGTTGCTAAAGAAGATAAAATTTCTCCTGATATGTTAACAAGGTAATTGTTTTTTTCATCAATGATATTTTTGGCAATTTCAAACTGCCCATTTACCATGTTTTGCATTTTATAATTATGAGTAACGTCCCTCAGTGAAACATAAACACTTTGCTCAATTGTATCCCTAGTAGCTGAAATTTCAAAATAATGGTCATCATCAGAGTTTTTTATTTTGACTCTTGAAATCATTGGGCGTTTTTGAGAAACAATTTTATTCAAAAGACCAGAGCCACCATCAACATAGGCAGAAAAAAACTTGCCCTCCATATCAGTGACACTTGTCTTAAACATATCAACAGCTTTTGCATTTGCATCAATTATTTTTCCCTCGAGCGACACTATAAGCACGCCATCGGGGAATTTATCAAACAAATTATCTGTTTTATTTGGTCTTCTGAAAAATCTCAACAAATCCATTATGAGCTAATATTAACACAAAAAAAATTAAAAAAACAAATTAAGGTTCATACTAAAGTATAAAAAAAATAAAACCTTGCAACAATTAAACAAAATTACAGGTGAGATTATAATTAAATGTAACGATTTTACTAGGATGACGCAACAAAATGGATTTTGTAACAAAAAAAATAGGAAAGTTTAAGCTAATAAATGTAAAAAACAAGGTGTTGGATGAAACCATAGTTAGAAAACTATACAATCAATTTAAAAAAAACAACTTTGCAATTAATTGCAATTGCATTCAGGCATTCAAGGACAAGTCAACAATAGAATTAATACATTCACTAAATATACCATTAATAATTAGCACGCCCCAACTTATTTGCCAAGCAAGCTTGTTGGCTCAAGAAAAATTTCCCCAAGTTTATATTAATGACTTTGATTGCATAAATAATAAAAGAATGCTTGTTAAAAGAAGGTTTAAAGTGGTTTAAAATACAAAATATACACCCTGAACGATCCAACCCGTCACCCTGAACGACCCAACCCGTCACCCTGAACACCTACACCTGTCACCCTGAACTTGTTTCAGGGTCTATCCACTCCTCACCCTGAACTTGTTTGACTGCTTTTCTTGACGAAGCGAAGCTGAGTCATAGAAAATATCCCTACTCGGCAGGGTCTTATAAACATACACGTTAAAACTTTTAAGCATTCGCTTTTAAGATGCTGAAATAAATTCAGCATGACGTTTTAGTGTCACCCTGAACGACCCAACCCGTCACCCTGAACTTGTTTCAGGGTCTATCCACTCCTCACCCCGAACTTGTTTGACTGCTTTTCTTGACGAAGCTAAGCTGAGTCATAGAAAATATCCCTACTCGGCAGGGTCTTATAAACATACACGTTAAAACTTTTAAGCATTCGCTTTTAAGATGCTGAAATAAATTCAGCATGACAGGGGGTTACAAGTTTAGCATAACAAGGCTTCACATTCTCAAGACTCGCTTGCTCTCATTGGACGCATCGCGTCTCAATTCGAGCTTCGCTTCACAGTCCAGTTCGCCCTGTCCGCCTGCTCATCGCAGCCGTCACGGGCTTCACATTCTCAAGACTCGCTTGCTCTCATTGGACGCATCGCGTCTCAATTCGAGCTTCGCTCGTAAAAAAAGCCGATAACAAAATGTTATCGGGCAAAACAGTTTACGAGTGAGAGTGGAATATGCACTATAAGAATAATAAAAGTCTTAGTACTTATTGTAAATAGCCCGAATGGCTATATTAAAACCAGTATATTTATCAAATATAATTTTCAAATAACAAACAATCTGCTATAATAACGCAATATGGACAGATACAAAGATTATTTAGAAATTGGGAAAAAAATTGAAATAATTACAAGGTCAACAAGTGGAGTTGTCCGTTTTTTATGCTATTTAGAAGAAATTAACAAAGATTCAATCATTATTAGCAAACCAAAAAATAAACATATAGCTTTCAATTTTACTTGTGGCCAAACACTTGAGCTGTACGCATACACAAGAGGTGGCGTATTTAAGCTAAATTGCAGACTGGAAGCGTATTTAGAAAACAAATGCAAATTATCCCTACCCTTAAGCGTTGATAATATCCAAAGAAGGGAATATATAAGGGTAAATATGAATGTTGATGCAATAATAAGACCAAAGCCCTCAACAAATATAATTTCACTCAAGACAAAAACAAAAAACATAAGCGCAAAAGGCCTAAATGTGCTATTAGATCAAGATATATCAAGATCTGCAAGCCTAGAGGTTTCACTATTATTCCCTGAAAAAACAATTACAACTACCGCAAAAATAATTAAAGTAACACCTGTTGAAATAGACTCAAAGACATACTACAGCACATCTGTAATGTTTGTTACAATAAGCGAAAAAGAAATAGATTTTATTGTAAAAAAATGCTTTGAATTTGAAGCCTTACAAAGAAAGAAATGGTTAGAAAATAAAATTTAAAAGGAGAAATTATGTTGTTTAAAAAGTCATTAACAGTTATCTTAACAATACTTTTTTCACTTACAACAAATGCCCCTTTATTAGCACAAGATTTCGAAAACCCACCTTGTGACAATGAAGTAAGAGTTGAACATTTAAAACCAAACAAGTACTCTAAAATAAACCTTGTCAAAGTCACTGATTTTTCAAATATTGTTCAAAAAGAAAATGTCATCGAGATTTCTTTTTCGCAAAATTTCAACTCTAAATATTATCAAGCAGGCGATTTTGTACAATTTGATTTCCTTGAAGGGCTTTCAACTCAAGAAGGTACTTGTATAATACCTTGTGGGTCATCACTTATTGCAAAAATAACAGAAATAAAAAAACCAAAATGGTTTTCAAGAAATGCAATTGTTTGTATAAAATTTACACACATTATTTTCCCTGATGGCAAAAACATACCAATTTGCGCAAAAATTTCAGGCAAAAAGGACTATTTACAACTTGGCGCAAAGGACACCGCTAAAAAAATTGCAGCTTATACAATATCTATTGGCGGAGTTGGCTCTGGATTAGGTGCAGCAATAGGCGTTGCAGCAGGTCATACCATTACAGGGCTTATAATAGGCGGCTCTGTGGGTGGCGGCGTTGGACTGCTCTCTGGTATTGTATCCCCAGGGTTACACTACAAAGCAAAAAAGGGGCAAAAGCTACCTATCGAGCTTAAAGAAAACCTTAAAACTCCAAAATTATAATTTTATTGTTAAAAATTGTAAATTGTTTTTCAATATTTATAAAGTTTAAAACTGAGTGTGCCGAA
Source organism: Candidatus Gastranaerophilales bacterium (assembly GCA_944324385.1). Taxonomy (GTDB): domain Bacteria; phylum Cyanobacteriota; class Vampirovibrionia; order Gastranaerophilales; family Gastranaerophilaceae; genus Galligastranaerophilus. The sequence goes on along the minus strand of CALUWD010000004.1, from coordinate 72,112 downwards.
TTACAAAAATGTACACTCAGTTTTAGTATGGATATTTACAAGGATTTAAAACAACAATAAACAGGTGCGAAAGGAAATAATATGGGAACAGACTTAAATTCAAACATTCTTGGAACAAAGAGAGCTAGCGAACTGACAAAAGTTACTGGCAATCTTAATAGCATATATTCCAAATCAAGAACAGAGCAAAAAGAAGCACTGTCACAGTTGTTTAAACAAAAATATTTTAATTCTACAACTGAGAAAGCAACAATTGACAAACAAATTGAAGCTCTTGAAGATAAAATTAAAGAATTTGACGATAAAATAAAAGAAATTCAAGATAAAATCGAAGACAAACAAAGCGAACTTGATAAACTTAAAACAAATATTTCAGGTAAAGTTGAAAAAATCGTAGCAGATACTGAAGAATACGAAGCAACTTGCAAAAGAAGAGTTGATCAAGCTATCGATAACGCGCTTTATCACTATAATAACGACAGCCACTCAAAGAAAAACGGTGGCGAAAGAAGTCTTACGGAATTTATGATAGAGCAAATGGGACTTGTAAACAGCCAAATCACAAGTGGCAGAACAGGCATTGATAGGGCAATTGAAGAATTAGGCACACCACAAACAGAATTAAACGGCCTTGTAAATGATATGGAAGGCCTTGTAGGCGATATTGATGGTCTAAACTCACAATATGCAACAACAAAAAGTACTCTTGATTTATTAAAACTAACAAGAGATAACATGACATCTGCCGCAGGCAGCTATCAAACATCCGACACAGATCCATCTGTACCTATTTTTACTCCAGCAAAAGAAGATCTGGCAGATGGCTATCTTGCTCAATACACTTCACGTATGGCAAATAGAGAAAACACCCAAACAACAGATGTTGATAGACCATTAGACAAAAATGGTGTAATTGAAAAATACAAAAGCACTGCAAAACCACAAACTCAAGGTGTAGATAACTATTCAATGAAAAACAAGCAGCTGGTTTCATTCTCTGAAGCCCTAAATAATGGCTTAATTGAAGATATGGAAAAATCAGGCTTTACAAAAAAAGAAATGCTTGATTCAATAAATGAAATATATCCTTCAATTGGTATATCGCACGGAGATGACGGCGCAGCAGTCGTTCCGTACGGACATGGCAAAGATGCAAAAAAGGTATTCACTCAATTCCTTAAAAGTTTTAATCAAATTGAAGGTGGCACTCCAAGAGATGACCTTCAAGTAGCCGAAATGGATAAGGCAATTAAAAATGACAAAATAATAACAGAAATGAAGAATAACGACTTCAGCTGGAAAGAAACTGCATACACACTTACAAGGCTATGGCCCGGAGGTGGTATCGGTTACAACCTTGGTGAAAAAGAAGTAACACTGCCTATTGGTGACGATAAATCAAAAGGTACATATGACGCACTTGAAGAAGAAATTAAGAAAAACTATCCCGATGTAAAAATAAACAGAGGTGATGTTGATAATGACCAAAACGTAACAGACACTGATCGTATAGACCCTGTAGGTTTTCACGTTGGCGACAACAGCTACGAATTTGCAATCGATAGAAATCAAGACGGTGTATTAAATGACTTCACCGAAATGGTTGGCGCAAACGGTGTCGACGGTATGGAAGAAATGAAATTATTTGATACCGATGGCGATGGCATTCTTAAAGGCGATGAACTTAAAAATGTACTATTGTTAAATACAGAACACACAAATCGTGATTATGAATTCTTAACTGCCGAACAATTGGGCATTGAAAGCATTGACTTAAATTCATTCACTCAAAAAACTCAATCAAGGGGTGAAGGAATCGAAGGCCAAGAAGACTTCATCAACATCAACAACTCTTTAATTACAGGAACATTTGATGTCAAAATGAAAGACGGCTCAAGCGCCGAAGGATATCAAAAATACGTTACAGAAGAATATATGGAAGCAGTATACAATCCAATACTTGGTGAAAACGTATACTCTGAACTTGACGGCGGAACAGTCGACAATGTACTTGATGACAACTTTAAAGAGGCAGACGATAAACTTGGCGATTTGAATGAATTTGCAGACCTTATAAAAGATGCAAAAGAATATGGAAACATCAAAGCAGCTCTTAGAACTAAAGTTAACAATGCTCAAAACGAAGCAAATGGCTACAAAGCTCAACAAATGGCAAATAATATAGATGGCTACAGCTCTCAAACTCAAAAAGTAGATCTTGAAATGTCAGTAAGCGAAGCAGACAGAATAATCAACACTTATCTTGATAAAGAAAAAGAAGAAGAAGAGCAAGAATAGACAAAACATTTAAAACGCAAGGATTTAAAAGCCTCTCAATACGAGAGGCTTTTTATATTTTTTTACCATTTGAAATTTTTATAATATCAACATCAGCCAAAAACTCATCATCGAAAGCAAGTGTATCAACGCTTGTAATAATTGTCTGAGTATCATCACCAATTGCATTTAATAAATAATTTTGTCTAACATTATCAAGTTCAGCTAAAACATCATCCAAAAGCAAAAGAGGCGTTTCTCCAGTCTTTTCCTTTATAATATCAAGCTCAGCCAGCTTTAGCGCTAAAACAAGCGTTCTTTGCTGACCTTGGGAGGCATATTTTTTGGCATCAATTTCATTTATAAAAAAGGAAACATCGTCTCTATGGGGGCCAAAAAGACACTGAGCGCGCCTAATTTCATCATCCTTAATTGAATTCAATTTTTCATATATAATTTCAGACAATTCTTTTACACAAAGTCCTTTTGGTAAGTCACAATCATAATCAAGTGTTAAATTTTCACCCTGAGAAACAGTTCTGTGCTTTTTGGCAGCAATTTTTTCAAGCTCTTTTAAAAACTTAATTCTTAGATAAACAATGTTTGCTGCAGCAATTGACATCTGAGTGTTAAAAGCCTCTAAAAGCCCGCTATTGTGCGAAAATTGCGCAAGGAAATTACTCTTTTGCAAACGAATTTTATTATATTTTGCAAGCTTGTCATAATAAGCGCCATAAATCTGACAAATTGCTAAATCTAGCCATTTTCGCCTATCCGAAGGCTCACCGCGCATAAGCATTAAGTCTGCACTTGAAAAATTAACTACCTGCAAAACTCTTAAAAATTCTTGCGATTTAGTTTTTTTAAGACCGTTAACTTTTAAAATTTTATTTTTAGGCGGATTTATAATCACATCTAAAGAAACTTCAACATCACACTTTATGCAATTTCCGGATATAGTACACTCGTTTTCACCAAACTTTATAAGCTCAGAGTCTTTTTTGATTCTATTTGAACTTAGCGCACTTAAATAATAAACAGCCTCCAAAAGATTTGTTTTACCCTGAGCGTTCTTACCCACAAAGAGAGTTTTTCTTTTTTTGAATTTATGCTCAAGATATGTATAATTTCTAAAATTTTTTAATTTTAAATAATTTAAAAACATATTTTAACCTTTAAGTGATATTATAGTATGTATAATAAAGAAAAGACAATTTATAAAGAGGAATTAAAATGTTTGATGTTATCACAATAGGCTCAGCTACACTAGATATATTTGTTGAAAGCGACGGTGCAAACATAGTTTCGGTAAATTCTCTAAAGAAAAAAACAGAATTTATGTCGTTTCCATATGGAGCAAAAGTTGAAATCGATGGTTTTTCAAGAAATATTGGTGGTGGCGGTATAAATACTGCTGCAAATTTTGCCAATCTGGGACTTAAAACATCAACTATTATAAAACTTGGCGACGACGAAATTGCTCCAGTTATTAAAAAGAAAATGGAGCATGACAGAGTTGACACCTCAAACATAATTCAAGCAAAGGACGTTCTTACAGGACTTTCAATAATTCTTGTAAGCTTTCAAGGAGATAGAACAGTTCTTGCTCACAGGGGCGCTAATGCAACAATAAGCGAAAATGAAATAGATTTTAATGTGTTTAAAAATGCAAAATGGATATACGTTGCACCACTTGCAGGCGATACAAATAAATTGCTGGATAAAATTGCAGACTTTGCTCATGAAAATAATATAAACCTTGCAATTAATGCCGGAAGCACAGCAATTAAAAAAGGTGAAAAATATTTCAATAACATTTTAAATACTGCAAAAATCGTTGTAATGAACAAAGAAGAAGCTTCAATGCTTACAAAAATCCAAGTGCGCCCCGACACAAAAGATGAAAAATTCTCAGATTTTGAAATCCATCCTGATGTCATAACAATGCTTAAAAAGCTTCACTGCAAAGATGATTCTATTGCAGTTATAACAGATGGAAAATACGGCGTATATTGCTACGATGGTAAGGATTTTTACCATGCGCCCGAGTTCAGTGCAAAAGTCGTATCAACCCTTGGCGCAGGGGACGCATTCAGTTCAACCCTTGTTGCATCAATCAAAAACTTTGGCAATGATGTCGAAAAAGCTCTAGCATATGCTTCTGTTAATGCTGCAGCAGTTATTGAGAAATTTGGCGCACAAGAAGGCTTTTTAACATTTGAACAAATAAAAGAAAAACTTAAACAACATCCTGAATATAAAGTGAAAAAAGTTAAATGCGATTAGATAAATTTTTAAAAGTTTCAAGATTAATAAAAAGAAGAACTGTTGCAAATTCAGTTTGCGAAAGCGCAAGAGTGTTTGTAAATGATAATCCTGCAAAGCCTGCAAAAGTACTTAAAGCAGGAGATGTAATTACAATAGAATTTAAAGAAAATATTAAAAAAGTCCGCGTTCTAAAAGTGCCAAATGGCAATGTTTCAATCAATGAAGCTGCAAGCTTGTATGAGATTATAGAATAGGGCATTTTCGCTAATTACTAATTTCACTCACCCTGACACCTCATCACCCTGAACGACCCATCTTGTCACCCTGAACGACCCATCTTGTCACCCTGAACGACCAAAACCGTCACCCTGAACTTGTTTCAGGGTCTTACAAGCCTACTGGGCAGGGTCTAAAAGATTTGCGTATTAACATCATAAAGTGTCCATTACTAAGATGCCGAAACAAGTTCGGCATGACGATTAACCCCTCATCCTGACACCTCATCACCCTGAACTCGTTTCAGGGTCTCATTAACCCACGCATTAAAACTATTAACCGCTAACTTTTTCAGATGTTACCTAAATGGGACATTTTCTTAAGATGCCGAAACAAGTTCGGCATGACAAAAAACCTGGTTGCTGAACGCAACCGCATGCGTGCTTCACACACTTATGCACTCATCTTCGCTCGCTAAGTGCAGTCGCACTAAGCTCGCTCGATTTAGAACGGTTACGCACTTTGCGCTTGCTCATCGCAACCGCATGCGTGCTTCACACACTTATGCACTCATCTTCGCTCGCTAAGTGCAGTCGCACTAAGCTCGCTCGATTCGTGTAACAAAAGAAGAGCCGCTTTCGCGGCTGATTAGGGATATTTAATCGTTACATATCTTGTAACAAATGCTATTTTACAATTTTGCACAAAGTCGCACATCATCTGTTAAAGCGAATAAAATCACTTCTTTTCATATAGATATATGATGTCAAAAAAACATTCTTAAATGACAATATTATTAAAATAGGACTTGGGATATAGTATTAAATGAATCAAGAAAATATAGAGGTCGATTCATATAAAAAAATCGTAAGATTATCCGACGAAGAATTGAAAAATTTGTGGGAAGAATATTATCTTGATCGCACAAATAAAATTGTTCGCGATAAACTTATTGTCCAATATATTTACCTTACGCGCTACGTCATAGGGCGCGTTAAAGTTAATTTGCCACCCAGTTTTTCCTATGAAGACATTGCAAGTTATGGCGTTGAAGGTCTTATTGATGCTATTGAAAAATTTTCACCAAACAAAGGTGCAAAATTTGAAACTTATGCCCTTATGAGAATTAGAGGCGCCATAATAGATAGAATTCGCTCATCGGATTGGCTACCGCGAACAATTAGAAAGAAAATTAAAGACATAAAATTAACTGCAGAAAAGTTAAAACAAGAACTTGGTCGCGCAGCAACTACAAAGGAAATAGCTGATGTAATGGGCATGGAAAAAGAAAAAGTTGAGGAAATTTTAGCCTCAGATACATCGGTTGATTCGCTTTATGATAAAAAAGGTGTAGGTGAAGATAGTGTTGAAATAATTGATACAATTGAAGATAAAAATTCCCAACGTCCAGAAGAAGAAATGGAAAAGAAAGACGCTAAGCGTGAATTAGAAGCTGCACTTAAAAAACTCCCCGAACGTGAAAGAATGCTGCTTGTGTTCTATTATCACGAAAATATGACATTAAAAGAAATTGGCGAAGCGATAAATGTTTCAGAATCACGTGTCTGCCAATTGCACGCTCAGGCGATTATGAAATTAAGAAACATATTGAGCGCAAAACGCACCGAGAGAATGAATAAATCTATTGTGTAAAATTTTCTTTTACGAGTTTTATATTATTTTTTAAAAAATAGATGAAACATAAAAAGAAATGAAAAACTTGATAAACTGGCAGTAAAACGCAGCTCATATAAAAAAACTTGATTGCAAGCGGTTAAATACTAACAAAAAATTAACTAATGTATTTGACAAATATTGCTAAATATGCCCAACAATTTAATATCTAATATTAACAGCAAACTCTATTGCCATAAGCGATTGACACTGTAACAGTCCATTACTAAGATGCCGAAACAAGTTCGGCATGACGATTAACACACCCTGAACACCTCATCACCCTGAACGACCCAAACCGTCACCCTGAACTTGTTTCAGGGTCTTACAACCCTGCCGGGCAGGGTCTAAATAATTTGCCAATTAACATCATAAAGTGTTCACTACTAAGATGCCGAAACAAGTTCGGCATGACAAAAAACCCGCCTGCTCATCGCAGCCGTCACGGGCTTCACATTCTCAAGGCTCGCTTGCTCTCGGCTGGTGTAAACACCGCCTCGAGCTGCGCACTAGTCCAGTTCGCCCTGTCCGCCTGCTCATCGCAGCCGTCACGGGCTTCACATTCTCAAGGCTCGCTTGCTCTCAAGCAGTGCAGTCGCACTAGCTTTCGAGCTGCGCTCGCAAAAAAAATGCTTGTTTATTTCAGACAAGCATTTAAAACACGAGGATATTAAGAGAGAGTAATAAATGTACTTTTTTTATCCAGACAACTTGGCAAAAACTAGCCTGTGTCGTGGTTTTTATCTTCCTTTAAGTTCAATTCCCTTACTCTTTAATAAAGTATTTGCTCTATTAAAAATTGCCTTTTAATTTTAAAAATATTAAGAAATATTAAAAAACCTGCCAAAAGGCAGGTTTTCAAAGGCTTAGCAAAAAAATTACTTTACTTCTTTAGGCTCTATTTTTTTAGCGCCGTCGATATCCGTACTTGATGAAGCTTTTTTATTTTCATCTTCTTTATCAAGCTGTTTGTTAATTATAACAGTTTGTACAATTTGGAAAATATTACTTGTTACAAGATATAAAAGCACACCGGCGGGAATAGGGATGAAAATAAAAGTTAAACCAATCATAAGTGGCATTACAGTTCCCATAGATTTTTGAATTGCCTGTTGCGTAGGATCTTGTTGCACACCTTTTTGTGTTGACATCATAACTTTTTGCGAAACCCACATAGTAAACGCAAAAAGTAATACAAGGAAAATTACATCATAATGAACCTCGCTTTGGACATCAGCAACAGGTACATTTGCAGCAAGTATACTATCAACAGGTAAAAATGTTACTTTTTCGGTTTCTTTTGTTTGATTATCTATAACATTAACTTCAACCTTCTTAATTTCTTTTAATTCGGCGAAAGTTAATTTTAAACTATCAGGATACATTTTTAAGTCAAAATTTTGCTTCGGCTTAATTTCGCCCTGAACAGTAACAGCTTTAGTTGGACGATCGATTTTAACATTTTGAAGTACTTTATCGCCAAGGTATACAGTTGCTGTTTTTCCTGTAGTAAAAGTATCATAAGGCCCAACAACAAATTTACCGTCAAAAGATTGCCCTGCTGTACTTTTTATTGTTGCATCAAGCCTATTAATAAATAAAAACTTAGCATTTCCAGCTTGCTGAATAAACTGAGGGCTCATAAGCGCAGTGTATAATAAGATAAAAATAGGCAACTGTAATAAAAGTGGCAAGCAGCCTGACATGGGGTTAAATTTGTGTTCTTTGTAAAACTCCATCATTTTTTGCTGCATCATTTCTGGATTGCTTTTGTAGCGCTCCTGAATTGCTTTCATTTTAGGTTGCAAAATTTGCATATTGCGCATAGAGCGTTGCTGGCTGATGCTTGATGGCCACATGCAAGCACGCACTATAATTGTCAAAAGTATAATTGCAAGCCCCCAGTTGCCTGCAATTCTTGCTAAAGATTGTAATATTGAAAGGGTAAATCCTATAAAATCCATATTCTCTCCTATGTTGTCATGCCATTTTGGCGATTATCAATTTTAATTTTACCTTAAACATGATATTATTCATATATGAATTATACATTTGATACAATTTGCGCAACAGCCACACCACTTAGCACCGGAGGTATAGGTGTAATAAGGGTTAGCGGCGAAAATTCAATTGAAATAGTACAAAAAATATTTAATAAAAAAATTGTGCCTAAAATTATTAACCATGGCTGGATTTTAAATAATGGCAAAAAAATTGACGAGGTAATTGTCCTACCATTTGTTGCCCCACATAGCTATACAGGTGAAAATGTAGCAGAAATACAAACCCATGGCTCACCTGTTGTTATAAATGAAATTTTAAACTTAATACTTGAGAACGGCGCAAGGCTTGCACAGCGTGGAGAATTTACAAAAAGGGCATTTTTAAATCATAAAATTGATTTGTCACAGGCTGAAGCAGTGTTAGATTTAATAAATGCAAAAACGACAAAATCAGCACAAGGCGCTGCAAACAACCTATCTGGTGCGCTTAAAATAAAAATAGAGGAAATTAAAACACAAATAAGCGATATTTTAGGCAGAATCATTGCCTCGCTTGATTTTCCTGAAGATGTCGCAGAAGTTAGTTATGATGAAATTATTGAAAAAATTGAAAATTCAATAAAAAATATTGAAGAAATCCTGAAAAATGCCCGTATTCATAACATTTTAAGGCAAGGAGTTAAAATAGCCGTTGCAGGTCGCCCGAATGCAGGCAAATCGTCCTTATTTAATGCTCTTTTAAATATTGACAGGGCAATTGTTACCGAAATCGAAGGTACAACGCGCGACACAATAACAGAAACTCTTGATTTAAACGGCATTAGTGCAACTTTAATAGATACAGCAGGAATAAGAAACGAAAGTGCCGACAAGGTAGAAAAAATAGGCATAGAACAGTCAAAATCAGCAATTGAGCAAGCCGATGTTGTGCTTTGCCTCTATGATGGGCAAGTGGGAATAAATGATAAAGACAGGGAAATTTTTGAACTTGCGAAAAATAAAAAACATTTAATAGTGTGCACAAAATGTGATTTATGCCCATCAATATCGCAAAATGGCGAAATTTCAATCAGTTCTGTTACAAAAGAAGGTATAGAAGAGCTTAAAAATGCTCTCTACAAAGAAATAATAGGTCTAAATCCAACAGAAAATGAGTTTTTAACAAATCAAAGACATCAAAATTGTCTAAAGCTTTCTCTTGAAGCACTTAACAATGCTCTAGAAGGTGCAAATCAACAAGAATTACAAGATTTAATAAGCATAGACCTTAAGGCTGCACTCACAAATCTGGGCGAAATTAGCGGAGAGGTTATTACAGATAATATTTTAAACAATATTTTTGAAAACTTTTGCATTGGAAAGTAAAACCTTTTGAATAAATTTACTCATTTTATCACCTAACTTGCTTGCAAAAAGCAAACCGTCTTTAGACTTAATTTTGTTTAACCAATCGTCTAAATTAAAATCTGATACATCCAAAATAGTTGCATTTTCAGGCAAATTGTCAACCTTAGACAAAGAATGATTTAAAATAACCAAGCCAAAAGGCTTGTTTTTTGTAATCTTTTGCAATGTCAAATAAAGCTTTTTAAAATCGTCATTCAAAAACTCACCCTCATACCAAGTAGAATAAACAAAAAACAAGCAAGGTGAATTTTCTACATAATTATAAAAATTTTCTATTCTATTTTTATATTTACAAATAAAATTACTTTTCAGGGGATTTGTATCATGATTAAAAATTATATTAAGCTTTTTATTGACCCAGCACCCCCGAGAGTGGTCGAATTCAACGTCATCAAAAAAATTTTCAAAATTATTTTCCAAAAGCATGCAAACAGACTCAAGATCTAAATAAAAAGCCAAATCAAAAGGACAGGTTTTTTCACCATAAATTTTGCGAGGCTTGATATTTGCAAGAGTACAAACAACGCGCGGAAAACAAAAACTTCCAATTGGCAATATTTTATATTTTATAGTTGAAAAGTGGTGCAAATATTTAAAATTAAAATACAGGAAATAATTTTCCACAGCCCTTTTTAGTTTTTTGTCAAATACAAAAAAACAACAAGACTTTGCAAGGATTTTTCTTATTAGCAGATTAATTTGTAACAAAATGTAAACAATTTCCATTTAAACGTTATAAAAAATTTTACTATGGGAATAGTAAAAGTGTAAAGATAATATGGCTAAAATAAGTTTCAAAAAGTTTTCTCTCTAATTCCTCTCTCTAATATGTGGTAAATTTACTGGCTCTTTGGGTCAGTTTTTTTTATGCTTGTTTTTTATTTTTTTGATAAAATAATTACGCTATGTTAATGGAATTCTTATACGCAAAAATACACAGAGCAACTGTAACAGATGCAAATCTTGAATATGTCGGCTCAATTACAATAGATAAAGCCTTGCTTGAGGCGTCAAATATTAAAGTTAATCAAAAAGTCGAGATTTTAGACATCAACAATGGTGAAAGATTTTCCACATATGTTATAGAGGGTGAAAAAAATTCTGGCACTATTTGCCTAAATGGCGCTGCAGCAAGAAAAGTGCAAAAAGGTGACAAAGTAATTATTGTTGCTTACGCAATTCTTGATGAAAAAGAACAACAAAACTTTATACCCAAAATTGTGCATGTTGATGATAAAAACAAGATTGTTTAATTTCTTGAAAGCGCAACCTTGCCACTTCTTACAAAGTCTTTATAGCCGTAGGGTTTTATAAGCTCGATTAACGCTTGAATTTGTTTTTCATCCGCAACAATTTGCAAGGTGTAGTTTTTGTCGGTAATATCAATGACCTTAGCGCCTGTAACTTCTGCTATTCTTAAAATCTTGTCAGCATCTTCGTCTTTAACTTGCAATTTAACCATGACAATTTCTCGCTCAATAGCATCATTTACAGATAAATCAGAAACTTTTAAGACAGGTATAACTCTATGTAGCTGCTTGCAAATTTGCTCAACAGCTTCATTTGTTGCAATTGTTGTAATTGTTATTTTTGAATAATTCCTATCGATTGTAGGCGCTACAGTAAGACTTTCAATATTGTAGCCTCTGCCTGAAAACAAGTCCACAACACGTGATAAAACGCCGGATTCATTTGTTACCAAAATAGATAATGTATGTAATGTGCTCATTTTTTCTCCTAGCAAACTTTTTGGTCATTTGAAAGTAAAACTTTATTCAAAGGTTGCCCTGCAAGCACCCAAGGATAAACCATTTCAAAGTTTTCTACAACAAAATCAATAAATACTGAACAATTCGATTCCATTGCCTCTTTTAGTGCAGGGATTATTTCTTCTTCTTTTTCAACTCTAATACCCTTTGCTCCATAAGCCTGTGCAAGTTTTACAAAGTCAGGAGCTGAAATTTTTGTTTGACTGTAGTGTTTATTAAATAATTTTTCCTGCCACTGACGAACCATGCCTAAATAACCGTTGTTAATAACACAGTTGATAACTTTTAGACCATAGTCCATACAAGTTGCAAGTTCTTGAATATTCATCTGGATTGAGCCATCGCCTGCAATGTTTATTACAAGAGCATTTTTATCTGCAACGGCAGCACCTACTGCAGCAGGAAAGCCAAATCCCATTGTTCCTAAGCCGCCTGATGTAATAAAACGGCGTGGTTCGTCAAACTTGAACATTTGCGCACACCACATTTGATGTTGTCCGACTTCAGTACATACAATGGGTCTAAAATCCTTTGTATATTCATAAATTGTTTCAATAACCTTAACTGCACTTAACTTGTCTGAAGGACACTCAGGAATTGCACGTTTTTGTTTCCACTCATCAATTTGTTTAAGCCATTTTTCTTTTGCAACATGGTCAATAGTAAATGGTTTTGAAGTCAATTCTTCTATCATTGCGCTAAGAACATTTTTAGCATCACCAACAATTGGAATATCAACTTTTACATTCTTAGAAATTGAACAAGGGTCAATATCTACGTGAATTACCTGAGAATCTCTTGCAAAACGCTTTAGACATCCTGTAATTCTGTCATTAAAACGAGTACCAACCGCAAAAATAACATCAGCATGGACAACAGCATAATTTGCCCAGTAATTTCCATGCATACCAAGCATGCCAAGGCTTTGCGGTGAACTTTCTGGATAAGTTCCCTTGCCCATTAAAGTGTGAGCAACCGGCAATTCTAAAAGTTGAGCTAATTTAGTTAATTCATGATGTGCGCCTGCCTGCAAAACACCACCACCAGAGATAATCACAGGGCGTTGTGCTTCTCTTAAAAGTTTTAGCGCTTTTGAAATTTGCAAGGGGTGCCCCTTGTAGGTTGGGTTATAGCTTACCAGTTTTACTTCTTTTGGATAGTCAAAAGTAGTTTTTGCCGTTAAAATATCTTTTGGCATATCAATTACAACAGGACCGGGTTTGCCTGTTGTAGCAATATAAAAGGCTTCTTTTATAACTCTTGCTAAATCTTTTACATCTTTGACAAGGTAATTGTGCTTACAGCAAGAGCGTGTAATGCCAACGATATCTGCCTCTTGAAAAGCATCATTACCTATTTGTTCCGTTGAAACCTGTCCCGTAAAAACAACAAGCGGGTAGCCATCATAATACGCATTTGCAATACCTGTTATAGTATTTGTAGCTCCGGGACCTGAAGTTACAAGGGCAACACCGGGGCGACCTGATACACGGGCATAACCTTCTGCAGCGTGAATTGCAGCTTGTTCATGTCGTACTAAATAGTGTTTAATTTTGTCCTGATTGTATAATGCCTCATATATATTTAAAATGACACCGCCGGGGTATCCAAAAATCTCGTCAACTCCCTCTGCTTCCAATGATTTTAGGAATATTTCCGCACCTGTGAACATTTCTTTAGCCATGCTTTTTCTCCATTAGTTTTTGGTATAATTGCATTATACTATGAAAAAATAAGACGGCGATTTTTTTTATCATGAAAAAAACAAAAATATTAGGAGATTTAACAGGAGGTGTTTTAGGGGCAGTTATTGCGCTACCCCAAGCATTAGCCTTTGGAGTAGCCATTGGAGTAGGTGCTGCAAGCGGTTTATGGGGTGCAGTTATCTTATGTTTTACAGTCGGAGTATTTGGCTGCAACCAACCACTTTTATCAGGCCCAACAGGTCCAGCTGCAATTGTAACAGCTTCAGCACTAGCAACTTTAGGTGGTAAGCCTGAAGCACTTTTTGCAGTAATTTTTCTTGCAGGTATTTTTCAAATAATAATTTCAAGAACAAAGTTAATCGATATTGTAAAATACATTCCCTACCCTGTTATTTCAGGCTTTATGAACGCAGTGGGTACAATTTTAATTATATTGCAACTCAGCCCGTTTTTTGGCAACAAGTCTTTTGCAACACCACTTTTAGCATTAAAAAATCTTTCTTATTCTATGTTAAATATAAACGAAAATGCCTTTACAATAGGTTTATTGGCGCTTGCAGTTATATTTTGGACACCTAAAAAAATAACTAATATAATCCCCTCACAAATTTTAGCGCTCATAATTACAACACTGGCTGCGGTTTTATACGGGCTAGAGCTCCCCACTGTTCAGGGAGTAAGTGCGCATTTACCCAATATTATATGGGCAGATTTTTCAAATTTAAAAATGCTAATCATTCCTGCGCTAATTATAGCTATTGTTTGCTCGTCAGAAAGTTTATTAACAAATCTGGTTGTGGATTCACTAACAAAAACCAACTGCAATAACAACAAAATGGTACTCTCGCAAGGTATAGGCAATATTATTTGCTCTCTTTTTGGCGCAATATGCGGCTCAGGTGCCACCATGCGCTCTGCAGCAGCCATTAAAGCAGGTGGCGCAACAAGATTTTGTTCAATTTTTTGCGCAATAATTCTTCTTTTAATTATTTTATTTGCAAGCGATTTTGCAAATAAAATCCCCTTAAGCGCACTTGCAGCAGTACTTTTCAAAGTTGGTTTGGATATTGTAGATACTAAACTTTTAAAAGTTGTAAAATATGCACCAAAACAAGATTTATTTGTAATGCTAGCAGTTTTTCTGTTGACAATATTTTACGACATTATAATTGCGGTTAGCACAGGGATAGTGCTGAGTGCATTGATTTTTGCAAAACAGCTGGCAGATAAAACAAATGTTAAATTTAAAGATATAGAGGATAAGCACACAATTGAGCTTGAGAAAAAATTGCAGGATGAAACAGGATACAAGATAAGAGTTGTGCACATTTTGGGTGAATTTTTCTTTGGAAGCGCAACACAAATTATTTCACATTTTGAAGAAATTCTGGGTACAAAATTTTTAATTATTTGTTATGAATCTGAAAATACTTTTGATATAAGTGCTATTTTTGCGCTTGAAGATATAATTACAAGATTAAAATCTCAAGAGATAATCCCACATCTTGTAATTAAAAATTCTCAAATTTTTGAGCAGCTTGAAAAATTAAATATAGCAGATCAAATAGGTAAAGAAAATATATTTTGTAACGAAGAAGAAGCAATTAACCATGCCAAAAATCTTCTTAAACTTGAAGCAATTAAAAAGCGCAACTGATATAGTCTATAGGGGAATAAAATTTTAAACTGTTTTGTTTAACCTTTCAAAAAAGAAAGGAAACAAAATGACAAACAAACTTGACATATTTAAATGCAATGTCTGCGGAAACATTGTAGAAGTGGTACTTTCAGGCGGCGGTGAGCTTGTTTGCTGCAATCAACCGATGGAGCTTTTAAAACCAAAAACCACTGATATTACAATAGAAAAGCATGTTCCGGTATTAGAAGAACATGACGAAGAAAAAATTGTACGAGTAGGTTCTACCCCTCACCCTATGGAAGAAGACCATTACGTTCAATTTATTGAAGTTATTTCAAAAGACCACAAATGGGTAAAAAGAAAATATTTAAAACCGCATGAACAACCTGAAATGAAGTTTAAATGCAAATGTGATAAGAAATTTGATGCATTTGAACTATGCAATTTGCATGGTCTTTGGGAAAACAAATTTGAGGGGGAAAATTAATATGGATAACAAATTAATTGAACTTTTAAACCAGCAAATTAATTTTGAGTTTTACAGCGCATATTTATACCTTGCAATGTCCACATATTTTAGTGAAATAAATATGGATGGCTTTGCAAAATTTATGAAAAGTCAGGCAAAAGAAGAACTTGAACATGCGCAAAAAATTTATGATTATCTGCTTTTAAGGAACGAAAAAATATCATATCAAAGAATTGAAGCACCTGATACAGACTGGGTTAATGCTCAAGATGTGCTAAATGATGCAATTGAACATGAAAAAATGATAAGCTCTAAAATCCACGAACTTTATAAAATCGCAAAGGAATTTGATGACTTTGCAACAATGAATTTTCTAAATTGGTTTGTAGAAGAACAACTTGAAGAAGAAGAAAAATTCAGAGTACTAAGAGAAAAAATTAAAGCATTTGACGAGTGCGCCTGCACTCTTGAAGCTATGGATAGAGAGCTTAACAAAGACTAGGTAAATGGGGCAAATGCCCCATTTATTTTATATTTTTTGAACAATAATTTTTTATTGAACACTTATCGCACAGTGGCTTTTGAGGTTTGCATATATTTTGCCCATGGGTCACAAGCAAAGTGTTAAAATCAATCCAGTATTTTTTTGGCAATTTTTCCCTGAGCGCAAACTCTGTTTCATCAGGATTTTTTGTTTTTACATACCCCAAACGGTTAGAAATTCTATGCACATGGACATCAACACATATTGCAGGCTTATTAAAGCCCTTAGTTAAAACCAAATTTGCAGTTTTTCTCCCTACCCCCTTAAACTTTACAAGCTCATCAATACTATCAGGCACCTTTGAGTTATATTTTTCAACAATTTCACGTGATAAGTCGATTATCTGGCGGGCTTTATTCTGATAAAATCCGACAGGATAAATTGCCTTAGATAAAGTTTCAAAATCAACATTCATAATCTCTTGCGGAGTTTTGCCAAGCTCAAGCATACGCATTGCAGCAGGGTAGGTTGTTTTATCATTTGTCCTTAAACTTAAAATGCAGCAAATCAAAACAATATAAGGATCTGCTACATGCTCCATAAACTCAACAAATTCAGTCCTTACAACTGCATTTGTTTCATTGTCTTTTTTTAAATTTTTAACTATATTATCTATATCCATTTTGGCAACTTGCATATAATGATAATTGTGATTATAATACGTAAAAAAGGAGAATACAAACTATGAGTAACGCTAAAGACATAAATGATGCAACTTTTGAAGCAGAAGTTTTAAAAAGCGAAAGCCTTACACTTGTTGATTTTTGGGCACCCTGGTGCGGTCCTTGCAGAAAAATGGGTCCGCTGCTAGATGAAATTGCTGCAGAATTTGAAGGCAAGTTAAAAGTTGTAAAAATTAACACTGATGAAAACCTAAAAACCGCAAAAGAATACCAAATAAGCGGTTTGCCAAGCTTATTACTATTTAAAAATGGCGAGGCTAAAGAAGTTATGGTTGGTTTAATGCCAAAATCAGCTATTATTTCAAATATTGAAAAACTTTTATAAAATTAACGCCTCCAAAAGGAGGCGTTTTTATTATTTTAGAAATGTGTCTTTGTAATTAGGGATTTTAAATTCTCTTTTATCTTCATCAGTCTTTGCAAATACTTCATAAACTTCAAGCGATTTATCTTTTGCAGAATTAACATATTCTTCGCTCAAATACTTTTTGTAAGTATCATTTAAATCTCCGCTATAATTTCCTAAAATCTTTGCAAAATCAGAAAGCTCTAATCTATTTGCACCGCCTGCGTATGCTTTTGTTTTTGCATCCGTTCCTGACGGGCGAATTTCAACAAATTTATCGCTAAAATCAAGATAAGTGCCATCACCTACAAACTTGACATTTAGCAAATTTGAAAAATCAAGTTTGCTAAATGTTGATGAGAGAATTTCTTTTATGTTTTCAAGTGTGATTTTATTTTCATATTTAGCAATTGCAAGCGCGAGATAGAAAATATCATTTTTAGTCCTTAAGCCTTCGCCCTTGAGCTTTGCCTCTTTTAATTTTTCAATGTTAGGTTCTGACTCATTATAGTATGCAATGTCTTCTCTTACGTCAAACTTTGCAATAATGCTATTTTTAGCATAAACACTGTTTAAATGCTCCCATAGAGAAACATTAAGGCTTGCAACAAGTGCAGATGTAACAATTATGGCTTCAGTTGCACTTTTTTCTCTCATGGCAAGAGCGCATCTGCCACCTAAAGATTTAATAAGTTCTTCCGAACCTATAATCATACCTCCTGATTCTTCACCGCCAAAAATCATTCTGGGCGAATCTCCAAGAGAAATTGTTTTTCCGAAAATATCAGTTATTTTAATATCTTTTACACCTTGTTCAATTTGGTATTCAATTTTTTTCGTTGCACTTGCTATTTCTTTAAAGCCAACAGGAGTGTTAATTACTTCAATACCGTTATTTTTTGCCCATTCATCCCAAGTTTTTGAACTTGCGGTGGTTTTTATTATAAAACGTTTGTGCTTGTCAAATGTGCCATTTTCTTTAAGCAAATGTGCCCAAAAATCCATAATCATTAAAAATGCCTGATTTGCGCTAAATACACACAATATGCGCTCGTCATCAAGTTTTACCGTATCTACGCCAGCGTCATTGACTTGCTTTTCTTTTTTAATATCTTCAACCTGAACAACACTCAACCTGTCATGGTCAGGGTCTGTTACAAGGCAAACTGTACCTATGGGGTATTTTTTTAATTTTTCATCATATTTAAGTGTTTCAATAACAGGGAAATATTCCTTACCTTCTTTGTTTTTTGCAACAACCGTAATATCAAGCGACCAATCATAAAATTTAGAGTCTTTTATATCTTTGCCAATTGAGTGGAAAAATGGGTCTTCTTGAGTATTTAGCCAGTCAAATTTACTTTCAATACCCAGCTTATTTAATATTTTGCTTAAAGTATTGTAAGCAGCTCCACCAACAGCATCTATGACAATTTTCTTATCAAAATTTTTAATTAATTCAACATTTTTTTGATTAGCAACACCATTTTTTAAGTATTCAACGTACAAGTCAATACCGTTGTTTAGCTTTTCCATTGTTTTTTCATCAATTAAATCGTTTCGAGATGCTTCAAATTCAATTTTATATTCGCCTTCTTTTTCGACAGTATTTAAAATTTCCTCGATTTTATTAACAAATTCAATGCTTTCATCCGGCAAAAACTGCGACCCTTGATTATTTAAGTCTTTAGTAGCATTTTTTACACTTATACCATGGGAGCTTGTAATATATTCTGCACCAACTAAATCAAGCTTAAAAGCAAGAAATGAAGCAAGCCAAATTGGTATAGTTTGACGCTCAACGGGCGTAAGGGTTCTAATACCTAGAGCACTTTGAATACGTGCAATTATATCAAGATAAGTTTTTGAATTATAGCGAACTTCACAACCTACAAGCTTTATAAGTTCGTCTTTAGGGTATTTTTCCTTTAAAACCAGTGCTTTTGCAAGTGTAGCAAGAGTTATACCTATTGTGTTAATGGGAAATCTTGTATCATGTGGGTATAAGACATTTTGAGGGCCTCTAATACCTGCAGTTGAAACCATTGCTTCTTTTTTGTACCCCTCAAACCATTTTTTAAGTTCAAGTTTTTCAACAATTTCTTTTGTAAGAGTAAAAGTGAATTTATTTTTATCGTTATAATCAAAAATCTTATCTTGTTTAATACTTTCAGGGGTATTGTTTTTAACACCTTCAAGTAACATCTTTTCAAGCTGGGATGGATTTTCTTTGCTCATAAAAACTCCTTTTTGTTAATGCAACTTTAGGATTATTTTAACATAAAATAATTTTTATGCTTTTTGAGCCTTTTTCTTTTCCTGATCTTGAACTTTTTGCGAAATTGTCTTTTTGCCAGTTAATTTAGACATAAAGCGGAAATATTTGCCCCAGAAGTCGTTGCGTTCAAGATTTTGTCTGTCATGTTCTTGAATTTCTTCGCGCGACATTTTCTTGGTTGGTACACCAATTGATTTACGTATTAGATTTTCATTTGTGAACTCAGTTGCAGCAGCAACTGCACCTGCACCAATTAAGCTACCATGGTAAGCTGACTCAAATACTGAATTAAACAAGTTCATAAGTAGTGAATTAAAGAAGAAATTAGAGACCTTATGCATTACACGCTCTTTAGCAACAGCATTTGCGCCTTCCACATCTTCGCCATGAGATGTTATTAAAACCTCATTTCTATAGTCATTTACAAAGAAATAGCTTGCAATTAAAGTAACCAGAGGTCTTGAAATTGCCGCTAAAGAAGAGTTTTTATAAGTAGACTTACCTGTTTTGTTTTCTGCAGCAATAATTGTCTTTCGCTTAATCAGCTTACTAAATTCATCAGGCGTAATTTTGCCTGCATCAAGTTTATTTTTAGCCTTGTCGTATATTTTATAAAGGCTCATTAAATCTTCAGAATTGATTTTAGATAAATCTTTTGAGGCTTCTTTTTCAAACAGTCCGCGCATAATTTTGGTTGGGAATCTTATAACACCCCAAACAAAACCAAACGGGTAAGTTACGGCTTTAATAATTGGCGCTACAAATTTCTTGTCAACTCTGCCCAATTTAACATATTCAACATTTTTACCATCAACCTGCTTAATAATTTTTGCATATTTATCACTTTCAAGCTCGGTCGATAATTTTCTTGAAAAATCAGTTAAGCCAAAATTATTTGAAATATTACTAAGCATGTCCCTTGCTTTATCAAGTGGCACAAGGTAATCTTTTTTAGTTAATAAATCAACGGCATTATCCATGCCTGCTCTTATATTTTTCAGCAGGGAGTTAAATTTTTCATTTCTGCTTCTTGCAAAACAAACACCAAGACCTGCAGCCAGCAACACACCAAAAGCCTTTAGCAGGTTTTGAGCATTTAGAGGAGTACCATTATCATCATTTTTCTTTAACTCTTTTGAACCCTTAAATTTTGTCTGGGTTTGATTTTCGTCAGGCTTTTTATTTATCACAAATTTTCCAAATTCATCTGGAATGTCTTTAATTATCTGAGTTTGATTATCCGTTTTTAATTGGCTTGGCTCATTATTTTTTACGTCAGCGTTTTTGTTTTTCTTGCTATGTTTGTGATAAGAAAAATCCTTGGCTTCTTCAGGCTTCAATGGGCGCAAAGGCATACCACTCATAAGTCTTGATAAAATCTCAGAAATTAAAGTTGTACCTGCAATTGTAAATAAAGCAATATATTTATTCGAATTTGCATACTTAGACAGCGCCCCTAGTGTCAAAAATGTCATGCCAGCGCTCATTAAAATCCTTGAGCTTTCCTGTTTAAATCTTTTCTTTTGAGATTTTTTTGCAAGCGCGTCATCATCATTTTGCATTCTTGAAATATTATAAAAATCAATTCCTGCCATTGTAGCACTTACAAGCCCTGTGCATATTCTATTAATAGTTCTCTCGTCAGCTGTTTTGTAGTTACCCTTGACACTACTTGCAGCATGTAGCATATTGTGCAAAACTGTTTCAGGCGTGTCAGAAAAATCACCAGATAAAGCTTGGGCTGTCTTTGGTCTTATGTGCTGCATGGCACTATTTGCAAGTTTGTTAAAAGTTTTTTCATTGCTTGCAATGTCTGAAAAAGCTCCTTGCATAATGCAAAAAATTTCTTCAGCGTTTTTTGCATTAGCTCTTTTTTGTAATACATTTGAATTTAGTAAATTTTTTGCACCATCAGATAAGACAGGGACTTTTTCTAGTCTTGAAGCACCTCTTAAAGCCCAGCTTGCAACATCAAGCCATAAGTCTTTAAAAGGATAAGCTGCACTTTTTAAAAATTTTGGCAGGATACCATCCTCTACAAAAGTCACCCCGCCATTTTTATCAAATATTATTTTTTTGTCGAATTTCAAAAAACCCTGAGAAAACTCTTGGAACTCTTTTTCCATTATGGAAAACTCATCACCAAAAAGCTTATTCAGCTGGTCTTTTCTAATATTGTAATCACTAAAGTGAACAGAACTTTTTGTTAGCTTATTTCCTACAGTTGATAATGTTGAACCTAGCCCTGTAAAATTAATTTCTTGATTTTTATAATTTAAAGGTGGAAAATAAGAGGCATTTTTTTTGTTAATGCTTTGTTTTTGTTTGGTAATATTTGAATTTATAACCTTCAAATCCATTTTTACTCTTAAATTATTTCACACTCTATATGCGTGTATCAAGCAATTGTAAAGTAAACTTTATAATTTCAAACTCGCACTTTTATTATTACAAAACATGTAAAAATATAATTTGCTACTTTAAAAGAGAAATTTATATTTTTGTAAAATATTTGTCTGAATTAAACAAATATTTTATTCTGTAATTATGGAAATTTGTGGGAAAATTGTACTAGTAGATGATGAAGTTATGGTCACCAGAACTCTTGAAACCCTTCTAAAACTTGAAGGGCTTAAGGATACAGAGTCCTTTAATGACCCGTTTGAGGCATTGGAATATTTAAAAATCAACCAGTGTGAACTTATAATTTCAGACTTTATCATGCCAAAAATGGAAGGTATTGAATTTTTATCCCGCGCAAAAAAACTCCCCCTACAAGAAGACACAACTCAAATTCTTTTAACAGGTTATGCTGACAAGGAAAACGCAATAAAAGCAATTAATGAAGTTGGGATTTTTAAATACATTGAAAAACCATGGAACAATGACGATTTAGTTTTAAATATAAAAAATGCAATTGAAAGAACAAATTTAAAAAGAGCATTAAAGGAAAAAATTATTCAGCTCAAAAAGGCAAATGACGAGCTTGAAGAATATTCAAAAAACCTTGAAGCACTGGTTCAGAAAAGATCAAAAGAACTTTATGAAAGCAGAGAAAAACTAAATGCAATTTTTACAAACTGTGCAGATGGCATTGTAACTTTTAAAAAAGATTATGTTATAAACTCGCTAAATCAGGCAGCTTGCGAGCTTTTTGGGACTGGCGAAAAAGATCTTTTAAACAAAAATTTCTTTGAATTAATAATAAATGAAAAAAATCAAAGACATGAAAATCCTTTTAAGACAAAAAATCCTGTATTTTTAAGGAATTTTTGTCTTGTAAATTACAAAAACAATACAAAAATTCCAATAGAAATAAGTCTTGCAAAAATCGAAAGCGACAAAGACGATTTTGTTGTTGCAGTTATAAGAAATGTATCTTATCAAAAAGAAAACGAACGATTGCGTGATGATTTTATTGCAACACTTACACATGACCTAAGAACTCCACTGCTTGCTGCAATAAGCGGTCTGGATTTTATGCTCAAGGGAACACTTGGTGAAATTAGCGAAAAACAAAAAGAGCTGGTATTTGCCATGAAAAAAAGCAATGAAGACATGCTTGGTCTTACAAATGCTCTGCTTGAGGTTTACAGGTATGAGGCAGGTAAAATATTTTTATGCAAAACAAGATTTTGTGTAAATAAGCTCATAAAAGATTGTGCAAAAGAGCTTGAGGTGCTTTTTAAACAGAATAATACAGAAATAATTTTTGATTTTGAAAATGAAGAATTAATGATAAATGCAGATAAAAACGAGATACGAAGGGTGATTTCAAACCTTTTAGGAAATGCAATAAAGCATGGTGGCGAAAACACCAAAGTTATAGTTAAAAGTCAAAAAATTGGCAAAGATGCACAGATAAGCGTTGAAGATAACGGAGTTGGCTTGAGCAAGGAAGACCAGATGAAACTTTTTAAAAGATTTTCACAAGGTACAAGCAAAAAACGCTCTTGCTCTACAGGGCTTGGACTTTATTTGTCAAGAAGAATTGTAGAAGCACACAATGGTTCAATTTGGGTCGAAAGCGAAGTGGACAAAGGCTCGAAATTCATCTTTAACCTTAAAAATGCAGCACTTGAGGATAAGGTTTTATTATGAGTAATGACAAAATAAAAATTTTAATTGTTGAAGACCATTTGGTTGCAAGGATGGGGATTGCAATTGTTGTTGAAAATACTCCGCAATTTGAACTTTTAGGACAGGCTCAAGATGGTCAAGAGGGTGTAAATCTTGCCCTTAAACTTAACCCTGACGTCATTTTAATGGATATTGGCTTACCTAAAATTGACGGCATTGAAGCAACAAGAAGAATTAAAGAAGCAGGGCTTAACTCCTCTGTTTTAATGTTTACATCTCGCGACAGCAACGAAGATGTCTTTGCGGCACTAAAAGCAGGGGCTGATGGCTACATTATGAAAGGTTCAAATGAACAAACTTTAATTAACGCTATTGAAGCAGTTAGTCAAAAAGCAGGCTGGCTCGACCCACAGATTGCAAGAATTGTATTATCCGGTATCAACGAGCAAAAAGAAACTCAACAAGACAAAACAAAAACAGCAAATAACAAATATGGTTTAACAAAAAAAGAGCTTGAAGTTCTCTCTTTAATTGTTGAAGGGCTCTCAAATCAAGAAATTGCACAAAGATTAGTTGTATCCCTTTCAACCACAAAAGCACACGTACACAGTATTTTGCAAAAACTCTACCTTACAGACAGAACAAAAGCTGCAGTAACAGCCATTAAAGAAGGTCTTGTACAAAGATGAAAAAGCTTTTAGCACTTATTTTGCTTTTACTTTGCATTTGCCAAAATGCCCATGCTTTTAAATTACACAATCCATTCTCTAAAAAAAGCAAACAAGAAGCTGAAAAAATGGTTCAAACTAAGGAAGAATGGGAGGAAAAGGCAAAAAATATTAACCTTGAAGACAGGAAAATCCCATCCTATCAAAGACCTCAGGACAAAGATTTTAAGCCTAAAACTCCGCCGTCAAAAAAATTTGTAAAATACAACATTAGCGCAGGCAACAGAGAAGTAAATTTTTCTGAAATACAAAACAAGCTTGACATAAGGGGTCAAGGGGTTTTTGACAGGCGCATGAAATATATGGCATATGGCGAATATTATTATTCCCCAACTTGCAACCAAATTTCAAGTGATATATATGTACAAAAATTAAAAGGCAGCTTAAATTCAATGAATAGAGCCTTAAGCGCAAGCGTACTAAACACCCAAAGAACTCCTGCAATTTCGACAGGCACAGAGGAATTCAGGGAAAATCTTTTCTCAACCCTAACGATTGTAGATTTTTCTTCAGATTCCACAAAGCTCCTTGTAAAAGAAAAAGTAGGTTCAGCAAAAGAAGGTATTTTTAGAAATTATATTTGGATTTATTTTATGGATGGCGAACAGGATCAATGGTTTGCAATAAAATTTGCTCAAGTTAATGAAATAATTAAAAAATACCACGCAAAAACAGGACTGGCATTGGATAATTACAGATGGGACATTAAACCCTTAGGCTTTAGCAAAGAAAATCCGCAAGTTGTTGCAATAGAAGCGTTTGCTTGGGACAAGGACAAAAAACAAATCTTTTTGGGCTTATGGGGACTTGATTGCACAAATGCCTCTGTTAACTTGATTTCAGCATCACCAGTGCCAATTGAAATAAGTGCAAACGGTATGATAGTAAAAGAATTTTTACCATGACCCTGTTGAAATGTTAAAAAATATGCTATAATTATAGTAGTTGGAAGGGTAGCGTAAAATGATTGATGTTAGGAACTATTCTTTTTTAGGTCAAAGAAATCAAAAGCAGGAATTAGAACAGCTTAAAAAAGATAACTACAGCAGAATTTACTCCCATGAGGCAGCACATAAGGCTGCTGCAGGCTCATTGGGCGGCCCGATTGTCATTGAATACAGCCCTCAAGGCATCCCCGTAAGCGGTCATGTAAGCATTAAAATCCCGACATTAAATAAGGCAAACCCTGATGAAACAATTTCACAAGCAAAACAAGTTAGAAGAGCAGCCCTTGCCCCAGGGTCTGATTTATCAGATGCAGATTTAAATGTTGCAAGACAAGCGCAAAGTGTTTTAAACGAAGCACAAGATTTTAAAAGGGATAACTCAAAACAAGGCGAAACGTTTGATATAATAGGTTAATTACCTTTTGAAAAAACAGGTGGTGTTTGTATATAATTTGCCTTTAATTTATTGTGCGAAAAATCTTCTTTAATATTTTTTGAAGATTTAATTTTTTGCAATCCCAACTCATACATAACTTTTTCCAGCTCAAAATTTTGCTCCTCATAATTTATAAGCTTTGCATTTTGAACATCTAAAAAGTCTTTATAAACGTTAGAATCGCAAACGACTGTGCAGTTTTTGATTTTTTGTTCAACTTCATCTTTTAAAATAAGCTTTATTTCATCACCATCATAAAAATAATACATAAGGCGTCTTGCATCTAGCAAAATAGCTGCATCATGCACACCACAGGCTTTTTTTAGAATTTCGCAAGAATTTAAACCAACTACAGGCAAATTAAGTTCAAGAGCCATGACTTTTGCAACACTTAAGCCTGCGCGAATCCCTGTAAAACTCCCAGGCCCGCAGTTTGTAACAATCGCATCAAGCGTTTGCAGCTGCATATTCAACTCAGCGCACATTTTTTTAATTGCAGGAATCAAATAAGCGCTATGGTAGTTTTTTTCATCACTTTTTATTTCTTTGGATAAAAATTTATCCCCACAGCTGATTAAAATATATGTTTTATCTAAAGATGTGTCAAAACAAAGGATATTCATTTGCTTGCCTCAAAATCTTTTATAATATTTCTTGCAAAAAGTTCATTTCTCTCGCCCATTGGCTCAAATTCAAAAATTCTCGGATCACCTTCTTCGTTATATTCAAGCACATCAGGATAGAGTATTTTTATATTTAATCTATCATAACTTAGTGCGCCGCAAGAAAAATCAGCCCACTCAACAAAGGTCAAAACACCCCGCTTTGAATAATCCGCAAGTTCTTGTTCTATCGTTTTAATACCTTCATTTTCAAGGCGATATAAATCAAAGTGATATATAGGCATTTTATATCCCATATACTCGTTTAATATTACAAAACTAGGACTTGTAACCTTTTCACCTACACCCAATTCCTTTAAAACATATCTTACAAAAGCAGTTTTTCCTGCGCCAATATCGCCATATAAAGATACAAAACACCCATCAGTAGGCAAGTTTTTAACAAAAGCTATGGCAAGTTTTTTTGTATCTGATAAATTTTTGCACTCGATTCTCATAAATAAATTTTAACATAAATATACAATTACTAAAGTTTTGACAAAAACATGCCGAATCATTAAATACAACAAGGATACAGTGTATGTGGCAGAAAGGCGAAGCTTTAATGAATGAATACTTAAATTATGGAGAGTACAACCCTGACTTATGCGAACTCAATCCAAGAAGTGCAGAAGTAGAAAACGAGTTAAGAGAGTTAGTGCAAAATGTAGAAAATCCGAAAATGTCATTTTTTCAGGATTTTATGAAAAAAATTATACTCCTGTCCTCCGCACAAAACTAGTAAACACCCCTGAAGAAATTCAGGGGTTTTAAAATATTTTCTTTCCGCCTTGCTCATGGAACTGACCACCAGCGCAAACAAGTTCAATTACTTTTAATAAAAACTCCCTTGGCGCGTCAATAGGGCTTATTAAAAACTCCTGATTATCTTTATGCCTTATTGTCATTATGGAATTTTGAGTTTTTTCCGCAGGCACGTACAAAGAGGCTATTTCATTATCTAAAAGCGCTCTCATTTGCGAATCATAATCTTCAGCACCCTTCATAATAAGGTTATAATTGCCATTTAGTGCAAAAATTCTGCCGCAAAACAATGGCGCTCTCCCCTCTTGGGGCAAGGCTTTTGGCGAAATATTAAAACGAGATGTAAAAGTTATTTTATGCCACAAAATGTTAACATAGGCAAGAGTTTGAGAATTATCCACCTCGCAATAGACATTTTGCGACGGTATATTTCTGATTTTAAATGACTGTTTTAAATACTCAATAACAGACTGCATAGTGTCAATCATTTTTATAAACATTTCCTGTGTCAACTGAGTAGACTGTTGAAAATCGAGAAACTGTTTATACATGTAAACCGCGACAAGCCCCGCTCTCTCCTGTACTACAGAAGATTTTCTTACTTGAATATCAAGATTATCAAGGCTATCAAAGTTATTTTGCAATTTTATACCTTTTTGGGTTGGGAGTCATTTAAATGATATAACAAAAATGGGGATAATTATATATAAGAATAATATTATTCTTTACATTTTTGAATACAGAATTTATATTATTTTTTTAAAAATGCGTGTATAATTAAAAAAGAAATGTTTTGGGGATTTTATGGGAGTTAACAATAATTCCGAAAGATATCTGGAAGATTTTAAAATATACCTAAAGAGTGAAAAGAACTTTTCCTCACACACTGTTCGCGCTTACACAAGCGACGTTTACACATTTTTAATTTGGGCAGATAATTTAAATGTAGATGAGATTGACACAAAAAAATTTAGCGAATATTTATATTTTATTCAAAAAATAAACTACAAAAAAACAACCGTCGCAAGGAAAATTGCCTCCATCAGGGCTTTTTACAATTTTTTATACAAAGAAGAAATTATTGAAAATAACCCATCTGATGCAATTTGCGCTCCCAAAAGACCAAAATCCCTGCCCGACTTTATGAGTGAAGAAGAAGTTGAGAATATTTTAAGAAACGTCAAAATTGAAACACCTGCAGGATATAGAAATAGAGTAATTTTTGAACTTTTATGGGCATCAGGAATGCGAATAAGTGAACTTTCAGGACTTAATTACGAAAATTTAAACCTTGAACAAAACGAAATAAGAGTGCTTGGCAAGGGTTCAAAAGAAAGAATAGTCCTAATTCCGGACAAAACAAAAGAAAATCTCAAAAACTATATAGAAAATGTTTCAGATTTAATTTGCAAAACAAAAAAAACTCCATCATCACCTCTTTTTATTAACTACAACGGTTTTAGACTGCAAAACCAAAGTATCAGAAAAGCACTAAATGAGGTTGTACAAAAAATTGAACTGCCTAAAAAAATTACACCGCACGTTTTTCGCCACAGTTTTGCAACAAGATTGCTTGAAAATGGTGCTGATTTAAGAATAGTGCAAGAGCTTTTGGGCCATGCCAGCATATCTAACACACAAATTTATACGCACGTTTCAAGCGCAAGACTAAAATCAGTTTACGATTCCGCCCACCCACGCGCTTAATTATATCCCCCTGGGCAATAAAAGCTAATTAAAAACTGTAATATCATTTGAATAATGAAAAAATTATTCTTTTTAACAATTTTATCGATTTTACTCTTTTCAGGCTGCACTATTAAATCGCAAGAGACAATCAGACCTGTTGAATACACGATTGTGCAAAGTGGCACAGACATTACAAATAAAACATTTTTTGGATATTTAAAATCAAGCTCGCTAACCGATTTAAGCTTTCAAATCGAAGGAACTTTGAAAAAAATACTTGTAGACGAGGGGCAAAAGGTAAAAAAAGGTCAAATAATAGCAGAGCTTGACGCTCCTTTGTACAATATTCAAGTACAAGAGGCAAAATACGCGCTTTCTGACGCTAAAATTCAATACCAAAACGCAAAAAACTATTACGAAAGAATTCAAAAATTACACGCCGCAGGCGGAATTTCAGACAATGATTTAGACAATGCCAAAACTAAAATGGAATCATCCAACGCACAAATTCAAATTGCTCAGGAAAAATTAAACTACATGAGCCATCGCTCTGGATATGAGAGAATTTACGCCCCAACAGACGGAATCATACTCTCAAAAGCAGTATCAGAACAGCAATATTTAAGCCCCGGAACAACAGTTGTGCAATTTCAGGGAAACTCAGATGTTGAAGCATTTATTTTTGTTTCGCAAAACTACATTAATAAAATTAAACGCGGACAAAAGGCAAAAATAAGAGTTGACGCAATAAAAAATAAAATTTTCGAAGGCTATGTAAAGGAAATGAGCGAAACAAGCCTTGAAAGGTTATCTTACAGGGTAAAATTAAAAATCACTAACCAAAGTCCAATGCTAAAAGATGGTATGAGCGCAAGCGCAGTGTTTGAAATTGAGCCTGAAGACAAAACGCAAATTTACATCCCAATAAATTCAATAATAAAAGAAAGAAACAACGACATAGTCTATACAATTATCAACAGAAAAGACGGTATCGGGGAAATTAAAAAAACAATCATTACAACAGGCGAACTAAATAACGATAAAATTAACGTTACAGGTGGACTAAATAGCGGTGATTACCTTGTAACAAGAGGGGTGGGCGAGGTGCAGGAAGGACAAAAGGTAAAATACTAATGCACCTTACAAGATTTTTTTTAAAAAACAAATTTTTATTAATCACCCTTGTTATAATTTTAATTTTAGGCGGAATTTCCTACTACATTACAACACCAAGGAACGAAGACCCCGGATTTAAAATAAGGACAGCAGTAGTCACAACAGCGTACAAAGGCGCAAATGCAAAGCAAGTTGATAAATATGTAACTGATAAAATTGAAGTTGCCATTGAGCAAATGAGCGAAGTTGAAGAAATAAAAAGCCGCTCTTACGAAGGCAAAAGCATAGTATATGTGAATGTATTTGAAACATATAAAGATTTGCAGCCAATTTGGGATAAATTAAGAAGAAAAATAAATAATGCAATCTCGACCCTGCCAAAAGGCTTGACACCTGTGGTGAACGATGAATTTGGAGATGTCTTTGGAATTGTAATTGCTGTATTTGGCAATGATTATGAATACATTGAACTAAAAAGTTATACAGACACCATAAAAGATGAATTAATTAAACTAAAAGACACCGCAAAAGCAGAAATAATAGGCGCACAACAGGAAGTTGTTTACCTTTATTACGACAATTCAAAACTTGCAAAATACAACTTGAGCCCTGACGAGCTGCAAAAAGTACTAAGTAGTGCAAATATAATCGCCCCAAGCGGAGAAATTCTTGTAGGTGACAGGTATCTTTTATTGCAAACTCAGGATAACTATAAAGACCTTGAAAACATTAAAAATACTGTCATTTCGCTGCCAAAAAAAGGAGATGCGCTGAAATTGGGGGACATTTTGACGGTAGAAAAAACCTATTTAAACCCTCCACAGGTTATAACGGAATTTAACGGACAAAAGGCTCAAATAATTGCTCTTTCAATGAAAGAAAACGGCAATATTTTAAAATTCGGAAAAGACGTTAAAAAAAGGTTAAAAGAATTAAAAAGCTATATACCTATAGGCGTAAACGTTGAATTAGCAGCATTTCAACCTGATTATGTAAAATATCTGACAGATAAATTTACAAGCAGCCTTTTTCAAAGTGTAATTATAGTAATAGGTCTAATCCTTTTAATACTTGGTGTAAAAGCAGGTTTAATAGTTGGTCTTATCATACCTGTTACAATTTTAGGAACTTTTTTTGTAATGGGAAATTTAAAAATAGGACTGGATAAAATCTCTCTAAGCGCATTAATTATATCGTTGGGGATACTTGTTGATAATTCAATTGTAATATCTGAGGGCATTTTAAAAGAAATTAAACGCAAAACAAAGAATTTAGAACAGTCTGCAATTAATATTTGTGAAAAATTTCAAACACCGCTTTTAATCTCAACACTTACCACATCATGCGCATTTTTACCCATTTACCTTGCAAATTCTACTGTTAGCGAGTACACATCAAGTCTTTTTAAAGTGGTTGCAACCACCCTTTTAATATCGTGGTTTTTATCAATTACACTTTTGCCATATTTAATGGAAAATTTTTACAAAAAGGGTGTAAATAGCTCTTTTAAGGAAATAAATGTTTCAAAATATCTCTCAAAATACGTCAAAAACGCTATTTATTCACCAAAAAGAACAGTCTTTATAGCAATAATATTGGTCGGAATATCCTTTACCTTGTTTTCATTTGTACCAAAAATATTTTTCCCCGACTCGGATAGAGCAATGTTTGAGGTAGAATTTAATCTGTCTGAGGGAACAGATATAAAAGTTACGCAAAAAACAGTCGAAAAAGCTCAAGATTACATTAAAACACTTAAAAATGTCAAAAACTTTTCAAGCTATATTGGAACATCCGCCCCAAGATACGTATTAAGTGCAAGCCCTGAGCCGATAAAAAGTAATTACGGAATGATTCTTGTAAATACAAAAAACTACAAAAAAGTAGGCGAAGATGTAAAAAATGTACAGGATTATTGCTCAAAAACCTTTGCTGATGCTAATGTTATAGCAAGAAAAGTACCGCTTGGCCCACCTTACGATGCTCCTGTTGAAATAAGAATTTCAGGCAATGATGAAAACAAGCTTTTTGAAATTGTTCGAGATGTTCAAAAAAAATTAAGAGAGATAGAAGGTGTAATTCTTGTAAAAGACGACTGGGGAGCAAAAACACCAAAAATAAAAATAAATGTTGATGAGCAAAGTGCCTCAAGATATGGTATAACAAATGAAAGTGTAGCAAAAGCCTTACAGAGCGGGCTCAGCGGTCTTGAAGTATCGAGCTACTGGCGTGATACAACCTCAGTGCCTATTATTTACCGTTTAAATGCGCTATCAAGAAACAATATCGATAAAATCGACTCTATGAGTATCTATTCTTCGCTATATGGAAATTCAATGCCACTATCTGAAATTGCGCACCTGTCACTTGTTTTTGAATACCCGAAAATATTTAGGCACAACAGGCTTTTAACAGTAACTGTGCAAGGCTATATAGATAATCAAAAAACAACTGCCCAAAAGGTTATGGATAAAATGAAACCTTATCTAAATAACATAAACTATCCGCTTGGCTACGGCTGGGAAGCAGGCGGAAGCGTTGAAAGTTCAAAGAAAGGCAATAAATCAATTGCGCAAAAGTTGCCAATAGCTTTTGGTATAATTCTCTTGCTTTTAATTGGATTTTTTAACTCGTACAAAATTCCTTTTATAATTCTATCAAGCGCCTTTATGGCACTTAGCGGGGCAAATATAGGGCTTTTGATTACACACAGTGAATTTGGTTTTATGACATTTTTAGCATACATCTGCCTTATAGGCATTGCAACAAACAACGCAGTTGTCTTGCTTGATACAATTGAAAAAGAGAGAAAAACAAGCAAAAATAAAAATTTAATTTTAAAAATTCAAAAGGCAACAAGAAGTCGCATAACTCCAATAATTTTAACTGCAATTACAACAATAGGGGGTATGTTGCCGCTTTGGATAGGTCGAGATCCAATGTTCTCGTCCCTTGCAGTTGCAATTATTTTTGGACTTTTGAGCTCGGTTGCAATTACACTTATTGTAACACCTTGCCTGTATATTATTTTATGCGGGAGAGAACCTCAAAAAGAGGATCTAAATCAGCCTGCTCAATAGAAGAATTAAGCGAAATCCTAAGGCGCGCAGAGTTTTTGGCAACTGTAGGGTACCTTATTGCTAAAGAATAAAAACCGTTATCATAAAGCAATTTTGATGCACTAAGTGCTTTTTCATTCTCACCCAAGACTATTGGCACAATATAGCTTGAACCTAAAATGTTAAGCTCTGAAAGGTTTTTATGAACATAATTTTTTAAATTTAAAAGCTTATCTTGTAAAACATTTGAAGAAAAAATATAATTTTTAAGCACAAAATAAGCAAATTCAGCACTTATTTGAGGAAAAACTGTAGAAAAAATAAAAGAACGTGCAAAATTAGTTAAATATTCTATTAATATTTTATCCCCAACGCAAAAAGCGCCATAAGAACCAACAGCCTTGCCAAAAGTTGCCATTATTAAATCAATCTTATCAAGCATTTTTTCTTGAGCGCAATACCCGAGTCCCTCACCATAAACCCCAAAAGAGTGTGCCTCGTCAATAATTAAAATTGCCTCAAATTTTTCTTTTAATTCGACAAGTTTTTTTACATCACAAAAATCACCATCCATAGAAAACAGCGCCTCTGATGAAATTATTATATTTTCATATTTTTTTGCGTATCTGTTAAGCTTGCTCTCTAAATCATCATAATTTGCATGTTTAAATGGAATTAAATCTGCTCCACCCAAGTGAATTCCATCAATTATACTTGCATGGTTTAATTTATCGCAAAAAACAACGTCGCCTTTTTTTGCTAATGCACTATATATCCCAACATTTGCGTGATACCCGCTGTTAAAAAGTAAACAGGCTTCTTTTGAAAATTTATCACTCAGAAAATTTTCAAGTTTATCATAAGAGGTTGTATTTGCGCACAAAAGCCTTGCTGATGGTACACTTATGGGCAAATCATAAGTTTTTAAAAACTCATCCCTTATGTCTTTTCTTGTGCTTATACCCAAATAGTCATTTGATGAAAGATTTAAAAGTTTTTTACCGTCCTGCAAAATGTACTTAGAAGAAATTTCAAGCGATTTCAAGTTTCTAAAATTAAAATTTTTCTTTTGTTCATCAAGCTTCTTTTTGTAAAATTCATACTGCTTTTTCATCTTTAAACCAAGGAGCATTTAATTTATTTATCATTTTATATTTTTTACAATATTCAATTAAGTCTTGTTTAATTTCAGGCAAAAGTATGAAAATTGCAATAAGGTTAGGTGCTGCCATTGCAAGCATTGTTGAATCTGTAAAATCAATTACACTTTGCAAATTCATAGATGAACCAATTACAATAAAGATACAAAACATTATTTGGTAAACTTTTGTACGTTTAAAACCTTCACCAAACATATAGTTCCAAGCTTTTTGCCCGTAATATGCCCAGCTTATAATTGTTGAAATTGCAAAAAGAATAATTACAATTGCAAGAACATATGGGAAAAATGAAAAAGCGCCCGCAAAAGCAGCTGAAGTTAGCTGCACCCCTGTAATACCTTCCTGATAATTTAAATATTCACCAGTAACAATAATTACAAAAGCTGTGAGTGAACAAATAATAACTGTATCTAAAAACGGCTCCATTAAAGAAACAAAACCTTGAGAAATTGGTTCATTTGTCTTAACTGCAGCATAGGCAATGGGAGCAGAGCCAGAACCAGCTTCATTTGACTGAACAGAACGGCGAAAACCTATTATTATTGTGCCTATAATACCGCCTGCAACGGATTGCGGCATAAATGCTTCTTTAAATATTGTCAAAATTGCATGTGGGATTTGTTGAAAATTCATTAAAATAATTGCAACTGCTGCTAGCAAATATATTCCGCACATTATAGGCACAACTTTTGATGTAACATTTGCTATTGATTTAATACCACCGACAATAATCAACCCTACAATAATTGCAACTATCAAACCAAAAACCCAGCTATGAGTAGCAAAAAAGCTATTTTCACCACCTGTAATATTTATCATTTGCTGCGTTGCTTGATTTATTTGCAACATATTACCGCCACCAAGCGCTCCAGGCACGCACATCAGCGCAAATATAAGTGCTAAAGGCTGACCCAGCCATCTTAAACCTTTTCTGGTTAACCCATGGGCAATATAAAACATTGGTCCGCCAGAAACAGAGCCATCGGCGTTAAATCTTCTATATTTTACTGCCAGTGTACATTCTAAAAATTTTGATGCCATACCACATATAGCACCAAAGACCATCCAAAACATAGCCCCAGGGCCGCCTATTGAAATAGCTATTGCAACACCTGCAATATTACCAAGCCCCACAGTGCCTGAAAGCGCAGTTGCAAAAGCCCCCATAGAGCTTACTTCGCCATCTCTATCGTTATCATGTTCTTTGTGGTATTTGCCAAAAAGTTGTTTTAGAGAGTGTTTAAACCCCCAAATACCTATAAATCTTAAATAAAATGTAAAAAATATGCTTGATAATATCAAGAACAAAATTATTATAGGAACGCTTGTTCCAGCAATTTTAACGGAAGTAAAAATTAAATTTGAAAAAGCATCCGAAAATGGTGCAAAATATTTATCTACGCATTCATTTACCCCAATTGCGTATACACGCTGGGGAAGAAAAAATAATGTTGTTAATAACAAAAATAATCGACTATACATTCAAACTACTCTCTACTTTTAAAAAGACCTTGTCTATAATTACACAAAAAAGGCTCGATGACAAACATCTGAGCCAATTTTGTTACATAAATTTAACCTTATTTATCTTTGAGAGTCAACAGGGATAATAATTACTTGCCCTATTTGCAATGCAGATGGGTTTGTAATGTTGTTAATTTTTTGAATTGCTTCAATTTTCTCAACATCGTATTTTCCATAAAATCTGTATGCAATTTTATCTAAAGTATCACCGCTTTTAATTTCATATTTTTCTTCACTTGGGACAGAAGCAACTGTACCGCTTGTTTGACTATCAGCACCAATTACTGCAACATTAGCCTTAGGAGTTTGTTGAACAATAATTTCTTGGGTTTTTTGAGAGCCAATAAAATTAGAAATTCCAGCAATTAGCGAAATAAGACCCATAAACAAACATCCACAAATAAAACCTATTAAAAGGTAAACCCCAGGGGCTTTTTGTTTTGTTGTTCTTGTGTCAATACTTGTTTTTCCAACATTTCTCCAAAGTACATCGAGTTCAGAAGTTTTTGCAATTGGTTTTGTATAACGCAAATACTCACTTCTATCCAAATCAAACGTTCTTGAACTTTCCAGCGCGGACATATTCTCTCTTGATAGTCCTGCTCTATGTAAGGTTGAACTTTTCATATGACCTCTTATTCTTTTACAATTGCATGTTATTGGAAAAGTATTCAAGAAGTCAAGATTGTAACAATTACAACATTAAGAAAAGTTTACAATGCTATTGTTCATTTTTTAAATACTTTTTTGCACCTTCAAACATCGAATCAATCAATTTCTTATTTTTTTCAATATTAAAACCGCCTTCTTTTAAAAACTCAATCATTCTTCTGCGCCACAATTCATAAAGTTCTTCATCAGGCAAATTAAGCGCATCGGATATACTTTTCAATTCAGAAAAATCAATATGCAAAGGCTTTGCACCCCTTAAAATATCAACAAGGTGAAGTCGTTTTTTTCGCTCGAACATTTTTAGAAAATCAACAGTTGATAGATTGTTATGTTTGATTGCATCTTTTAAAAACTCAAGATTTTCATTGTAAACAGGCGGATCTTGAGGAATTTGATACTCAATAAATTCCTCAGGCCTTATGTCCATAACTGTTGCAATTCTCTCAAGTGTAGTCCCGCGCGATGAAAACGGAATTGTCTCATCAATTAAATTGTACACATAAGATAAGGTAACACCAATCATTTGAGCAAAATCCTTTTTATGTAGATTGTTTTTTTCAAGGAATTTTGCTACTTTTTGTGAACTTTTTTCATTTACTATAGGTTTATTTTTCATTGACATAATTCAACTCCGTCTAATATGATATTTTACAGATAACCCTAAAGCTCTTTTTTTTAATTAGCAAAAAGAGTACACAAAAGGATAAATATAAAGAAAGGTAAAAAATGAAAGCCATTATTGGTTTAGGAAATCCGGAGGTTAAATACCTTAAAACTCGCCACAACATTGGCTTTATGGTGGTTGATAAATTGCTTGAGAAAAACAGTGTAACATTAAGCGAAAAATTTCAATCTTTTTTTGGCAAAAAAGGTGATGTTTTATATCTTTTGCCAAAAACTTATATGAATTTATCAGGGCGTGCAGTTGTTGAACTTATGAATTTTTACAAACTAACTGTTCGAGATTTTATTGTGATTTGTGACGATTTTACGCTTGAACTTGGTACATTAAGATTTCGAAAAAACGGTTCTGATGGCGGTCATAACGGACTAAAATCAATAATAAATTTAGTTGGCTCATCTGATTTTGACAGGCTAAAGGTTGGAATTGGACCTTTGATTGAAAACATGCCTGTTGAGAATTTTGTACTTGCTAATTTTAGAGAAGATGAAAAAGAAAAACTTGATAAAGTAACTACTTTGGCAGCTGATGCAATTGAGGAGTATTTAAAAACAGATATTACAAACGTGCAGAACAAATATAATAAAAAACATTTCTGATTTTGTCTTTTTTTAATAAAAAAGTATAATCTAATATATGAAAAAGATTTTTTTGGTCATTTTTATATTTTTTGCATTTTTTAATTCGCAAGCTTTTTGTGCGAATGACGACACCATAATTAACCCCAATGGCACTTATAATCAACCAAAAAAAGAAAGCATTATAAGTAAAATAACAAACTTTTTTAAAAGAGATAAAAAACCGGATGTAAATCTTGAGGGCAAAGGTTATTACGGCACAATTCCAGATATAAACAAAGATTTTGAGCACAAAAAAGAGGCGACTCAGACTATACCTCAAAAACAATACAGTGAAAAAGACCTAAAAAACGGGCTTTTACTTGATGCTCCCTTGAATGACCCACTGTTTTTAGATGTAATTATAAAAAAAGATAAAAATTCAGACTATGTAAATGATTTAATGAAAATAAAAGAAACTCTTGAAAAATTGAGAGAGTGCATAAAAAATGACGCCTCAATTCAGTTTTTTAACGCAAATGTTAATGTATTGGATTTACAAACAACAAATCTTGAAAAAAAATATCAATATAGCGCATACGCTCAAACCAACAGCTATTACGCTGTAAGGCATGTAAACTACAGTGCAAAAGTATTGGGCAATTTAAAATTTGACGCAAACTTTTACTCGCGCTACATGCCCATTCAAGACAGTGTCTACGCGCCAAAAAATATAAAAGAACAATCTGCAGCACTATTAAATGAAATAGAGAGAACAATATTTGAGATAGGTAATGCCCAATAGGGTGATGAAAAAAATATTTTAAGTCCTATGCTCAGATTATGAAAAAATTAATTTTATGTTTAACTATTTTACTATCAATTCAAAGCGCATATTGCGAAATTGTAATTGACAACTTGCCAGAGGTCAAGTACAGAAACCCTGACGGGACAGAATTTGTACCAAACAGCGCAAGCTACCCTAAAATTAGCGAAATAGAAAAATTAGCCTTTAATAGGACATTTGAAGATGAACCAATTGAAATAAGGTTAAACAGACTTGAGAGCAAACTTTATAAAAAGGACTATTCCAATTTATCGCTAGCTCAAAGAGTCGAAGCTATAGAAAACACGCTTGATGAAAAAAGTATAAGCAGAAAAGATAAAAACACGCTTGCCTCATTAGAAAAGAAAATATTTAACAAAACCTATAACAATGAAGATACGCAAAGCCGCATACAAAGACTTGAAAGGTCTATTTTAGGTGCAAATCAAAGCGGAAATTTAACTTCAAGAATTGAAACGCTTAAAGTCGCAAGTTCAAGCCTTGAAGACCAATCAAGACAGCTGGCACAAATGCCTTATCAAAACTTTCAAAATGACCCTTATCAACCACAAAACGGTTTTAAAAATGCTATAAAAAATGCCTTTAACATGTTTTCATCAGGTGGCATGACAGGATTTTCGCCAAGCGTTAATTCTTTCCCCTCGTATCAACCGTACAGTGCAAATAATATGTACAACGGCGCTTATCAACCATATCAAAACCAAGGGCAAAATTTTTACTACCCTGCGCCACAACAGAGCAACAACACATATTATCGCGACATATTCAAAGACAACAGCGGCGATGAAATGTACTACACCGACGGTCAATATTACAAAGATTTAAAATCAACACAAGGTGGAATTGGTGTTACAATAATTAATTAATTTGTTTAAAATTTGAATTATAATTAAAATGGTTTTAGGAAAATGAATCTTAAAACCATTTTAATTGTTTTAATTTCATTATTTTATGTTTTTGGTATTTGCGCACAAATTTTTGAGTGTGTACAGCTTTTTGCTGCCATTGCAACTATTTGTACTATTGTGGCAATATTTTTAAATTTAATCAAACCAAAATATTCTATATTAATTTTTCTTGCATTTTGCTTAGGCTTTTATAACGCCGGTTTCCAAATAAAAGACTACGATTCACTTTTTAATGAACGCTTAAATAATATACAAGCTCAAGGCAAAGTGCGCTCAATTTTACAAATTTCAAAAGAGGGGACGCGCGCAAAATTTTATTTTGATGTAGAAAATATTTTATTCAAAGAAAAGAATTACAATTTAAAAGACACAAGAACACTCGTTGTAATTAACGATTTTGGAAAGCATTTCAACAAAATTCAAGTTGGCGACACAATAATTATAACAGGCAACATTCGACCGCCAAAAAGTGCCACAAATCCCTCGCAGTTTGATTATGCAAAATATTTAAAATATAAAGATACTTTTTCAATTTTATATTCCGAAGGTGAAAATTTTAAAATAATAAAGAAAGCAGATAGTTTTAGCAATTTAGATGAATTTTATCTGTTTTTAGTTCAAAAAACTGATACCATAAGAAAAGAAATTACCCAAAAACATGCAAAATATGTAAAAAGCCCGCAGTTAGAGATTTTAGGTGGTATAGTCTTTGGCAATGAAGCAATTAACCCGCCTGACGAAATAAAACAAAGCTTTATAAATTCAGGTCTTTTACACTTACTTGCAGCTAGTGGTTTAAATGTTGCGTTAATTTTTGGTATTTGGTGGTTTTTAGCTCAAAATATTTTTAAATTGCCTTATGTTATTTCAATTTGGGGCGGAGTGTTTTTTATAATTTTATACACCTTTACAACAGGTTTTCCACCGCCTGTTTTAAGAGCAGCGATTATGCTACTATTTGTACTTTTGGGCAAGTTAATAGATAGAGAAGCAAAACCTGTTGCGCTTATTTTCTTTGTCGGTCTTGTAATGCTGCTATTTGACCCAAAAATGTTTTGCGATGTAGGTTTTCAGCTTTCTTTTATTGTAACAATAGGTCTTATTGTAACTATTGAGCCGATTTGTGAAAAATTAAACGCCAAAAACAAAGAATATATTGCAAAAATAAAGGATTATCCAAAATTTATTAAAATAATTCTTATGAGCTTTTCGCCAAAATTTTTACTGGCAGTAGTGTTAGTACCACTTTGCGCACAGTTTTATGTTGCGCCATTACAAATGTATTATTTTAATACTTTTACTCCTTGGAGCTTGCTTGCTAATCTTTGTGTCGTACCTTTTATAGGTCTTGTAAGCTTTTTAGGCTTTATAAGTTCAATTTTTAGCGCACTACCATTTATTGGGGATAAGATAATTCCTGTTTTTGATTTTATAATTAATCCGTTTCTTATTTTGCTTGTAAAAATTTCGCAGTTCTTTTCATCTCTTAAATATTCAATTCTTACAATGCCCTCTCCAAGCTGCTTTCAAATAATTCTGTTTTGGTGCATTTTAGTACTTATTGTAGAAAATGTAAAAGAGAATTTTAAAAATAAAAAATTACTCCTGCTCTCTTTTACAGTAATTTTTATATTTCTTGCAACGTTTACAAAAATTCCCTCAAAAGACTTTGAGATAATTGTTTTTGATGTTGGAAACGCAGACAGTGCAATACTTAAAACCCCAAAGGGTAAATATGTAATGATAGATACTGCAATGGCACCATATAGAGGGGTTTCAAATGCTAAAACAATAATGGAGGAGTATTTTAAAGATAAAAATATT
Source organism: Candidatus Gastranaerophilales bacterium (assembly GCA_944324385.1). Classification (GTDB taxonomy): domain Bacteria; phylum Cyanobacteriota; class Vampirovibrionia; order Gastranaerophilales; family Gastranaerophilaceae; genus Galligastranaerophilus. The sequence goes on along the minus strand of CALUWD010000004.1, from coordinate 31,177 downwards.
AGAGAGCTTGAATTGCTTATTATTACTCACTTTGATGCTGATCATTGCGGTGGTGCAAAAGATATTTTAAATGATTTAAAAGTTAACAAGGTTTATATACAAAATTCAAATCCACATGAAAGTAAGGGGATAGAAATTATAAATATTTTAAAAGACAAGCAGATTAAATATTTTGTCGCAAAGAATAATGAGATTATATACAAAGAAAACGATTTCAGTATAAAAACATTCAGTGCAAATCTTTCAGGCAAAACTGATAAAATTGATAACGAAAATTCTATTATCACGCTTGTGAACTCAAATAATGCAAGCGCTTTATTTATGGGTGATTCCGGAGTTTTAGGGTATGAAAAATACAAAAACAACCTTGGCAGTATTGATATTTTTAAAATAGGACACCATGGTGCAAAAGATGTTGTAAACAAAGAAATGCTAAACAGGCTAAATCCACGCTATACAATAATTTCAACAGGTTACAATATTTACGGTCACCCATCCCCTGAAACACTTGAATTTCTAAAAGCCAGCAAAAGCAAGATTTATACTACAAAAGACCTTGGTGCAATTAAAATTTCAAATTGCCAAAAAGGTCTTTGTAAAGTTGAAAATTATAAAAGCAGAATCAGAGATTTTGCGCCACTTGATTAATCAAATCCTCATCCGCTTCAAAATTAGAATAAACATTTTGAACATCGTCATGTTCTTCCAATTTTTCAAGCAAAAGCATAACTTTTCTAACTATTGCAGGGTCTGTTACCTCACAAGAATTTGAAGGGATTCTTGTTAAATCAGAACTTTTTAGCTTATAACCTAATTTCTCTAATCCCTCAACGGTTGACTGGAAGCCTTCAACGGTTGTTGTAATTTTATACTCACCATCTTCTTCAACAACATCTTTTGGATCAAATTCCATACAGTCCTCAAAAAGCTCGTCAAATGTAAACATTTTAACTTCTTCTTTTGATTTCTTATCAGGGGCTTTTGGAATTTCTATTATAATTTCACCCACAGGCTCAAATATCCAACCTACACAGCCTGTTTCACCTAAATTACCGCCAAATTTTGTAAAGTAGCTTCGAACATCTCCTGCAGTTCTGTTGCGGTTATCTGTTGCAGCTTCAATAAACACTGCAACTCCGCCTGCGCCGTAGCCTTCGTAAGTAATTTCTTCATAATTTTCATTACTACCGCCGCCTGCGCCTTTTTCGATTGCTCTTTTAATTGTATCATTAGGCAAACCGCCTGCCTTAGCCTTTTCGACAGCAGTTCTTAGCCTAAAGTTGCCATTTATATCCGCACCGCCAATTTTAGCTGCAATAATTATTTCTCTTGAAAATTTGGCAAAACTCACGCCTTTTGCAGCGTCTGTTTTAGCCTTTTTGTGTTTAATATTTGCCCACTTAGAATGTCCTGACATACTATTTCCTTATTTTTTGTATTTGCTATATAATTAAACCATATGAAAAACGAACTTTCAAGAATAGATTACATAAGAGAACTTATAAACGATTGCAGATATGACGATGCTTTTGAAGCACTAGAGGTTGCGCAAGAAAAAGAACCTGATAATTGGGAGCTTTTTTATGAATACGCAAGACTGCAATTTGAACTCGGTGATTATTCAAGTGCGGTTGCAAATTATGAGGAACTTATAAAACATCACCAGAGTGCAATAATATACTACAACTTAGGTGAAGCTTACGAGTGCAACGACCAATTAGATAAAGCAATTGGCGCATATTTAAAAGCAATTACAATCAATGAGAAATTTCCCTTTGCCTACAAAAAATTAGGCATGCTTTTTATGGCAAGAAATGACATTGAAAGCGCAATTGAATATTTCAATGACTATTTAAAACTTGATATAGCTGAAGATGAAAAAGAGAGCGTAGAGAAAGTTTTAAAAAGGATAGAAAAATGAATGTAGAAATTTACACTGTTGATTATTGCCCATTTTGCAAGAAAGCAATTGCTTTTTTAGACGAACACAAAGTAAATTACAAGCGCACAAGAATTGATGACAATGAAGACACTTGGCGCAAAAAACTTGGCGAAATGTACAATATAAAAGGCGACGTTACAGTTCCACAAATAATAATTGATGGCAAAAGAATCGGCGGATATACAGATTTAATGGAAGCTTACAATAATGGCGAAATTAAATTTTAATTGTAAAACTTTGTAACAAAAACTAAAGAAAAATAGCCTTTTTGTCGATATTTTAAGCATAGGATAAGGACGATTATTTTATGCTTAAAAAAGTGCAAAAACCAATGAGTAATTCTCTTGAGTGTGTTGAACTTATGTTAAAAGGGGCAAAAAAACGTCGCAGGCTTGCAAGTGCTGCAATAAATTCCTTAAATTCGCAACTAGGCTTTACACCAAATATTATGTTAATTAAATAATTAATTCGGAAACGGGTTATTTTCGTTCATATTAAATTTGCTTGCCACATTCTGCTCAAAGTAAAAAACGATTTTTTCTTTGAGGGTTTTTGGTTTGCGCTTAACTTGCTCAGGCTCGTTAATTATAACCAAAACCTCATTTTTTGCAGCCATTTTTAAGTTATTTCTTGCAATAGACTCAACTTTTTCCATTGAATTAAAGTTTTCAACTTCTTTTTTAAGGGTTTTATTCCTCTTTTGTGCTTCAGACAACAATTCGCGGGATTTTATAATCTTGCCATGATAAACAACTATCTTTGATATGTTTAAAAGTGCGCTATAGCTAATCTGGAAGACGCACAATATCAAAACAATAGTTAAAAAAGAGTGATAAAAACGCACCCTTGTAGTCTTTTTTTTCTGGTTTTTTCTAACTTTTTGCCTTAAATTATCCTTATTTAATGTTTTAAAATTTTCCATCTGCATAGAGTGATTTTAACGCGCATAGAAAAAAAATTCTATACTATGTTACAAAAAAGAAAAATTACAAACATAGTCACCAACCATTTTGCCTACATCGTTACAAAAGTGCTCTGGCGCTGGATTTTCCTTTATCCAACCCATTTCATAAAGAACATTAAGCGCAACAATTCTCCTTGGCAAATTATTATTTTGAGACATTTTAATAATTAAAATTTTATCCTCTTTGATATTATAAACAAGCAAAAATCCGCCTGCTCCAACCTTTGCTACAAGATTTTTTTCACCTAATTCAATTATTTCAGTATCAAGTCTGTCATTCCCACCTAAAATATATGGGTTATTTAACATTGCATTGGTAATAAAATCGCATTTTTTAAATAAATTAAAAAACATTTGCGCAATTTCAGACATACTTAAGGCAAAAACAGGTGTTGAGCAACCATCGTACGAAATTCCCGCCTTTGATGCACCGCTCAATTCAATATGCCTTTTGTAAATCAATTTCTGCAAAGGATGGTCTACATCAGTATATTTTTTTAAATCCCAAGAATTTAATTTCGATATAGCCAGCATTAGCGTATGTTTTGCACTGCAATTGTGATATATGGGTTTTTTTATACCGTCAAAATCCTTTATATCAAGAGGAGTTGCGCAAGGGCACAACAAAAAACTTTCATCAAGTCCAGCTTTTGCTAAAATTGAGCGCACCAAAGAAATATGAATATTTGTACCGCTGTGAGAGGCACAACATATTGCAATTTCTTCTTGTGTTAAGCCCAATTTCTCAACAACATTAAAGTCTTGCATTATACTTGCTTGCACAGGTTTTGAAAGTGAACGCAAATAAAATTTTGCACCGTTATCCTGACCTATTTTTTTTAATAAAGAAAAATTGTCATACAAAAAAATAAAGCCAAAATATTCTTCATCAATAACATTGCCTCGTTTCGAATAAAGAAGTTTTGCAGGGTTAATATTAATCATAATTTATTGAATATTTAAAAGCTTTTTCAATCTCGCCTTGAGAATTCTATTTTCTTGCTCTAGGCGCTTTAATTCTTTTTGCATATTCTGATAAACCTGCGAAACTGTAGCAGGATTATCCATTTTCAAAGAAGCAAGTCCTAAGCTCATAATAAAGCGTTTTTTGGACTCATCTTTAAAAAGCAAGATAATTTTAACATCTTTTTCTGTAATATAGCCCAACTCTATCATCACATCAGCTATACGCATATTTTTTCCAGCTTCAGCTTTTCTTTTCTGTTCACGAATAGCATTTTCTAGCTGAATAACATCAATTTTGCCAAGTCTTTTTAAAAGTTCGCCTGTCCTAATTTTATTAGCAAGAAATTGAATTATTACATAATTGCTCTCACAACTTGGAATTTCAATATACTCTTTTTCAACTGCACGCACAAAAATACCAGCAGTTTCTGAAAGTGTCCAAAAATTCCTTAAGGTAATTTCAAAAATATCAAAACCATCTTTACAATTTTCTAAAAATACATAGAACTGCTCACTAAAATTATGAGCTCTTTCCTCAAGTTCACGCTTGCCTTTAAAAGTTAGCTCTGGAACTAAAAATTGCAATGGCTCTTTTGGGCTTAGTAATTCTAAAAAATCGTCCAGCTCTTCAGAAAGCCTTTGCTCTGTTTTGAGGTAAACAACCTGTCTTACCCACAAAGGTAGTGCATAAATATTGTTTAAAAAAAGTTCTGAATTTTTTTGAATTTCCACAGCTTACCCCACTAACTTCCCTAATGATTATAGTTTATAATAAAAATAATTAAAATACACCATTTAATTTATTGAAATAATATGAGATAATATAAAATATATCTATAATACAAAAGGCAAAAAATGGGACTTGACGGAATATCAGTAAATCAACTCAGAATAACTCCCGAAAACACATCAAAAGAAAATGCCATAAACTCTGACTTTAAGGCAAGACTTGGAGAAGGTTCAAGGAGTGTAAACTCGCTGGACAAAAAAAGTGCCATTGATACCGATGATAAAGAAAATACATCGTTTTTTGGCGGTGACAGTTCTTCCTCCAAGGAAGATGAAACTCCTCAAGAAGAAACAGAAATTGCCGAATATGAAAAAATAGACCTTACAAATAAAGATTTGTATGAAATTAAACCAGATGAAAATAGAAATTCTCTAGTAATATACAATAAACAGCAAGGTGTTGTAGTACAAGAAATTACACCTAACAAACTTTCAGTCTTTGTAGATAATCTTAAAAATCCGGCAGGAATACTTGTAAACAAAAGGATATAAGCATATGAACCAGTATGTCAAACAATACCAGAAAACAACAGTAGAAACAGCATCTAATGAAAAAATTTTAATAATGCTTTATGATGGCGCAATTCAATTTTTAAACAAAGCAAAAATTGCGCTAAATGAAAAAAACTGGGAGCAATCACACAACAATCTTATGGGTGCACAAAAAATAATTGAAGAATTTATAAATACAATCGACAAAGAGCCAAATCCTGAACTTGCACAAAACCTTATAAGCCTTTACGAGTATTTTATTACAAGACTGGTTCAGGCAAATATGAAGCATGAAATCGCCCCTATTGACGAAGTTTTAAAATTCTTAAAAGAACTAAAGGCAACATGGGAAGAGGCAATTTCAATTGCCCAAAAAGAAAGAGCACAACTGTGTTCTAGGGTAAACATCTCTGAAACAGATGAGTATGAAAAATATGACGATGAAGAAGATGACGACGAGGACAATGACGAATAATAATTTTAATCATCTTATACTTTTATACGAAAAGGCCTATAAAATGTGCGTAAGTGTAAAAGATATTATAGAAAACGGAAAAATAGAAGACCTTGACGACATTTTAAGAAACAAGGGCGAAGTTTTAAAAAGCATAAAAAGGTTTGAAAAAACAGTAAAAACAAACGAAGCAGAAGAAAAACAAAGGCTTGAATTCAGGAAAAAAATTGAAGAATTTGAAAGAGTAAACATTGAACTGCTCCAACAAAGACGTGAAGACCTTAAAAAAGAACTGCAAAAGGTTTCAAAAAGTAAAAAAATAACAAGAGCATATATGGCACAAATGCCTCAAGTACAATCAACCATAGACATAAAAGAATAATGACAAACCAAACAATTGTAAAAGAGAAGAAAACATCAGCTGCAATCTCAATTTTTTCAAACTTAATACTCATTATAATTAAAGTCGCAGCAGGCATATTGTCTGGCAGTATAAGCATACTATCAGAAGCACTGCATTCATTTGCAGATTTAAGCGCATCTTGTCTTGCTTATTTTTCTGTCTCAAAATCTTCAAAACCGGCGGATGATGATCACCCATTTGGACATGGTAAATACGAAGACTTAGCAGGTTTCATTGAAGCGATTTTAATTATTCTAACAGCACTGTACATACTTTTTGTGGCGTGTGAAAAAATAATTGTAAAAGGCGGAGAATACGAAATACAAACAACAATAGGTATTTCTATAATGCTCTTATCAGTTATTGTAAACTGGGCTGTAAGCACTTATTTGCACAAAGTCGCAATAAAAACAGATTCAATAGCGCTTAAAACAGACGCTGAGCACCTAAGGGCAGATATATATTCGTCCTTAGGTATTATTGCAGGGTTGTTTGCAGTAAAAATAACAGGGCTAAGCATACTAGATCCTATTATTGCAATATTTGTTGCAGCAATAATATTTAGAACAGGCATAAAACTTACAAAACAAAGCTCAAATAACCTTTTGGACGGCTCGTTGCCCAATGAAGATAAAAACACCATAGATGAAGTTATAAGAGAATTTGAAGCACATGGAGTTGTTGGAACAAAGCAAATAAGGACATCAAAATCAGGTTCAAAAAGATTAATTCAAATGACAATACTGCTGCCTTCAGGTATGACTCTTATAGAAGCTCATAACATCTGTGACAAAATTGAAACAAAAATAAAAGAGAAATTAAAAAATTGTGATATAATGATACATGCGGAACCCTTTTGTATCTGCTCAAAATGTAACAAATAATTACATTTACAATTTTTATACGATTAATATTTGCAAAACGTGGAATATACTAAAATATATAAAAGGATTTATTAAAAATTTTTTACTGATAAGGAATCACTATTATGAGTATACAATTTAGCGGGTTAGGCTCCGGTTTAGATTATTCATCTTGGATTGAACAACTTGTTGCAGCGAAGCAAGCAAGCACTGTTACTCCTCTTGAAACAAAAAAAACCGCTCTTGAAAACCAAAATAGCGCGCTAAGTACCATAAAAACATCTTTTACAAACCTGCAAAGCGCACTGAAAAATTTTACAAGCGTCATAACTGGTACAGATAATGACATTTGGGGCAAGACAAACATTACCTCAAGTGCGGATAAATACGTCAGCGCAACAAGTACAAGCGGACTTGCAACAGGAAATATAAAAGTATCCGTTGAACAGCTTGCGACAAACACTGTTGCACAAAGTACTACAAACCCTGGAAAATTAATAGCTGAAGATACACTATACTCGCAAGTCGGCAATAACCAGTCAAAAGGCGGAACTTTTTCATTCTATGTTGATAACAAAAGATACGAAATAGAAATAGACAGAACAAAAGACACCATGGGCGACATCGCAAACAAAATCAACGATGCAGCTGGTGGAAAAGTTGAAGCAAAAATTAATGACGATGGTACGTTTGAAATATCATCAACAGGTGGCGAAAAAATTTCAGTTGGAAGCTTTTCAGATACTTCGAACTTTGCAAGTATAATGAAGCTAACAGATTCAACGGGCACAAGCGTCAAAAGCGCTTATGTTCAAACTTCCATCCTTACAAACAAAGCAATGTCAAGCGAAGAAAGTGGATTGTCCGAGCCAATTACATCGGGAACAATAAAAATTAACGGCGTTGATTTTGAAATAAACGAAAAAACCTCGCTTCAAGATTTAATAAACAAAATAAACACGACAGAAGATGCAAAGGTAAGCGCTAAATATGACACACTTACAAACAAACTTGTATTAACTTCAAAAGAAAGTGGCGAATTTAACATAAGCCTAGAAGCAGAAGGTACAAATTTCTTTGATGTTTTTGGTCTAACAAAAGATGGCGCCCTTGCAGATGGCTCTCAAACTCTTGGACAAAATGCTATTCTTACAGTAAACGGTAACAAAATAGTTTCATCTTCAAATACTGTAACAAGTGAATCTACGGGTATAAACGGTCTTACAATTAACGCACTTAAGGTAACAGATGGTAGCGACGAAGATAACACAACAGAAGTGACACTCAATGCAAAGAGCGACTTAACAGATGTAAAAAGTGCGCTTAAAGAATTTGTTGATGCATACAATAAAATAACAGAACAAATTGACACTGCAACAGCAAAAGACGGATATCTTGAAATGGATATCAATATGAGAAGCATTCAAAATGAATTAAGAAATATGGTAAGTTCAATAGTAAGCGACAACGGCGCTTTTGGGATGCTTTCTCAAATAGGCATATCAACCGGAGATGCCGGTCTTGATGTTTCAAATTCAGCAACTACGCTAGTTTTTGATGAAGAAGCATTTGATAAAGCTTGGGCAAAAGATTCAAACTCAGTTAAAAATCTAATATCTGGCGGATACACTGGTGATAAAACCGGAATATTTGACCAAATGCTAACTAAAGTTGAAAACACTCTTGATCCTACAAGTGGATTATTTGCCGTAAAAAGCGAATCTATCTCAAGAATGATTTCAACACAAGAGGATAAAATCACAAGAGCATATGAAAGCTTAGACTCTTACGAATCGCAACTTACAAAGAAATTTCAGTATATGGATGAGATGATTTCAAAACTACAACAACAATACTCTTCGTTTTTAAGTTAACAACCTCATCCCACATAAAAGCACTAAATGCACCCACAATTGGGTGCATTTTAAATTTTTCCAGCCAACTGACCACAAGCAGCGTCTATATCAGCACCACGCTCAAGCCTTACAGTAACTTTTTTACCTTGAGATTCCAACAAATATTTAAAAATCATAATATCTTTTTTTGTTGGCTTTTTATATTTATCAACCCCAATGGGATTATAAGGGATTAAATTTATATTACATTTTAAATCATTAATATAATCGCAAAGTTTTTGCGCCATTTCTTTTGTATCAGTCAAGCCACCAATTAAAACATATTCAAGTGTAACTCTTTTGCCTGTTTTATCACAATAGTAGATAAGTGATTTTTTAAGCTCATCAAGATTATATTTATTTTCTACAGGCATAATTTGCCTTCTTGTGTTGCTATCAGCACAATGTAGTGAAATTGCAAGCGTTGGAACAAGTTCCATTTCACACAGTTGCTTAATTTTAGGCGCAATACCACAAGTTGATATTGTAATTCGTCTTATTCCTATATTTAAATACTTATTTATTCGCTCAATTGCTTCGCAAACATTATCGTAATTATTTAAAGGCTCGCCCTGCCCCATAAAAACAACATTTGTAATCTTTAGTCCAGTATCCTGTTGAATTGTTAATATTTGGCTTAAAATTTCATACGGTTCAAGATTCCTTACAAACCCCCTTTTTGCTGTCGCACAAAAATCACAGCCCATATAGCAGCCAACTTGCGAACTAACACAAGCACTCAAATTTGAACGATTGTCGAAGCGCATAAGTACACACTCAGCACAGTTTCCATCACTAAATTCTATCAAATACTTGATTGTACCATCAGATGAAACTTGTTTCTTTTTAATTTTAGTATCTAAAATCACGGCACAATTTTTTAGCTTTTCCCTAAAATCTTTATTAATATCGCTCATCAAATCAAAATTTGAGACAGATTTAGAATAAATCCACGAAAAGAGCTGCTTTGCGCGAAATTTTTTTTCGCCCATATTCTCTACATATTTTTCAAGTTCATCTAATGAAAATTTTACTAAAGCGTCCATAGTAAAATTCTACCATAATCATACAAATAACGTGTGTATTTTAAAAAAAACGGGGTTATAATTTAGTAATGATAGTTGTATCCAGTGAAGAAATAATTTCACAAAAAGTACTCCCTTATGATTTGTATGACGAGAAAGGGACAAAAATACTCGAAGCCGGCGAAATATTAACACCCGGCAAAATTTTGCTGGTAAGAAATCATGAAGTTCTCTTTAGAAAAGAAGAAAAGCAGGAAGAAGAAAAGAAAGAAAATTTTACAAGAGTAACAAAAAAATACACGCAGGACAACTATCAAAACCAAGAAGAAATTAAGAAATACGGACCACTAAACAAAAAAGCGAAAATAGATTTTCAATCTCAAATAGAATTAAAATCAGGTTATGTAAACGCTATGAACATGTTCAACCAAAACGATGTTATGCGCGCAAAATCAATGATTTTAGAAATTAGAGACAAGATTATCAAAGATTCTCAGCTAATAAGAAAAAATGTGCAATTTTTTTCAGAATTAAAGCTATTAGGCGAACATAAAAACATTCACCCTCTAAACACAGCTATTTTTAGTGTATTTTTAGCAAACAAATTGGAATACAACGAAGTTCAAATCATGGAAATAGCACTAAGCGCACTATTGCATGATATAGGAAAAATAGAGCTTGTTGGAGAGGTAAGCAACATATCAATGATGACAAAAGACGAAGAAATCGCTTACAAAAGGCATCCTCTTGCAGGTCATAGATTAATTAAAACTGAGCTAAAATTAAATGAAAATATAGCGCGCGTTGCCCTGCAACATCATGAAAGAATGGATGGCACAGGCTGGCCATATGGCATTTCATCAACAATGATAAGTGAATATGCTCAAATTATTGCAGTATGCAATCACTTTGATAATATGACATCTTCTGCAACAAATATGGAAATCTCAAATTTTAGAGAAGCGCTAAGAGCATTACTAAAAGCCGGAAGTAGAGCATTTTCCCCAAAACCTCTTTACGCTTTTGTACACATGCTAAGCTATGGGGATACAACATCTTTTGAGGAGTTAAAATTTTGAAGGTAATTGTTGCAGGTGGAGGTTTAGCAGGCTCAGAAGCGGCATTATATCTGGCAAATCACGATATTAAGGTAGAATTATATGAAATGCGCCCAAAAAAAACAACAGGCGCGCACACAAGCGAAGATTTTGCAGAATTTGTATGCTCAAATAGTTTGGGCTCAGTAGGCACAGGCAGTGCGTCTGGATTATTGAAAGAAGAAGCGCTACTTTTAGGCTCAACCCTTATGCAAGAAGCGTTTAAAAATCGCGTACCTTCAGGCAATTCTTTATCCATTGACAGAAAAGGGTTTAGTTCAAAAATAACACAACTTATAAATAATCACCCCAATATTACTGTAATTAGAGAAGAAATAACATCGCTACCTGACATGTCAACAATAATTGCGACAGGCCCTCTTACATCTGATTCCCTATGCAATGAAATTAAGAAATTAACAGGAGAAGAAAATTTTCATTTTTTTGACGCAATAGCACCAATTGTCAAAAAAGAGTCAATAAATTTTGATAGAGCATTTTATGCAAGCCGTTGGGATAAAGGAGATGCAGACTTTATAAACTGCCCAATGGAAAAAGAAGAATATGAGAATTTTTATAATATACTTACAACTGCAGAAAAAATTCCCCTAAAAAGCTTTGAAGCAAGATATTTTGAAGGTTGTATGCCTGTTGAAGTCCTTGCCTCAAGAGGTAAAGACACATTAAGGTTTGGACCGATGAAGCCTGTCGGGCTTTTTGACAAACGCACAAGAAAAGAAGAACATAAAAACTATCAGTTCTATGCTGTTGTACAACTAAGACAAGATGACAAAGAGGCTGATTTATACAATCTGGTAGGTTTTCAAACAAATTTAAAGTGGGGAGAGCAAAAGCGACTATTAAATTCAATCCCTGGGCTTGAAAACGCACAAATAGTAAGATATGGAGTAATGCACGCCAATACCTTTATTAACAGCCCTAAAATTCTAAATAAAAGTTTACAGGCAAAAAACAAACAGAACCTCTTTTTTGCAGGACAAATAACAGGTGTAGAAGGCTACAGTGAAAGCATTACAACAGGACTTTTTGCAGCAATAAACATGCTAAAATATTTAAAAGGAGAACCCCTTATAGAGTTAAGCTCAAAATGTATGCTGGGCGCACTTATAGAGTACATTACTTTTGAAGGACATAAATCTTTTCAGCCAGTTAACTCTAACTGGGGTATAATAAAAAAGGTAGAATTTGACAAAAAAATAAGAAAAAATAAAGAAGAAAAAAGCGCAATACTATCAAAAATTGCACTTGAGTACATAAAGGAGATTAAAGATGGATATTTCTGTTAAAAATCAAGAGATGACAACCGCTCTAGCTAACGTTATTGTGCTTGGAATTTTTGAAGATGACAAAGTTTTAAGTTACAAACAACAAAAAATTGACAAAGCTCTAAAGGGCTTAATTAGTAATGATTTAATTAAAAAAGAAGGATTTAAAGGAAAATTTTTAGATACAGTATGCATCCCAACACAGTTAAGAATTCCCTCGGATAAAATTATGCTCGTAGGCTTGGGCAAGAAAAAAGATTTTGACTGCACAAAATTAAGAGAATTATGCGCAAAAGTTATAAAACAGCTTGACAAATCATTAAATACTAAAAATGTTTCAATGGAGCTTTTAGGTCTTGAATGTGGCAACTTTGATGCACAAGCTTGCGCTAGCGCAATGACCGAGGGTATTTTAATCAGTATGTATGATTACGATAAATACAAATCAAAAAAAACTACTGCACAAATCAAAAAAATTAGAATAACAACAGATGACACAAAAGAGGAAAAACTAGCAAAACTTGGCATTAATAACGCAAAAATAGTTTGTTCGGCTATGAATTTTACAAAAGATTTAATAAACGAACCTGCGCAAACTGCTACACCTGAAGCAATCTCGCAAATTGCAAAAAACTTGAGCGCAGAATCTGGTCTCACTTTTGAAGTTTATAACAAAAAGCAATTGAGCGAGATGAATTTTAATGCATTTCTTGCAGTGGGACAAGGAAGCGAACAAGAGCCAAAGTTTATACACCTCGCATACAAACCAATTAAAAAAGCAAAGAAAAAAATTGTTCTAATTGGCAAGGGCATAACTTTTGACTCGGGCGGTTTAGATATTAAACCCGCAAATTCTATGCTTACAATGAAAACTGATATGTCTGGCTGCGCAACAGTTTTGGGTGTAATCCAGGCAATAGCAGCACTCAAACCGGATGTTGAAGTCCACGCACTTAGCGCATTGTGCGAAAATATGCCAAGCGGAAAGTCATACAAACAAGGTGATGTTTTGACTGCTAAAAATGGTAAAACAATTGAAGTTGATAACACTGATGCAGAGGGCAGATTGACCCTAGCTGATGTTCTAACATACGCTGATGAACTTGAAGCAGATGAAGTTATAGACATTGCAACTCTAACAGGCGCTTGCATTGTGGCTCTTGGCCAAAATATAACAGGCATTATGGGTAATAACTCAGAGATGATTAAAAACATTATAAACATTGGTAAAAAATCAGGTGAAACCCTCTGGGAACTGCCAATATTCGATGATATGCAAGATATGCTAAAAAGTGATATTGCAGATATGAGAAATACAGGCTCAAGATTTGCAGGCGCAAGTGTAGCAGGAAGATTTTTGCAAAACTTTACGAAAAGCAAAAACTGGGCTCATATTGATATAGCAGGCACAGCTTTTATTGATAAACCATATAAAGAGCTAAACAAAGGCGCAACAGGCGTTATGGTAAGAACACTGACAAATTACATTATGTCACTATAAAATTTAAGCAGGGTTTAAACCCTGCTTTTTTTTAATTTTGATTTTGAGTAACCACCAGTTGATTAAATGGAATTTCAATTCCCAGTTCGTCAAATTTTTCTTTTATTCTAAGATTAAAAATTCTTTTTACTTCCCATTGATGGCGAGGGAGAGTTTTAAATCTGGCAAGAATAGAAATTGAACTATCGTTAAATTTATCTAAACCCAATACCTCAATTTCACCTAAAATCTTGTCCTTACAGTCATCTTCATTTCTTAAATTTTCACCGATTTGCTTGATTACATCCATAACTTGAGCGATGTTTTCTTTGTACGCAACAGGAATTTCTACCAGAGAATATGAATATCCTCTTGTATAATTTGTAACCATATCAACCATGCCATTTCTTATAAAATGCGCAGCACCATCAATACTTCTTAAAACAATAATTGAAAGCGTGATTTTTTCAACAGTCCCTGTGACATTTTGAATTTCAACCACGTCTCCCACACGAATTTGCCCTTCAAAAAGTATAGTAAGGCCAGATAACAAATCTTCAACAAATCTTTTTGAACCAAAACCAACTGCAACACCTAAGACTCCAGCTGCTGTAATTATTGGACGAACGTCCACACCTAGGTGATTTAAAATGTTTATAGCAACAAAAATAAAAAGTATGAAATTAATTGCATGAATTGAAATTATACACAGTGTATCAAAGTTTTTAGCACTTTCAATGTCTTTTGCTCTCTTTTTGAAACGTTCAAACAAATGCAGCATGAAGGTTTTTACAAATTTCAACGCAAAGACAAAAAACACTAAAGTGAACAAAATATTTAGTATTGTAGACCATTTTAGCCCTTTTAAAAATTCTAATATATCCAAAAGACCTCCTTATATTTTTTTAAATTATATCAAAAATAAATCTTTAGATACCCAAAAAATTAAATCAAAAGATTAATCTATTTTTTTCAAAATAAACATAAACTGTTTATAAGGGATAAATTTATGGGCATTAAAGTAACTTGTAGTGAAGAAAAATTTGAAAAATTCTTGCAAAATGCTGACTCAAGAGAATGTGAGCATTTTAAACTTGCAAGAAAATTCATGAATCAAAAAAACTACAGACAAGCCATAAAAGAGTATTTAATGTCCATGATATTCTCGAAACCTGACATTTCCCTATATAAAGAAATTTCAAAAGCTTATAAGAAAATAAAGTGCTATGACAAAGCTATAAGCCACTTGGTAAAAGCAAAAACTATAAGCCGTTTTGATTCTGAAATATATTACGAGCTTGGTTTAAATCACCTTTTAAATGCCAACTCCCAAGAGGCAAGAAAAAATTTTATACGCACAATAAAACTCGATCCAAAAAATATAAATGCACAAGTACAATTAGCAATTTCTCATGAGCTTTTAGGCGAGGAGGAAATGGCACTTAGTATTTATCAAAAAATTATTGAAGAAAACCCTCATTACATACCTGCATACAATCATATGGCAGGGTTGTATATTACACTTGAAAGGTATTCTGAGGCATCGTATTTGTTTTATCAAATTTTAAATATTAATCCAGCATATTACAGGGCAAATTTAGGTTTGGGCATTTGTTTTGATAAAATGAATAAATTTTCTCGAGCTATAAGATACTATAAAAAATATATCGCAAGAAAACCACACTCAGACACTACAAAATCACTTGTTGGCAGAGTTTGCGAGATATATAACTTAAAACAAAACAAAAAAACTAACTTGAGAATTGTTAAATAATTAATCTTTAATTATTGCTTTTACAACTTTATAAATAGTGTGCAATTTATCTGTATCATTAACTTGCATTTTTATATCACTAATTAACTCGTTAACCAGCTCTTTATTTGGTTTCAAATAATTAAGATAAAATAAATCATCAGGGGTAATTTCCAGAACTTCAAAAATTTTATTTAAGGTTTGCGCCGTTAAAAAATTTGCGCCACACTCAATCCCGCTCAATGTTCTTTGAGATATATTTAACTTTTCAGCAAGCTGTTCTTGAGTGTAATTTCTCAATATGCGGTACTGCTTAATTTTTTTTCCGAGTAGTCTTTTAATATCCATAATTACACCGTATTAATAAGTATAATTTCATCTTGACTTATTTATAACGAAATTTAATCAGTATTTAATATTTTTTTAGAATTATATTTTCATAGTAGTTTGTATAATATTAAGTTTTATTAAGCTGTAAAGCATTATTACTTCTTCTTTTTGGATATTTAAGAAATTTTATTTCATTAATTTTAGCAATTTTCTTTTTAAAAATTTCTTTATAAATACATCAGAAACGTTTTTGAATTAGCAGAGAAAATAAATAAAAGGAGAAAATTTATGATAGTAAATGCTACAACAGTACCAAAAAGCTTGATATACAACCCTAACGCAAATTTATCAGAAAGACTTGGTAATACTAAGGAACAAATGACAAACGCGGTTAAAACAAACTTAAAAACAGCAGGTGCAACACTTGCTATAGGCGCAGGTACAGCTGCGGCAGTGAAATCAAAAAGTGCAAATAAGGTAGTAAGCAACTTAATGAGCAAAGTAGCAAACAGTGAAACTTTTAAGGAACTTGCACCAAAAGCAACAGAGGCTCTTAAAAAAGCAGCAACAAAGTTTAAAAATCTACCAGGCTCAGCAAAACTGCTAACTGTGGCAGGAGCAGCAATTGCAGGCATTACAGCATATCAAATAAACAATGATGGTGCTTACAAATCAGGCGAAATTAATCAAAAATATTCAGATAAAATTGAACTTAGAAAAAAATTTGAAAATTAAGTTGCATGTATAACATTAACTGCATATGAAAATGAGAGGCAAAACCTCTCATTTTTTATACATTTTTATTTCCTAAGAAATACTGATATATTTGTTTTTCATTTGGTTTTAAGTTATTCAAGATACTATACGCGGGAATTGGCATATTTGGATCAGAATATTTTGGCTGCAAGGTATTATCGTTTTTCAAATATTTTTTCTTGATAATAGCATCGTTTATTTTTGGCAAACCAAAACCCAAGAATCCTGTTACTATTCCTAGTGAAACTGTTTGAAATATAGCATTTAATTTATTTGCAAAATTCAAAAGAGGATTTTTCTTTGTATTATTTAAAATTCCCAAGAATTCTTTTACATCATTTTCATTTAATTTGTTATTTGCTATATAATTTCTTAAATCTACAGCTTTGAGTTTTTCATTTTCTATAACATCGCCAAACAATTTTTTAGCTGCGTTATAAAAAGTTGAGGCTTCTTTTCCTTCTTTATTTTTGGCTTTTGCATCAATGTGCAATAGTTTATATAAGTTACCTTTGTTTTCATCGTTTTTCTCAAAGAATCTTATAACTTGGTCTAAATTTTCAAAATTAGACATTTGTGCGGTGTTTTCAGCTTTTCCAAGAACCTGCACACCACCTTCAGGATTAAATATCTTAATGAATTTTTTAAAGAAGCTGTCTTCTTTTCTTAAAATGTCGCTTGTTAGAACAATACCGCTTTTTTTAGAGCCAAGGAGCCCCATACCGGCACCCATACCTTCCATTGCAAAAAGTATGGTAAGAATTGTTGTAATATCACGCCTTAGAATATTTGAAGTTTCATCCCATTGAACAGGACCGCCATTTTTCTTAGAACTTTCAATATCTCTTTTTGTAGACTGAATAAGGCGTGGAATCAAAGTAAAACAAGTAATTAATGTATAAAATATTGGTCTAGCTACGTTAATCCAATTACTTTCAAGAGATGAAGCGTGTTTAGATAACCACGTATTTTGCCCAGGGTTAACTTTTTCTCCAATGTCATTCATAAGCTTGCTTATGCCGCCACCACTAAAGTTAACTTGGCCGTTTGTTTGATTATTTTTATCACCCTTGAGTTCGCTTGCTTTTTGCCTTACAGGGTCTGTTTCAGGATTTGTTTTATTAACAGTATAAATTCTAGGTATAAACCACATTGCAGCTGCTGTGAACACACCCATTAAAATATTTGTAGCAAATCTTGAGCCCATTCTTGATTTTGTAAAACTTTCAAGAATATCATCAAGGCTACCTTTTTGCTTCCCTAACGATTCATACAAATCATCAGAATATTTAATCATTCGGTCAATCAAATCACCAATTTTAACTTCGTATTTAGCAGCTTTATCAGCACTAGTGTCAGTAATTAAAGCTTTTAAGAAATTTGGATAACCAGTAGTATTTGCTTTTTTATCAGTAACAAATTTCTTTATAATACCCTCTAAAATTTCTTCTTTTGAATCCGGCATCGCAGCATTTTTAATGTTATTTAGAAGGCCTTTTTTCTTTGCGGATTCCATTTTCAAAATTTGCGCAATATAATCGTCAATATCAATGCCTTTTTGTGCAAGGTTTTCAATATCTTTTATGCCATCAAAATTAGAAAAAACACGTTCTAAAACACTTCCGTAAAATGATTTTTTAAACGCTTCTTTACTTGTGGTGTCAATATTTGATTTTTTTATAATTTCAGCAAAATCTTTTATTGTTTGAACAGGAACCGCATTAGACTTAGCTCCAAATTTAGTTGAAGCATACAAAACACCCCCAGGGACAACAAACATGCTCGGACCTGTTAAAAACTCGCGCAATCCGTTTTCTAATACCGCACCCCAGTTGTTTTTTCCGGTTAAATCTTTGCCAACGTCTTTTGCAGCCCAAGTCCTTGGTATATTTGTACCAAGCATGTCTTGTATAGTAAAGCTTGCAGCAAGGCCACCCCTGTCTACACCTTCCCAAAAACTAACAAGAGCATCTGTAGCACCCCTAAAAGATGTGTTGTTTTCATTTTCATTGTTAATTCTTTGGCTATTATATGCCGTTTGCTTAATATTTTGGACTTTCATTTAACCTCTACTTGTCACACGTTGACACTTTTTGAAAAAACAAACAATTTAAAAATTGCTATTTTTGGCTTCTTTGTTTAAATATTTTTACAAAAGTTTGTGATGGATGCTTCTAAACTAGAGCGGGTGTTATTGTAACACTTTAAGCTAAAACATGCAAGAAATGTAAACTTATGTTAAAAATACAAATTAATTACCCGCCCGGGCGGTTCACATAATTCATTTAAATAATATTTTATGAGTATAGTTTTTAACAAAGGAGAAACATGAGTATTACCAAACTATGTGGAATGTACATTTTTTCATGCTACGTTTTATTTTTTGTACTTACAAATTTAATATTAAGATAACCTTGCAAGTTTTTTAGCAGTTTCAACATCTTCTTGAATCTGTTTAATAAGTGCTTCTTTATTTGGAAATTTAAATTCATCCCTTATTTTCATCAAAAATAACACTCTTATTATTTTTCCATAAATTTGAGAGTCAAAATTTAAAATATGCACTTCAACAACTTCTTCATCGCTACCATCAAAAGTCGGTCTTACACCCCAGTTAATAAGCGCAGGGTAGGTTTTATCAACCACAGCATAACCAAAGTAAACCCCATGGGGAAGGTGAACTATATTATTTGGCCAGAAAATATTTGCCGTTGGGAAGCCTAACTTTCTTGCAATTGCGTCCCCTTTTACCACATTATTTTTTAGCGAAAAAGAGTGCCCTAAAAGCAAATTTGCATTTCTAATATGCCCGTTTGAAATCATATCTCGTATATTTGAACTGCTTATGAGGCAAGTTTGAATTTTTTGCACAGAAAGCTCCATATACTTGTATCCAAATTTATCTGAATACTTTGATAAAAGCTTTGTATCACCCTCCTTGCCTCTACCAAATTTATGATTGAACCCTGTTGCAATACAACATGGTTGAAAATTTTTAACAAGCACATTTTCTAAATAATCAAGTGCCTCATACTGCATATACTGCTCAAAGTCTAAAATATAGGCAAAATCTACTCCCAGAGCCTCAATTCGCTCCAGTCTTTCTTCGTTTGAACAAATATTATAAACTTTTTCTTTATTAAAATAATTTGCAGGGTTTATTTCAAATGTAATAACTGCAGACTTTTTTTTATTTTCTTTTGCATAGTCTACAACATGCGAAATAAGTTTTTGATGCGCAAGATGAACACCATCAAAGTACCCTAGTGCAAGGGCAAGGTCAGGATTGTGATTAATTGTTCTAAATATTTTCATGTTTTTTGTCCTGATGATGGTTTTTATACTTGTGGTTATGTTTTTTTGGCTTAGGGCCAAAGCCTTGGTCTTTTTGTTGCAATCTTCTTACAGAGTACACATCAGGTATTGATTGGATATTTGCTATAACTTTTTTTAGAGTTTCTATATTATCAAGTTCAATACCTAAATCTATTATGCCAAATTTTTTATTTTTTGAATAGCTGTTTGCATAAGAAATGTTTGTATCTGCAATTTTTAAAAGCACATCTTTTAAAAGTCCGACTCTGTCTTGAGTTTCTATTCTAATATGAGCAATATATGTTCCTTTTGAAACCTTGTCAGCCCATTTTATATCCATCATGCGCTCAGGTTCAACATCATAAAGACACTTGCAATCAAGCCTATGCACACTAACACCCTTAGAGCGTGTGATTACGCCAACAATTGGCTCTCCAGGGATTGGTGTACAGCACTTTGCAAGACTCCAGAGCATGTCCTCAAGTCCAACTATATCATATTTTTTTGCATCTTTTTTGCGTTTTTGACTGTCTTGTTGCACTCTTTCAGGAATGTTTTTAATATCAGGAGGCTCAGGAGCTGGTTTTTTCAGCTTATTTGCAACTTTATGCAGAGTGGTCTCGCCATAGCCAATTGCAGCAAATAAATCGTCCTGAGTTTTATAATTCATTTCATGAGCTGTGCGTTCAATTTCACCCGATTTTAACAGCTCGTCAAAAACAGGCTTTGTAATATAAATCTCAAGATTTGCACGCCCTATTTCAATATTTTCTTCCCTGTTATACTTTTTAAACCATAGGCGAATTTTTGAAATTGCGCTTTTTGTAACAACAAAATTAAGCCAGTCAATTTTTGGCATAAACTGTTTGGATGTTAAAATTTCAACAATATCACCGTTTTTAAGTTTTGTATCAAGCTGCGCTATTCTGCCATTTATAAGCGCACCAACAGTCCTGTGTCCAACTTCTGTGTGAATACGATATGCAAAATCAACAGGAGTAGAGTTTGCGGGTAAATCTATAACATCTCCAGCAGGGGTAAAAGCAAACACCTGATCTGAAAACAAGTCTAATTTAACACTTTCAACAAAATCCTTGGCATCTGATGAATCCTTGTCAATTTCCATCATTTTGCGCATCCAAGAAAATTGTACATCGTATTTGTTGTCAGATTTGACAGAACCGGATTCTTTATATCTCCAATGCGCTGCAACACCATACTCTGCAACTTCATGCATTTCTTTAGTTCTAATTTGAATTTCAACAGGTTTATTTTTCGACCCTATAACAGATGTGTGCAAAGAGCGATACATATTGCCTTTTGGCATTGCAATATAGTCTTTAAAGCGCCCAGGGATTGGTTTAAAGCGAGAATGGATTATACCTAAAACCTCATAACAAGTTTTTTCATCATCAACAATAACCCTGATTGCGCTGACATCATAAAGCTGGTCAAAAGTTACATTTAACCTTTCCATTTTTTTATAAATACTATAGTAGTGTTTAGCCCTACCGTTTATTTTTGCTTGTATACCATTTTCCTTAAGACTAGCGCTAATATCTTCAATGAGTGCTGAAATTGTAGCGTCGCGCTCGTTTTTAGTTTGTGCTACAAGTTTTGCAATTTCATAATATTTTTCAGGATTTATATATCTTAAAGATAAGTCCTCAAGCTCGGCTTTTATTTTACCAATACCCAAACGATTAGCAAGGGGAGCAAAAATATCAAGGGTTTCTTGCGCTATTCGCTTTTGCTTATTTGCAGCCATATAACCTAATGTGCGCATGTTGTGCAGCCTGTCAGCTAATTTTAGAAAAATAATTCTAACATCTTGCGCCATTGCAATAAACATGCGCCTAAAGTTCTCTGCTTGACGTTCTTCTTTAGATTTAAACTGATATTTTCCAAGTTTTGTAACACCTTGAACAAGCTTTAGAACATCTGCACCAAAATTTTGCTCTATTTCCTCAGGCTGAGTATCAGTATCTTCCAAAATATCATGCAAGAAAGCCGCTATAATACTGTCTTTGTCAGCCTTTAGCTCTGTTAAGATTTTTGCAACTTCAACAGGGTGAACTATGTAGGGTTCTTCTGAAATTCTATACTGGCCTTCGTGCAATTTTCTTGCAAACTCAAAAGCACGCTCAATATCTGAAATTTCAGCCTGAGAGCGGTTTTGCTTTTTTAAAAGGTCTTTTAATTCTTCAAAAATTACAAGATATGACATGAATTTTTTCTAATATATAATGATACATAGGAATTTTACAACTTTGAACAATATTTTTCTATATGCCAAATGATGTAAATAAAATTATAATGCCAAAAAATCTTGATGAATTTTTAAATTTAATAAAAAATTCTCAAGATAAAATCAAGCTACAAATAAAAGTGAGTGCAAATTCAAAGAAAAATTCAATAGAATTTTTTGATGATTTTATTAAACTAAAAATATCAAAACCGGCAGTAGATGGTAAAGCAAATAAAGAAATAATAAAATATCTAAGCGAGATTTTAAATTTACCTAAAAATAATATTCAAATTTTATATGGAGAAAAATCATCTCTTAAAAT
Source organism: Candidatus Gastranaerophilales bacterium (assembly GCA_944324385.1). Taxonomy (GTDB): domain Bacteria; phylum Cyanobacteriota; class Vampirovibrionia; order Gastranaerophilales; family Gastranaerophilaceae; genus Galligastranaerophilus. The sequence continues at coordinate 8,797 of CALUWD010000004.1, read as the reverse complement.
GTTACTTTTTGTCCCAAAAACTTTACAATAGTACGTGATACACTTCTTTTTTAAAATTTTTGTGTTATAATTCTTAACAAAAAAGGCAATTATTTTTCTGTGTATGATTTATTAGTAACAAGTGAAGAATTTTTCGGAAGGTTGACGTGAATTATTATAAAAATCCCCATAATGCAGGTCAAACGGGCGAAACAAATATAAAATCAGAAGATTCTAAAATAAATATATTGTTTTCAAACCCCATTAATAACCAAAAAAATACGCCTCAGGGCAACAGAACAAGTGCAAACAGATTATATGGCGGTTACTCGTCGAATTTAAATACCAAAAATTTAAGCATCAATTATAAACAGACACTCAAAATAATCAATGAAGCATTTGCACAAAAGAATGACTTAGGGCAACTTTTCTATATTTTGCACAACATTTTAACAACCAACATGCAAACAAACTTTAGCGCTATTGGGCTTTTAAACCCTCAATCCAACTGCATTAACGTAAAATTAATAGATAAAATAGGTTCAATTTTTAACACAAAAATAATGCTTAACGATGACACAAACCCACTCATTAAGTGTTATTCAACAAAGACAATTCAAAATTGTCAGGATAATAAATTTTTAAAAGCAAACTATTTAAACAGCTCTCCTTGCATAATTATGCCATTAATTTCATTTGGCGAGTGCCTTGGAGTATTTATTGTCGGTGACAACCAACTAAACAGCTGTACTGAATTGTATCAATTTTTATCAAACTATATGGCAATTTTCATCCACAACAGAAATTTGGCTGAATTAGTAGATAAAAATACTGACATCGACTCACTTACAGGGCTTGCAAACCACAAATGCTTCCAGGAAGAACTTATAAGGCAAATTGAAAGCTGCAACAAATCCAACTCACCACTTTCAGTTTGCATTTTTGATATCTTAAATATTTCACAAATAAATAGAGAATTTGGACACGCTAAAGGTGATGAAATAATTAAAACCGTAGCTAAAAAACTTAAACAAAACATAAGAAATACAGATTTTGCAGGTCGTTATGGCGGGGATGAAATAAGCATCATAATGCCAAACACTTCAACAGATGAGGCAAAGTACATCGCAGAATATTTATCATATGCATTATCTTGCGTACTTATTGACGATGTTGGGCCTGTTAAGTTAAGCTGTGGCATTGCAACATATCCACAAACTTCAAAAAACCATGAAAAACTCGTGTTGCTTGCAGAACAAGCAATGTACATTTCTAAAAGTAAATGTTACGAAAGCGGAACTTGCGTTATTGTAACATCTGAAGACTACAATTTCTGGGATGACGAGGCGCTAAAATGTTTTGCAGAAGTCTTAACTAAAAAACACGCTCAAATAGGTGTTGATTTTGAAGAAGAACTGATACACAAATTCCACAATGAACAAATTTTATCAAGCAAACATATGCTTGAAGTTGTAACATCCCTAGCAGGTACAATAGATGCCAAAGACCCATACACAAAAGGTCACTCTAGCCTTGTTTCAAGGTATTCTGAGGCTCTTGCAAGAGCAATTCAATTGCCTGAAGCTGAAGTTGAGCGCATAAAACTCGGCGCACTTTTACATGATATAGGTAAAATTGGTATTCCTGAAAACGTATTAAGGAAACCTGCAATGCTTGATGATGATGAGTGGGAAATTATGAAACAACACCCTGTAATAGGCGCTGACAAGGTTCTTGCGCCAAACGAATCACTGCGCGACTTAATTTCTATGGTTAAGTATCACCATGAACATTGGGATGGAACAGGCTACCCCTGTGGTCTAAAGGGTGAAGAAATTCCGCTTAACGCAAGAATAGTGTCAATTGCTGATGCTTACCATGCACTTGTTTCAGACAGACCATATAGAAAAGGTTTAAGTGTTGAAAAGGCTTGCGAAATTTTAAAACTAGGTGCTGGCGTTCAGTGGGATAAAGAACTTGTAAGGCAATTTATTGTAATTGCTCCAAGCTTGTCTACAACTGTTTAAAGTTTAACTTTAGCAACGTAAGATTTGCCTTTAGTCTTTATAAAATAAATTTCTTTTGCGTTGTCTTTTATCCACTCGTCAAGCCATGGTAAAATTGGCCTTTCATAATAATCGTATGGTATGCAAAAATAATAAACATAATCTTTTTTAAGTTTTGAAAGATTGGCGATATAAACATTTTTATCATATTCCACGATTTTTATCATTATCATTCTTTGTGTATTAATTTTGTATCTTGAGAAATAATAGGCAATTTCAGAATCAGAAGCGTCATTATATACAATAATTTCGCCTTTTGAAGGATTGAAATTGTCTTTTACCAACTGCACTGCAAATCTTGCATCTACGGTGCTAGAAAAATTTTTTTTAAGCTCATTTATATTAAAAATAGAGTTAAAATAAGCCGGATTATAACTACTAAAACCAAATACAAAAAACACCAAACAAAGAAATGCTACCGCTTTTTGCCAAAATTTTGTAAAATCCAAAAACTCAAAACAATATACAATAAAAATTATAAAAAGCGGCAAAGACCAAAGCGCAAGGCGCTCATTCATCGGGTAAATGCCAAAGAGGGAAACAATAATCGCAACAAACAAGGGCAGAGTTAAAAATATTTTTTCTTTTTTTATACAAAGCGCACAAAAGCCAAAAAACGCAAGCAAAAATTGAAATAAAACAAATTTATTAGGACAAAAAAAGTATGAGAGATTTTGACTAAATAAATTAATAAAACTAAAAATAGTGGGCTTTAAAAATCCGTTTGACCAATAAGCACCATAGACCTGATACATTGAATTCCCTTGTCTAAGGGACACAAAAATACTATAAAACGAAAGTAATAAAAAAGTTAGCAAGGCAAAAGCAGAAAGCCCCTTTGAAATTGTTTTATTTTTTCTAACAAACTCGTAAAAAATATAAGAAACCAATACAAAGGCATAACTGTAAGAAAACAAAAAAGGTAAAAACAAAGCTATAGCATAAATTGGTGAATTTTTTAGTGTTATTTTTTTGCAGTCAAAGTTTAAAAAAAATAGCAAGCCAATAGTTACAAAAAACACCTCACAAGAATACTGCTTAAACTCTTGAGCATAATATATAAGTCTTAAATTAACTGCAAACAGAGCATTTGCAACCAGTGCACAATACCACTTATTGAAAACACTTTTAGTTAAAAAATAAAAAGCTAAAACAGATAAAATCGAGCATAAAAAAGGCAATAAACGCAAAACATATTCACTATTACCTAAAATGTTTGTAAAAATTTTTGTTACTGCCAAAAACCCAAATGGCGCGCATTGCTCATGCGCCAAGGGTAAAAAATAATCTTTTATATTGTGAAAAACTATACTGAGTGCAAGCGAACATTCATCATGCCAGAGTGGTCTATTTTGCAAATATGCCAATATTCTTGCAAAACAAGAAAAAAACAGTAGCGAGCAAATTGCAATCTTGTAAATTATATTTTTATATGTCGTAATACTCGAGTTCTGCATTCAAATCCAACTTTTTAGCGTCATTTCTAAAGATTTTTGACTTGTAAATCCCTAAATTAGCAAGGAAATATTCAATACTTACCCCTAAAACCCCAAAGCCATATTTAATTGAGCGTCTTAAATTAATTGAGCTTGCATCAGGGAAATACTTTGTAGGGCAAGAAATTTCACCCATTTTAAAACCGTAATAAAAAGCAAGTGAGAGCATTTGATTATCAAAAATAAAATCGTCATCACACTCACCAAGCGGCAAGGCTTTTAAAACATCCGCGCTAAAAGCGCGAAAACCGCTATGATACTCAGAAAGACTTTTCCCGCTGAATAAATTTTGAAACATTGTCAAAAATTTATTTGAAATATACTTGTACAAAGGCATTCCACCCTTTAAAGCCGACCCCATAAGCATACGCGAAGCAACAACTGCATCGTATTCGCCAAAAGCAATCATTGACGCCATAGCTGGAATTAATTTAGGCGTATATTGATAATCAGGATGCAACATAACTACGATATCAGCATTTTCCCTTAGTGCTGCTATATAACAAGATTTTTGATTTGCGCCGTAACCTAAATTATTTTTGTGAACAATTGTTGTAATACCAAGATTTTTCGCAATTTCTTTAGTATTATCATGTGAATTGTCGTCAACCAAAATAATTGAATCAACAATACCTCTATAAATCTCTGAAAAGGTTTTTTCAAGGGTCTTTTCTGCATTATATGCAGGCATTATTACAACAACTTTTTTATCATTAATCATATTTTTATTTTAGATGTAAAGCAAATTAGTTGCAAATGTTGTAATAAAAAAATATAATAGCACTATGGACTCAAATAACGAAAATTCAATAGATTATATAAAAAAATCCTTTGAACTTAAAAATTCAAAACTTTACAAAGAAGCAATAGAAATGCTCTACAAGGCACTAGAATGCGAAGAAGGCAGAGAAAATGCCGAAATAATATCGCAAATTGCTGATTTATACGTGCTTTTAAAAAATTACGATCGCGCACTTGAAGAATACGAAAAAGTTCTTGATATAGACAAAAATCACACCCACTCATTAAGTGAAATGTCTAAAATTTACTTTTATTTAGAGCAATACTCAAAAGCTCTTGATACCTCTGAAAGACTATTAAAAACAACACATAACGCTGATTATTTTATTAATCACTTACAAATTTTATACAAGCTAAAATATTTTGACAAAATGAAAGATTTATACGAATCTTTCGACGAGGACTTGAAAAACAACGCGCAAATTCTTTACATTATGTCAAAAACAGGCTTATATCCCCAAGAGGAATTTTTAAAAAGAGCAGTCGAAAAGGATAAAACTCTTTTTCAGCCTTGTTTTGAACTTGCACTTAAATATTATAATGATGAAAATTATAAAGACGCAAAAAAACTTTTCCAACATGCTCTAGAAATTGAAAAAAACTCTTTAGCGCATTTTTATTTAGGTTCAATAGAGCACATCGAAGGGCACTTTTTTGAAGCAATTGATAATTATCTAGAGTGCATAAAGCTGGATAAAACAAATGATAAGTGCTGTTTTGAGCTTGCAAAGGCATATATTGACATAAATTGGCTTGAAGAAGCACAAATTGCCCTAAAAAGCTCAATAGCTATTTTAAAATTAAAAAATGAATTTTCACCACAATTAGATGAGCATCATTTCCTTTTGGCGTGGATTTTATCAAAACAAGATGATAAAAAGGGTGCACTACTTTATTTAGATTTAATCGACAAAGACTCTAAAATGTACCCGAACGCGCAAATTTTGAAAAACACTTTAAGTTTAACAACTCAAAATTGCACAAAAGCAAAAGAAATTCTGGAAAATTATTACAACAGCAACCCAGAAGAAGCAAAAAACCCTATTTTAATTGAGTCTTTAGGAAAAATTTACAAGCAATTAAAGTTGTACAAAGAAGCTGAAAATCTTTATAAAACAGCGCTTGAAGCTTACCCTGATTCAGTTTTCTACGCTGTTGAACTTATCGACATTTTAATTGACGACAAATGTTACGATAAAGCGCTTGAATACACGAAAAAACTTGAACACAGTGCGCCAAGATGCCCAAGCACTTTTAATTCCTTTGCAAGAATTTATTACAGACTTAAAAATTACGACGCAGCGATTGAAAATCTTAAAATTTTAAATGAAATGGACATAAACAACGCCGAGGGCTTTTATTTCTTAGGGCTTGTCCAAAACGACACTTGCCAAGCAGAGGCAGCTCTTGAAAACTTCAAAATTGCGCTTACGCTAAATCCTATGCCTGCAAAATACTACGCACAAACAGCAAGAGCCTACGAAACAATGGGAGATTTAGAAAACGCCATGTTGTACATTAAAGAGGCAATTGAAATAGCACCTGAGGAAATCAATTATAAAAGGCAGGCAAAAAACCTTGCCCAAAAAATGAACGACAAAGAAAAAGCAGACTTTTACAACTCGCAAATACTGCGCCTAGAGCAGCTTTTAAGGCAAAGAGGTTAGTATTCTTTTATTACCATTTCACATTTTTTACAATCAAACTCAAGCCTTAATTTTTTTGCATTTTCATCTAATAAAAATAGCTTTTCCTTTTCTTTTTGCCCTTTTAAACACATATTAAAAGCCCTGCGCAGACAGTGTTTTGTCCTCATAAGCTCCGCATTTTTAACTTTTTTCAACTCGTAAGAGCGCTCTAAACACTCTACATTACAGTCACTGTAAAACTCTTGCGCTTTTTTGTTGTGAATATTCAGCCTGTAATCGTTATTTTTCAGCGGAAAAGGCGCACAAGAAATTTTTTTCTTTTTCCTGTTTTTTCTAATTTCGTCATATTTTTCAAGTCTTTTTATCATTAATTTTTCAAGCAAATCGCGCCTTATAGTGTTAATTTGAGAAATTTTTAAAAATGGCAAATTATCTGTTTTAAAAACAATTTTCTCTACATAAAAATCACTCTCGCCGGTTTTTCCAAGCTGATTTTCAAACACAAAGCGCATTTTGTCCTGATTATTAGCCCGCTCTTTAGTATCAAAAGGCATTTTAGAGCTGCAACCATCCTCATCAAGTGCTAAAATTTTATCTTCAAATACAAAAAATTCAACCCCGATTTGCCTTTTTGTTTTCGAATTTTTCAAAAGTTTATCAAATTCAAAATCAAAATTCCTATAAATTATCGTCCCCGCGTTAATTTTTGGCATAGAATTTGGAAAAATCCGCAAAACCCCATTTTTAAACTCAATTTTATTTACCAAAAAGCCCTCTAAATTATCGTTTGAAAAATAGCACAAACCATCTTGAGCATTGATTTTTACATCTGTTTTTATTTCAAAAAAATCTTTTGCAATATTTTTTGCAACCCCAATTTTCTCACCAATTTGCTTTGGTGTGTCAAAATTATAAATATCCTCCGCCCTGCCCTTTAAAAAGTAGGTGCTAAAACCACGATTAAAGCTTTTAGTAACGTTAGGCTCAAAATCGCAAAAAACTTTGCCCGATGAAATTCTTTTATATTTTTCAAGCAAAATATTGTAATAAGCTACAACGTTTCTAACATAATTTTCATCCTTTAATCGACCCTCAATTTTAAAAGAAACTACACCAGCCTTAACTAAATCATCTAAACAAGGTGCAGCGCAAAAGTCTTTCAATGACAAAAGATGTTTATTTTTTGCATAAACTTTGCCATTTTCATCAATCAGGGTATATTTTTTCCGACAGGGTTGGGCACATTCTCCGCGATTTGCACTACGCCCGCCAAGCGCGTAACTTAGATAGCACTGACCGCTATAGCTCACGCAAAGTGCGCCATGGATAAAGGTTTCAACCTCAACATCAGTACTTTTACAAATATCTTTAATTTGATTTAATGACAGCTCGCGCGCAAGGATTACCCTATCTACACCAATGTTTTCAAAAAATTTAACTTTTTGACTATCTCGAATATCACACTGAGTACTTGCTGAAATTAAAAAAGGCGGCAAATCCAATTTAAAAATACCAAAATCCTGCACTATAATGCCATCTACCCCTATTTCATACAAATCATAAAGCAGCTTTTGAACATCATTAAGCTCCTCATCCCTTAAAATGGTATTTAGTGCCACATACACCCTTGCAAAAAATTTGTGCGCATAGTCAACGACATCTTTAATATCTTGCAAATTGTTTGCAGCATTTTTTCGCGCACCAAAGGCATTTGCACCAATATAGATTGCATCAGCGCCAAAGTTAATAGCACTTATTGCGCAATTCTTATCTTTTGCGGGGGCTAAAAGTTCTAAAGGCGTATTCATTTCAAAATTATAACATGATAAAATCTAACTATGAAAAACAAAAATTGGGGACAAACAAAAAGGCTTTTCTTTAGAAAAATAGAGCTTGATGACTTTAATGAAATTTCGAAAATGCTCAATCAAAAAAGCGTAAAAGAAATCTGGGAAAAAAATTTTACAAATAAAGACGTTAAAAAATGGATTGAAAACTGCATGGGCTCATACACAAGCACTGGTGAGGGCTACTACATTATGCAATCAAAAGCAAATAATGGTATAGTAGGACAAATTTCGCTATCTCAAGACACAATAAATGGCAAAATTTACTATGAAATAGGCTACATTTTAAATGAAAAGTATACTGGATATGGTCTTGCAACAGAGGCAGCAAGGCATATGGCAGATTTTGCCTTTGAAATTATGAATTTAGACAAAGTTATTTTTGAAATACGCCCTATAAATTTAAAATCAATCAAGGTTGCAAAAAGGCTCGGAGCAAAAGAAACAGGCAATTTCATAAAAAACGTAAACGGCAAAAAAATGGAACATTTAATTTTTACCCTAAATAACACAAATTGCCGATGAGGGGATTCGAACCCCTGACCTGTCGATTACGAATCGACTGCTCTACCAACTGAGCCACATCGGCAAAATTATAATAAAAGAGCCCTAAAAAGAGCTCTTTTATGGCGCGCCTGAAGGGATTCGAACCCCTGACCTTTTGGTTCGTAGCCAAACACTCTATCCAGCTGAGCTACAGGCGCAAGTTCAAAATAATCTTATCACAAACAAAATTAAAATAAAATACTTTTTTAAAAAAACGGGGTGCAAATTATCTACCTGGAGTGCACCCCTTAAATTAAGATACGAAACCTTTAGTTATACTCTGTCCAATACAAATAAACATATCCATTTTGTCCATTACCGCCATAGCCTGGGTTATTTGTCGGATACATCGTAGTATTATACGCATATCCTCCACCGCCTCCACCTGCTCCTGCTTTACCATAATCAGCAGC
>CALUWD010000003.1 GCA_944324385.1 Candidatus Gastranaerophilales bacterium | reverse complement strand
TTGTCGTTTGTAAACCTGCAATTAGTTAGGTTACTAATTGCATTTGCGTTATTCTATTTTCAATGTTCAGACTTAAAATCTTTACATAAACTTTCCAGTTTTATAATCAAAGCTTTTTACTTCCGAAGAAAAATAAACTTTGATGAACCATTCCAGTTTATTCAAGCGTTGTTAACGCCGTATTTATTATGTTATCACCTGAATTTTTGTTGTCAAGTGTTTTTTTTAAAACTTTTTTTAACTTATTTTTTTAAGTTAAACCAAAAGATTTCAGGAACTCTAAATAATTGGTTCCGAAGGGTCTTTAGTTATTCCTGAAATTTTCAATGTGCGTTCCGTTCACTCTATTTAATGTACAACTTCAATATTTTTTTGCAAGTGTTTTTCTTAAGTTGTATTTACAAAAATTAATATTAGCTAGAAAGCCGCACAGAAAGCCATTCTTTAGTTATGACGAAAGTCGATACTTTTTGTTCCTAAAAAATATTTATTTGATTTCAATTACACCATGATTAATGGCATGCAAATTTTCAACAACTAAATATTCTTCTCCCAGTTCAAAACCCAAACAAGGTTGCAAAGCAAAATAAGTAGGGCCGCTGCCTGACATCTGGAGACCAAGGGCATGCATTTTTTGTAATTCTTCATGCTCATCTAAAAGGGCAAATTCTAAATCATTTGGCATGTTTGATGGTGTTTGCAAATTATCAAACTTTTCATAGGCTAATTTTGTTGAGATTTTGAGGTTTTTAGGTTTTACAAGAGTTAGTTCAAAGTCTTCGAATTTAAGCGGGGTAATGTCATCGCCCTTACCGCAACACAGGCATTTTGAACCTTTCATGCAAAAGTTCAAATCAGAACCTAAAGATGCGCAGATGTCATGGATTTGATTATCGCTCAATATATAATTATTCATTTTATTTAAAGCATAAAGCACGCCTGCAGCATTTGTAGAGCCTCCTGCAAGGCCTGCGCAGACTGGGATATTTTTTTCTATATATATATTTAGGTCAAATTTAAGATTAGAAACTTGCATGAATTTTTGAGCAGCTTTATAAGCTATATTTTGCTCATCATAAGGTATTTCCATGCTTGTCCCATCAAGCGTAATTAAGCCCATGCCCTTTGATATTTCTACATCAAGGTAGTCATACAGGCTAATTGCCTGCATAATACTTTCAATAGGATGAAAGCCGTCGGAGCGTTTTTTACCAACTTTAAGAGTTAAGTTTATTTTTGCAGGTGTTTGAACTCGCATTTTCATTTATTAAATTCCTCAAGAGAGCATGCCAATTTATTAAAATCTTGAATTGATAGTTTTTCACCTCTGACATTTGAATCCATGCCAATTTTTTCAAGTGCCTCCTGAACATTTAGCATGCCTGCAGACAAAAGCGAGTTTTTAATATTTTTTCTTCTAGTATTAAAAGCTGCTTTTATTGTTCTTTTTAAAAGCGGAGAAGGATTTTCAATTTTTGGCATGGCATTATTTTTTATTCTTACAATTGCAGAATCAACTTTTGGGGAAGGATAAAAAGAGCGTTTTGAAACATGCCTTATAATTTCTGCATCGCAAAAAAACTGTGACAAAATTGAGAGCATGCCGTATTCTTTGTTTTGAGAATTTTCATTCGCACAAATTCTTTTTGCAACTTCCAGTTGAACCATGAGAATAATTTCATCAATATGGTTTCGATTTTTATTATCAAAGTCATCTATTTCACCTAAAAGATGTACTAAAATTGGGCTTGTAATATAGTATGGGATATTTGCAACAACTTTTATTTTTTTATCTTTTGGGTAAATTTCATCCAAATTAACTTTTAAAATATCATTTTCTATAAGTTTAAAATTTTGCTTATCACCAAGATTTTTATTCAAAATTTCAATTGCGTCTTTATCTATTTCAACAGCAACAACATCATGTGCTAAATCAACCAATCTTTCTGTCACAAAACCAAGCCCTGGGCCTATTTCAAAAACAGAGTCATTATTATTTACACAAGATAAAATATCGTCTATAACTTTTTCATCAACTAAAAAATTCTGTCCAAGACGTTTTTTTGCTCTAAATTTTTTTGCGCGGAAAAAATAATACATAAAATAATTATACATAAACAATTGGCTAGATGGCAATTAATTTTGAGTTTGGTAAAATTAAGGCATGCTAAATTACAAAAACACAAAAACTCAAACAAAACCTCTTGATTTTGAGCAAATACGAGAATATTACCAAAGCTCTTGCAAAAGTGATTTAAGATATGGGCTTGAATACGAAAGAGTTTCCATAAATTCTGCAACACTAAAAAGTGCAGACTATGAAAGTATTGAAAAAATCATAAAAAACTTTGCAGACATCAAAGGCTGGGGGCTTTTGTATGACGAGGATACACTAATTGGTGCTATTTGCGGAAAATCCTCGATTTCACTGGAGCCTGGGTGTCAAATGGAGTTAAGTCTTGAGCCTAAAAAAGATATAGCAGAAATCGAAAAAGACACCAAAGAAATTTGCGCACTTTTAAATAGAATTGCAAAATTTTACAACGTAGATTTTTTGCCAATAGGTATAACACCAAAGTCAACTTATCAAAACATTGATATAGTAGAAAAGAAAAGATATAAAATTATGGCAAAACACTTGCCAAATTACGGAAAGTTTGCACCTGTCATGATGAGAGAAACAGCAGGTGTACAGTTAAATATTGACTATAAAAGCGAAAATGATGCAATTAGTAAATTAAAACTTCTGTCTTTTATTTCACCATTTATGACAGGGCTTTTTGCAAATTCACCCATAAGAAATAACAAACTTACAAATTATAAAAGTTTTCGCGCACTTGCATGGAAATACACAGGCAAAGAGCGCTGTTCTCTTTTTTATAACAAACTTTTAGAAAACAAAGGGGCAACTTTTGAGGATTATATTAACGCGATTTTAGATGTACCTTTGCTTTTTATAGAACGCGATGGAAAAAAAATAGTTACAGGTTGCAAAATTACTTTTAGAGATTTTATGCAAAATGGATTTATGGGAAATTTTGCAACTCTGAATGACTACATTTTGCACTCAAGCCTTTGCTTTCCAGATGTAAGGCTTAAAAATTGTATTGAAATAAGAAATCATGACAGTCAAAATCTTGAAATGGCCCTTGCACTTTGCGCCTTTTACAAGGGAATTTTAGAGGGGGATTTTTGCAAAATTCTTGAGTATTTCAACGAGACAACAACTCAAGACTTAGAAAAAATGGGATTTTTAGCTGCAAAATACGGTGTTGATTTTGAATACAAAAATTTTCATGCAAAAGAATTTTTGTATAAGCTTTTTGAATTTGCACAAAGTAATTTAAAAGAAAACGAAAAACATTATTTAAATAAGGCATTTGAGCTTTTAAAAAACGGTAAATGCCCTGCAGATGAGATTATTGAAAACAAAGTTAAAAACGCAAACGACTTAGAAAAATACCTAAAAAGGGTAAATAATTGTTAAAAAGTAGCGCAAAATGTGGTAATTTGCTAGAATTTTATTATGTCTAAAGTATTAATAATATCTGAATTGTCACAGTTTGAAGAAGAAATTGCCAAGGAAATTGAAAAAAACGGCATAGAACAAATGCTTTGTGAAAAAAATCCTGATAATATCTTGCGTCAGGTTGAACTGTATGAGCCTGACATTATACTGATTGATACAAATTTTGAAAACTGTGAAATACTTACAAAACAATTAAAAACAAAAACTCAAGCACAAAATGTTCAAATACTTTTATTATTAGAAAAAGACAAAAACATAGATTTCCTAAATTTTGCAGACGGTTTTATTTCTACACCAATTTGCAAAAATATTTTAATACACACAATCAACTCGCATATTAAAATTAAAAAATCACTTGAGCAATTAGGTGAAAACAACAGAGAGCTTGCGCGCAGTCTGTATCAACTGAATGTTTTATACAATACAAGTTCGCAATTTGCAGGTACGCTAGACAAAGATAAACTTTATAAAATCATGCTTGAAGCGCTTGAAAAAACTTTAAGTTTCGATATTTCTTGCGCTCTTGTTTTTGGTATGCAAGGTGACAATAAATTATATATAAATTCACTTTGCGAACCGACAGAAAGCTTAAAAGAGGCTCTTGCGCTAAGAGTGGTTTTAGAATATAAAAATCTTTTTGAAAATCAACCCCTGCCTCATAAAACAGATTTAGAAGGCATTGAAATAATTAAAAATGTAAAACCATCGCACATACAAAATATTTTTGATTTGCGTGCGCTAAATTACGATTCACTTTTTGCACCAATAAAAGTAGGCGAGCATTTCTTTGGCGTAATTGAACTTTTTAGAAAAACACCATTTACAAAAGAAGATGTAACATGCTTTCAAACAATTGTGCATCAGGTGGCACTACCCCTTAGAAGTGCAACACTTTATGAAGAAATTAAAAATACAAATATTAAGTTAGAAAAACTTGAAAGATTGAAGTCTGATTTTGTTTCAATTGTATCCCATGAATTAAGAACACCTCTAACACCTATAAACAATTCTTTAGAGATTGTTTTGAGTGAGCAAGCAGGCCCAATTTCAGATGATGCAAAAAACTTTATTAACATGGCAAAAAGAAATGTTGTCAGATTATCCGGAATAATAGAAGATTTACTTGACTTATCAAGAGTTCAAACAGGCAAGCTGGATTTTAAATACAAAATGACAAGTCTTGTACCATCACTAGAGTTGATACAAAAAACTTTTGAACAGACTGCGCAAGAAAAAGATATAAAAGTTGAATTAGAAATTGAAAATAATTTGTGCGATGTTTACGCTGATTCACACAGAATAGAACAAATTATTTCAAACCTTGTGACAAACGCACTTAAGTTTACTCCAAAAGGTGGCAATATAAAAATTTGTGCAAAAAAAGTAAATGAAAATGAAATTGATAAAACCTTGCTTGTATCACCAATTTGCAAAATCAAGGGAGAATATATAAAAATCTCTGTAAAAGACACTGGAATTGGAATTAAAAAAGAAGATATTCCAAAGATTTTTGAAAAATTTTCACAAATTGAAAACTCGCTTACAAGAAATATTGGAGGCGTGGGTCTTGGACTTTCTATTACAAAGCAACTTTTAGACGCTCATTTAGGTGCAATAACGGTTGATAGCAAAGAAAACGAAGGTTCTGATTTTTCTTTTTATATTCCAATTCCTGATGATAAAAAGATTTTTATAATGGATATTAACCATGCACTAAGTTCATCTGAAGAAATTGGACTAATTCATATTAAGGAAAATTCTAACTGTAATTTTATTGATGAAACAATAAAAGAAAACGTTATTAAACTTACAAAAAAATCAAAAGAATACAAAGAAGATAATGACTATTTTGTTCTTTTGCCTGATACCTCACAAAGTGCTTTAGAGTTTATGGAAAAATCAATTTTAGCTTTAATACAAAAGCAAGATAATAAAAATTGTGATATAGTATTAAAAAAGGCTCATACAAGCAAAGATGGCAAAGAGCTTTTAAAAATTTTAGATAAAATTAATATATAGCCTCACTTTAGAAAGAAAATTATGAAAAAGATTTTAATAGTTGATGATGAAAAAGATATAGTTGAAACATTAGCTTTTATGCTTAAGACAAAAGGCTTTGAATGCATTTGCGCTTACGATGGCGAAGAAGGCTTGAAACTTGCGAAAGAAGCTTCACCGGATTTAATAATCCTTGATGTAATGATGCCAAAAATCAACGGGTATAAAATTTGCCGCTTGCTCAAATACGACAGCAAGTACAAAAATATACCAATTATTATGGTGACTGCAAGAAGTCAGGAGGAGGATAAATTAATTGGTGAAGAAACAGGTGCAAATGAATATATAACAAAACCTTTTGAATTTAATGACATAATTGAAGCAATTAACAGGTATTTAAAATAATGTACGCTGATACAAAAGTAGATAATAAAACTATTGATAAATTAAAATACGACCTTGTGCGCGACAATCTTGTAACTTTTGAAGATTTAGAACGCGCTCAAGAAATGGCAAGTGCCCAAAATACAAACATTGGGCAAGTTTTAATATCTTCATCAATGATTAGCGAGGAAAAACTTTTAAAGTTTTTACAAGATAAGTTACACATACCCTATGTTAATTTAGATGACTATGAAATAGATAAAAAATGCCTTAATTTAATTAGCTATCAAGAGGCAATCAACTACAAAATTTTACCCCTATTTTTAATTGAGGACACCTTATCTGTTGCAATGGCAGATCCACTCGACTTATTTGCAATTGATAAAATTATTGAAAGAACAGGGAAAAATATCGACCCTATAATTTCAAGTGAAAAAAGCATTCTAAAAAAAATCAACGAATACTACGAAACAAAAGGTAAAGTAAAAGACATAAATCTTGAAAGTAATTCAAACTACCACTGGCAAGACGAACTGCACAAAGAAGATTTAAGCGAAGAACACATAAGGACACTTTTTAGTGCAATTTTAAAACATGCAATTATTGAAGATGTCCATGAGTTATATTTTGAATCGACACATGAGGGGCTAAGTGTATTTTTTAAAAACCCTCAAGAAGCTTATCTTACAGGCTCAATACCAGAACTTTTAATAAATCCTTTTATTCAAACCCTAAAAACACTGTGCGGACTAGACCCCAATGTATATGAAATCCCACAACTTGGAAAATTAAATTTTAACGTTGATGGTTGCGAGCTAACTGCAAGTATTTCCGCATTTCCAACAATCAACGGGGAGAGAATTTCACTAAAAATATATCATCCGCCAAAAAATTTAACAGAACTTGGCATTTCTCCCGATAAAATAAATTTATTAAGCACTAATTTAAGTAAATCAGGAATTGTTTTAATTTGCGGCTCATCTCTAAGTGGCAAAACACATCTTATTTATTCAATCTTATCATCAGGAATAATTCCAAAAAATAAAACCGTTATGACACTTGAATCTATTGCAAAATACAAATTAAACAATGTTTCACAGTGTGAATTAAATGAAAACATAGGATTTAACCTTGATAAAGCCATGAGGTTTATAGAATTCCAAAGTCCGGATATTATATATTTTGAAGGCATAACCACAAAAGAAGGTTTGGACTTTTTTACATCACTTACACTAAAAAACAAAACTCTTATAACAGAATTTTTAGCGGATAATATGGGCGATTTAAGACGCAAGTTTGAATTTAGCGAGTTTTCAATGTTTAAATCGGTTATTTCATGCCTTATTTTTATTCACAACAAAGACAGCATTGAATTTTTTGACAAAGAAGAACTTGAAAGGTATTTTGTATGAATTTCTTTGTAACAGGTACAGACACAGATGTAGGCAAAAGCTACATCTGCAAACATTTAGCAAAAGAATTTATAAAACTAGGCAAAAAAACAGGCTATCTAAAACCCTTTCAAAGCGGGCTTGAAGAAGGCATTGACCCTGACGCAAAACAAATTGAAACTATAGCCAAGGGCGTAATTGCAAAAAGCACTTACATTACAAAAACTCCTTGCACTCCATACATTAGCTCACAAATAGACAATGTTGATTATAACCTTGAAAAAGTTAAACAAGACTACACAGAGCTTGCAAACACTTGCGATGTAACAATTGTAGAAGGTTCAGGCGGTTTATACGTGCCTGTAAAAGAAAATGTTTTAATGAGCGATGTTATAAAATTTTTAAATTTACCGACGTTAATTGTTGCGCGTCCAAACTTAGGAACAATTAACCACACATTAATGACTATAAAATGCGCTCAAAGTGAAGGTATAAAAATATTAGGTGTCGTAATTTCAAATTATCCCCAAACAACAGATGACCCTGTAATTTTAAGAGCTCAAGAAATGATTGAAAAATATTGCAACGTAAAAGTTATAGATGCAATAAAACAAGGTCAAACTGATTTATCAAAACTTGCAAAAAAATTATCTTAAGCCCCAGGCAAAGGTGCAGCATCCTGAGTGGTTGAAGGAAGCGGAACTTGTGGTTTTTGCGGTTCTTCAACACTAAAGGGTCTTTGAGGTTTTTGTACTTCAACATTATTTTCAACAGGAACTTGAATATTTGCATTTGTATTTACATTTTGATTTACAGGCGCTTGAGTTGCCTGAGAATCACTAAAACCTTCTTCCAAATCATCAAAGTCAGAATCACCTTGATTTTGACTTTCATCAACATCTTTTATTTCTTTTGGCGCTTCATCTGTACCATTTAACTTTGGATAATCAAAAACAGAATCAGCAAAATTTGTTGTAGCAACTTTCATATAATCAGCCCAAACTTTTGCAGGCAATCCACCCCCTGTAATCCCTGGGAGCTTTGTGTTGTCATCATTTCCAAGCCAAACACCCGCAACAATGTCAGGAGTGTAGCCGACAAACCAAGCGTCATGGTAATCATCTGTTGTACCGGTTTTTCCTGCTGTTGCTTTTGAAATATTTGCAGCGCGACCCGTACCAACCTCTACAACCTTTCTTAGCATATAAGTCATACCTGCCGCAGTGTCAAAACTTATTACTTTTACAATTTTAGGGCCAGAATTTTCATAAATTACAACACCGCGAGAATTCTCAACCCTTTCAACCGCATAAGGTTTTACCCTAAAACCACCATTTGCAAAAGCTCCATAAGCAACAACCATATCGTATAATTTTACACCATTTGAACCCAATGCAATGGTTAAGTCATTTTGCAATGGGGTAGTTATACCCATTTCTCGAGCAGTAGCTATAACGGCATCAGCACCCGTTTTTTTTATAAGCCTGACTGCTGCAACGTTTGATGAAATAGCTAGAGCCTTCCAAATAGGCATTTTGCCTCTATACTTACTTCCGTAATTGCGAGGCGACCAGTTTTTAAAAGTAATTGGCGAATCGTCAATAATATCGTCAACACCAACGCCTTGCTGCAGTGCTGCAGTATAAACAAAAGGTTTAAAAGCGGAGCCCGGAGGTCTTATTGCATTTACTATTCTATCATACTGACTTTGTTCGTAATTTTTGCCACCAACATAGGAGTAAATTCTACCCGTAGTGGGAGAAAAAGAAAACAGCGCCATCTGAGTTTTATTTGCCCTCAGTCCATACGCGTTTAAGTCGTTAACAATAGCGTTTTGAGCTGCTTCTTGAGACTTTAAATCAAGGGTTGTATATATTTTCAAACCGCCTTGAGAAATTTCTTGTTCTTCAAAGCCAAGACGTTCAAGCTCATTTAAAACAAAATCTATAAAATAAGGCGCCTTGTTAAAAGAATACAAACGCGGTTTTTTACTTAAATGCAATTCTTCGTTTCGTGCCTGCTCGTACTGCCCTTTTGTAATGCAACCGGTTTTATACATTCTTTTTAAAACTTGATTTCTTCTATTAACTGCAGCCTCAGGATTTTGAAAAGGTGAATACACACTTGGCGCCTGTGGCAAACCTGCAATCAAGGCAGTTTCTGCAAGTGTAAGTTCATCAAGCTCTTTATCAAAATATGTCTTAGACGCACTTAAAACACCATAAGTGCCCGAACCAAGGTAAACAGAGTTCAGATAAAGTTCTAAAATTTCATCTTTTGAAATTGTTTTTTCAATCCTGTGAGCTATTATAAGTTCTTTGATTTTTCTGTCAAAAGTTCTTTCGTTAGACAAAAACAAAATACGTGCCAACTGCTGGGTAATTGTACTTGCACCTTGTTTTAACGAGCCCGCTTTTATATTTGCAAAAATAGAGCGCACAAGGCCAAAAGTATCAAAACCTCTGTGCTTATAGAAATTTTTATCTTCAGTCGATATTACTGCATTTTTTAAATCTGCAGGAATGTCATCAATTGAAACTTTTTCAAATCTGAAAACAGTAAATGTTTTTATTACTTCGCCATCAAGCGAATAAATACTTGTCACCGGGTTTGGTTTTATGTCATCAAAATTTGAAATAGGCGGCAGCGACGCTAAATATAAATTAAAAGCGGCAATTGCAGCTAAAAATGCCGATAAAACCATCATGGAGAAATAAAGAAAAATATTCCTCTTTTTAACTCCCCTTTTTGTTTGTTTCTTCCTAATTTTTCCAGCCATGACAATATTTTATAAGAAATATATAATAATGCAAATTATTAATATATTTATAAAAAATTCCCACAAGCAAAACTTGCGGGAATTAATTTTTATAAAGTTTAATCTAAAACTCAAGACCAGCTTCACGAGCAGCGTCTGCTAATGCTGCAACTCTACCATGGAACAAGAATCCGCCTCTGTCAAAAACAACACCCTTGATACCTTTTTCAAGAGCTTTTTTTGCAAGGTCAGCACCGACAACCTTAGCTGCTTCAATGTTACCGCCATGTTTTAAACCCAATTCTTTAACTTTAGATGAAGATGAAACCAAAGTTACACCTTTTGTATCATCAATAATTTGAGCATAAATATGTTTAATTGAACGATAAACTGCTAATCTTGGGTATTCTGAAGTACCAGCAATTTTAAGTCTAACACGTCTGTGTCTTTTTTGAGTTTGTTCTTTTCTGTTAATTTGTTTAATCATTTTATTTTCCTTTCACCAAAACCGATGTCTTAACAAAGCTCGGTTTATATTGGCTTTATCCTACTTTTTACCTGCTTTACCAGCTTTTCTTCTTACATATTCGCCTTCATAGCGAACACCTTTTCCTTTATAAACTTCAGGAGGACGTTTTGAGCGAATTTGTGCTGCAACATCGCCAACCATTTGCTTATTTGAACCTGTTACTGTGATTTTTGTATTAGCTTCAACAGCAATTTTAATACCTTCCGGAGGCTCAATAATTACAGGGTGTGAATAACCTAATTGAAGGTTAATTGCATTTCCTTGCATTTGCGCCCTATAACCTACACCTTGGATTTCAAGTTTTTTAGTAAAGCCTTCTTTTACACCAGTTACAACGTTTTGAACAAGTGTTCTTGAAAGACCATGAAGTGAACGAGATTTTCTGTCATCTTCTTTTCTTGTCAAGATAATTTCTTTACCTTCAACTTTAATTTCAATTTCTTCTCTAATTTGTACTGACTCAGTACCCATAGGGCCTTTTGCAGTAACTAAATTATTTTCCACTTTAACTTCTACACCGTCTGGAATTTGAACGGGTAATTTTCCTATTCTGGACATTATATTCTCCTTTTGCTTATTAGCGGGAACGCTTCACCCAATTATGGGCAAATCAACCCAATAGTATATACTTAATCAACTACCATACGTAGCAAAGAATTTCACCGCCTAAGTTTTGACTACGAGCAGCTTTATCTGTCATCAAACCTTTGCTTGTAGAGATAACTGCAATACCCATACCATCAAAAACTCTAGGTAGATTTTTTGCTTTTGAATAAGTTCTAAGACCTGGTGTTGAAACTCTTTTTAAATTTGTGATAACTGGTTTTTTATTGAAATATTTTAAAGTAACATCAATAACTTTAAAACCATTTTCTTCCTTGAGTTCAAAATCTTCAACATAACCTTCTTCTTTAAGAAGTTTAATTAACTCAACTTTTAACTTTGATGCAGGAATACTAACATTTGAATGTTTTACTTGATTTGCGTTTCTAATGCGAGTCAGTGCATCAGCTATTGGATCTGTAACTGTCATTTTATTTCCTTCCTACTTGCAAGCATATCTTGCAGTTTAGTGTAACACATCGCACTTTATTGTGCTAGATTATTTTATTATGAAGGCGCAGCAAATGCAAGCTGCGCCATATATTTTTTTTACCAAGAAGATTTTGTTACGCCTGGCAACAAACCGCGGTGAGCGAATTCTCTTAAATGAATTCTGCAAAGACCAAAGTCTCTGTGGAAACCATGAGGTCTGCCGCAAATAGAACAACGATTGTGAAGTCTTACTTTAGGATATTTACCCTTAGCAGCAAGCATTTCTCTTGTTAGTTCTTTGTTTATCATTGCTTTTTTAGCCATTTTTTTATTTTCTCCTGTTGTTTACTTATTTTTTAAACGGCATACCTAATGCTGCAAGCAAGCTTCTTGCTTCTTCATCAGTAGTTGCTGTTGTAATTATTGAAATATTCATACCCTTAACAACATCCACTTCTTCATAGTGAATTTCAGGGAATAAAGCCTGTTCTTTTAAACCAAAAGTATAGTTACCACGACCATCAAAAGAATTTTTAGAAATACCCCTAAAGTCACGAATCCTTGGAAGTACAACGCAGATTAATTTTTGAAGAAAGTCGTACATTCTATCGCCACGAAGAGTTACCATAGAACCAACAGGCATGCCTTCTCTTAATTTAAAAGCAGAAATTGATTTTTTAGCTTTTGTAACTACTGCTTTTTGACCTGCAATTTTAGTCAATTGATTAACAATAGTTTCAGCTAATTTTGAGTTGTGGCAAGCTTCGCCAACACCCATGTTGATGACGATTTTGCTTAATTTAGGAATTTGAAGATCGTTTGCATATTTAAATTCTTCTTTTAGTTTTGCACGAACTTCTTCATTGTATTTATCTTTTAAGTTTCTTGTAAGAGTTTTTGACATTTCTTTTTCCTTTACTTAGCCTTTGAGGTTCTGCTTAAAAATAGCCTGTCAAACCTCAATGCCCCGCTTAATGCGGTCTATACATCAATTGTTTCGTTACATTTTTTGCAAACACGAACTTTTTTACCATCTTTTACTTCGTGTTTGATTCTTGTTGCTTTTTCACAAGAGGGGCAAACCACCATAACTTTGGAAGCATTCAGTGGCGCTTCAATTTTATTTAAACCACCCTGAATGCCAGCCATTGGGTTTGCTTTTTGAGCTTTAGTTACAATGTTAACACCTTCAACAAGCACTGTGCCGTCTTTTGTGATAACTTCTTTAATGTTGCCCATTTTGCCTTTGTCTTTTCCTGATGTAACAACAACTCTATCACCAACTTTTGTGTGAATTGAAGTTTTTTTATCTGAATTGGTTTTTGACATTTTTATATTTCCTATTATTAATTAATTACCGTTAAATTACTTCCGGAGCGAGAGAAACTATTTTCATATAGTTTTTATCTCTTAATTCTCTAGCAACAGGACCGAAAACACGAGTACCTTTTGGGTTGCCATCTTTGTTTATTATTACTGCAGCATTATCATCAAATCTAATAACTGAACCGTCGTTACGTTTAATATCAGCTTTTGTTCTTACGATTACTGCACTTACTACATCAGATTTTTTAACCGCCATGTTTGGAGTTGCCACTTTAACTGTTGCAACAACAACATCGCCAACCGATGCATATTTTTTATTTGAACTGCCCATAACACGAATAACTAAAAGTTCTTTAGCACCTGTGTTATCTGCAACCTGTAATCTGGTTTCTTGTTGTATCATCTTTTTATTACCTTATATATATTAATACTGCCCTTTAGTTTACTTAGCTTCTTCGACCACTTTATCAAGAGTAAATCTTACTGAAGAAGAAATTGGTCTTGATTCAACGATTGTAACAACATCGCCGACTTTAGAAGTATTATTTTCATCATGTACTTTATAGTTTTTTGTGAAAACCATAGCTTTTTTATATTTCTTATGAGTTTTATGTTCAGCCACTTGGACAACAACAGTTTTATCCATTTTGTCACTTACGACTGTACCTTGTTTAACTTTCTTGGGCATTTCATTATTTCCTTTGTTATTTTATAACCTATACATTTAATTCTTTTTGTCTTAGAACAGTTTTTAATCTTGCAATTAAACGCTTAGTTTGTTTAATTTGAGCAGGATTTTCAAGTTGGTTCATTTTATTATGCTTCATTCTTAATGTAAATAATTCTTTTTTTGAATTTAGAATTAATTCCTTAAGCTCAGAAACTGTTTTTTCTCTTATTTCTTGAAGTTTCATTTCATTCACCTATTTTTCTACCACTCTTACTTTGATAGGCAACTTTTGCGCTGCTAACTCAAGAGCCTTGATAGCGTCTTCTCTAACAGAATATTCAATTTCAAAAAGCATTCTGCCAGGTTTTACAACAGCTACCCAATATTCAGGGTTGCCCTTGCCTTTACCCATACGAGTTTCAGCAGGTTTTGCAGTGATTGGTTTGTCAGGGAATATTTTAATCCAAACATTACCGCCACGTTTTATTTGTCTTGTCATTGCACGACGTGCAGCTTCTATTTGTCTACTTGTAATCCAAGCTGGCTCAAGCGACTGTAAACCATAGCTACCAAACTCAAGAGTTGTACCTCTTGTTTCAGTCCCTTTCATATTGCCTTTCATTTTTTTTCTGAATTTTGTTTTTTTAGGCATTAACATTTTGATTTTGCTCCTATTTACTTAAGAACTAGGCTTCTGCCTTGTCTTGTTGTGTTTCTTCATTGCGTTTTCTTCTATTAGTAAAACGCGCGTTATCTTTATTTGTTGCTTTTTTTGTTTTAATGTTTTGGTCAGCTTTTTCGCCGGGCATTAAATCACCTTTAAATACCCAAACTTTAACGCCGATTTTACCCATTACGGTATCAGCTTCAGCAAAACCGTATTGAACATCAGCTCTTAGAGTTTGTAGAGGGATTCTACCTTCTTTTGCCCATTCTGAACGAGCAATTTCAGCACCGCCCAAACGACCTGAAACCATAACTTTAATACCTTGAACGCCGGCACGCATTGTTCTTTGCATTGCCTGTTTCATTGCACGTCTGAATGCAATACGTTTTTCTAATTGAAGTGCAATGTTTTCAGCCACAAGTTGAGCATCGACATCAATTCTTGCAACTTCAACTACATCAATTGACACATTCTTGTTGTTAATAAGGTTTTGAACGGCAACTCTCAAGTCGTCAATACCTTGGCCGCCTCTACCCACAACAATACCGGGTTTAGCAGTAACAACAGTAATGTTAACATTCTGCGCTTTTCTTGCAATGTTAATTCTTGATACACCTGCTGTGTACAATTTCTTTTTAACAAACTTTCTGATTTTAGCATCTTCAGCTATAAATTCAGCATATTTCTTTTTATTAGCAAACCAAGTACTTACCCATGGTTCAATTATTCCGATTCTAAATCCGGTTGGATGTGTCTTTTGTCCCAAAGTTCTTCTCCTAGTTTCTTGTTAACTTAACTGTTAAATGTGATGTTCTTTTAAATCTCTTGTACATTCTGCCTTGAGCACGAGGTCTGACTCTTTTGTAAGTAACGCTCTCGTCTGCAAAAATTTCAGAGATTTTTAATACGTCAGCTTTTGCACCGAACTTTTCAGATGCATTTGCAATAGCCGCGTTAAGGTTCTTTTCAACAACTCTTGCCGCAAAATAGGGCATAAATTTTAGCATCTTTTGAGCTTCAAGAGCGTTTTTACCTCTTACAAGATTAATTACTCTGCGTAACTTTCTTGCCGTCATTTTTATATTTGTTTGTTTAGCTGTCGCTTCTTGCATTGTTATATTCCTTTTAGTTTATTTAAAACTTATTTCCTTTTAGCTGTTTTATCTTGGCCGGCGTGACCTCTGAACGAACGAGTAGCTGCAAATTCACCGAGTTTGTGACCAACCATTTGTTCTGTAACATATACGGGAACATGAGTTTTACCGTTATGTACAGCAATTGTATGACCTAACATAGCAGGTACAATCATAGATGCTCTGGACCAAGTTTTAATCACTTTCTTTTCCTGAGTTTCATTTAGTTTATTTATTTTCTTTTCTAAAGATTCATGTACAAATGGACCTTTTTTTAACGAACGAGCCATCTAGTCGTGTTCTCCTTACTTATTTTATTTTTTTCTTCTTCTTACTATTAATTTAGATGATGCTTTATTTGGGTTTCTAGTTTTTTGACCAAGTGCTGGACGACCCCAAGGAGTTTTAGGATTACCACCAGGACCGGTTTTACCTTCACCACCACCGTGTGGGTGATCAACAGGGTTCATTGTAACACCACGAACTGTAGGTCTTACGCCTAGGTAACGAGTTCTGCCAGCTTTACCTGTTGATAAGTTTTTAAATTCTGAGTTGCCTAAAGTACCAACAGTTGCGTAGCATTCTTTTCTTACCATTCTCATTTCAGAAGATGGAAGTTTAATAGTTACATAGTCGCCTTCTTTTGCCATCAGCTGCGCGCTCATGCCTGCTGAACGAACCATTTTACCACCACGTCCAGGGAAGAGTTCAATATTGTGAACCATTGTACCTAGTGGAATGGCTTCCAAAGGTAGTGCGTTACCTGCTTTAATATCAGCGTCAGGACCTGAAATAACAGTATCACCAACATTTAAATTTTCTGGTGTTAAAATATATCTTTTTTCACCATCAGCGTATACTACCAAAGAAATTCTAACATTTCTGTTTGGGTCATACTCGACAGTTTTAACAAAACCTACAACGCCTACTTTATTTCTTTTGAAATCAATTACACGGTAAGCTTGTTTGTGACCACCGCCTTGGTGTCTTGTTGTTATTCTACCTGTATTATTTCTTCCGCCTTTTTTTCTTAA
The DNA here is from genome assembly GCA_944324385.1 of Candidatus Gastranaerophilales bacterium. GTDB lineage: Bacteria > Cyanobacteriota > Vampirovibrionia > Gastranaerophilales > Gastranaerophilaceae > Galligastranaerophilus. Next base: position 91,555 of record CALUWD010000003.1, on the reverse strand, counting down.
AGGTTTTAAAAGTGATTTTTCTGGTGTATCTGTTGTGATTTCAGAAAAATCTGCTCTTGTCATACCTCTTTGACCGGGGGAAGTTGGATTAATCTTACGAGTTGCCATTGTTATCTACACTCCTGTCAATTCTTCAATAGGATCGCCAACGATTGTAACGATGGCTTTCTTACCTGATTGTGTTCTACCGAACTTTAAGCCCATTCTTTTTTGGTGAGAGGGCATATATACAGTCCTTACTTTCTTAACTTTGCGATTCGGATAAGCAAGTTCAATTGCTTGTGCGATCTCAACTTTTGATGCAGTTTTTTCTACTTCAAAAGTGTATACGTTATTTGCCACATTTGCCATTGATTTTTCTGTGATTATGGGCTTTCTTATAATATCGTATAATTTTTCTTTGTTGGTTCTAGTGTTTGCCATTATTTCGCCAACCTTTCAGTAATTTCATTGATTGCAGCTTCTGTAACGATTAAGCTATTTGCTTCAATTAAATCTTTAACATTTAAGTTTGAAGGTAATAACAACTTAACGTTAGCAAGATTTCTTGCGCTTAATTCAAGATTTTTATTTTCTTCAGCTTTCAAATCAGCAATAACTAAAATCTTACCTGTAGCGTTTAAATCTTTAAGTATTTTAGCCATTGCTTTTGTTTTGACTTCTTTTAGTTCAGAGAAGTCTTTTACTACTGTCATAGCTTCCAATTTTGCGCTAAGTGCCGATTTTAGAGCAAGTTTTCTTGCTTTTTGAGGCATATTAGTTTCATAGCTTCTTGGTTTAGGCCCAAAAACTACACCACCACCTGCAAACAATGGTGAACGGATTGAACCAGCACGAGCTCTACCAGTGCCTTTTTGTTTCCATGGTTTTTTACCGCCACCTGAAACTTCTGCTCTTGTTTTGGCACAAGCTGTACCTCTTCGAGCATTATTTAACTGTCTTTTAAGTGCCAAGTGCATAACATGAATGTTTGGTTCTACACCGAACACTTTACCGTCAAGACTCAATTCGCCAAGTTGGCTTCCTGAAGTGCTTAATAATTTTACTGTTTGAGTTTTTGTATTTTCAGTCATCTTATACCTCTAATTCCATTTTGTTCTTGAAGGTTTAACTGTGACCAATTTACCTTCAGGACCCGGAACTGAGCCCTTGATTAATAACAGATTTTTATCAGCATCAACTTTTACAACCGTAAGTTTTGAAACAGTAACTCTTTGATTGCCCATGTTGCCTGCCATTTTCTTACCCTTAATTACACGACCGGGAGTAGTACCTGCACCGATAGAACCGGGTTCTCTGTGGTTTTTAGAACCATGAGCCATAGGTCCTCTGCCGAAGTTGTGTCTTTTAACGGTACCTTGAAAACCTTTACCTATTGATTTACCTGTAATATCAACTTTTGCTACTTCAGATAAGACCGTTAAATCAATTTTTTGACCAACAGTATAATCTTGAGGATTATCTACTCTGAATTCTTGCAAATGTCTGAAGTTTTCAAGATTATTCTTTTTGAAATGACCAATTTGAGCCTTTGTTAAATGTTTTTCCTTAGCAGGAACCACGCCTACCTGAATAGCATTGTAACCGTCTGTTTCAACAGTTTTAACTTGAGTTACAACGGCAGGGTCAACTTTTATCACCGTAACTGGGATGCAAAGTCCTTGCTCGTTATAAATTTGTGTCATTCCAAGTTTTTGTCCAATAACACCTAATGTCATTTTCTACCTTTCTGTTGTGAGAGCTTGCGTTCTCGGTTGTTTCACTTTTGGCTTTGTTTAATTTAAACTCTGCCTAATTGCCAGATCACATTCAATATTTAATTTTGATTGTGCTAAAGCTTCTAACTAAAGTTTAATTTCGATGTCCACGCCTGATGGCAAGTCCATTCTTGTTAATTCTTCAGTTGTTTGTTGTGTTGGATCATAGATGTCTATGATTCTCTTGTGTGTTCTCATTTCAAAATGTTCACGGGATTTTTTATCTACGTGAGGTGAACGAAGAACACAGTATACTCTGCGCTTTGTTGGCAGAGGGATTGGGCCTGATACGCTTGCATCAGTTCTTTTTGCAGTGTCAACGATTTTTTGAGCACTCAAATCGATTAACTGATGGTCGTAAGCTTTCAGGCATACTCTTATTCTTTGTCTTTTTGCTGTTGTAGTCATATTTGCCTTACTTCTTCTAGTTTCTTTCAGTATTCATAAACTTATTACAAACAAAATTTCTCGTCAACACTAAATTTTTAATGTTTTAAATTTGTTACAATACTTCAAATTTCTTTTGTTGTGTTAATATATTTATATGTTTAAATTTATCGCAATATTTTTAGGCGGAGGACTCGGTGCAACGGCTCGTTATTTAACAGGTTTAGGCTGTTCCAAATTATGCGGATGTTTTCCCCTGGGAACACTTAGTGTTAATATAATCGGCAGTTTTATTATGGGTTTCGGGTTTTTGCTTTTTATGGAAAAAATCAGTGTGCCAAACGAATTTAAACTGTTTTTAACGGTAGGTTTTTGCGGTGGTTTAACAACATTTTCCACTTTTTCGCTCGATGTTTGGAACATGTTTTTTGCGGGTGAATTTTTAAAAGCAACGCTATATATATTGTTAAGTTTAATTTTATCTCTAGGTGCACTTTTTGCGGGGGTAATGGTTGCAAAACAATTCTAAAAAAACAAAAATCATTTTTTGCGGCATGCCAGATATGGCGACTCTTTGCCTTGATTCTATTGTAAAAAACGGCTTTGAAGTTGCAGCGGTTATACCACCGCCGAACTTTAACCCGACTGCAAAAAATTTTATAAGCTTTGCAAAAAGCTTAAATCTTGAAGTTTTTGATTATGACAAAAGTCCAAACACTCAAGATATAATTGAAAAAATAGCGGCAAAAAATGCTGACATTGGGGTCATTTGCTCATTTAACTACAAATTAAGCAAGGACTTTTTAAACACAACAAAAACGGGCTACATTAACTGTCATCCCTCTCTTTTACCTATGTATCGAGGTGCAAATCCTTATTTTCATATAATTAACAATGGCGAAAAAACAAGCGGAGTAACACTGCATTTTGCTGATGAAAATTTTGACACAGGCGAAATTATCGCTCAAAAAGGTTTTTTAGTAAGCGAAAAAGAAACAATAGGGACTCTTTTTAATCGAACAAATTTCATGATAAGCGATATGCTTTTAAATGTCTTGAATTTATATAATGACACAGGCAAAATTAGTTCAAAACCACAGCCTGAAGGCGAGTATAAAAAAGCACCAAAAATTCAAAATGACATAAAAATAGATTTAAACAATGGAGTTGTAGCGGCAGAAAGACTAATAAGAGCGGCAAATCCTTTTTATAATGCATTTTTGAATTTTAGGGGCGCACCGGTAAGAATTCTATATTCAGACTACAAACTCCAAAATCACAATATCGAACAGGGGATTGCAACAAAAGCCCAAGGGGATTGTCTTGAAATATCAGCAAAAGACTGGTTTATATACCCAAAATGCTTGCAATGCGGCAGTTGGGGAATTTTTGATATAGAAAATTTCATAAAAGTATTTAGAGTAAGTGCAGGAGAAATTTTTAACTAATGGACAAACTTAATTTTTTGACAGCAGGCATTCCAACAGTTGCAAAAGACTACTCTGACGCTTTTTTAAAGCTTAGAGAAATGGAACTTGACGGTCTTGAAATTGAATTTGTCCATGGGGTTAGAATGAGCGAAAAAACTCAAGATATAGTGCTTAAAAACAAGCAGGATTTAATTTTAACCTCTCATGGACCTTATTACATTAATTTAAATTCAAAGGAAGAAGAAAAGAAAGAGGCTAGTGTAACAAGGATTTTAGACACAGCAAGAATGGCAAACAAGCTTGGAGCTTACTCAATAGTCTACCATGCCGGCTTTTATATGGGTGATAGCAAGGAAAAGACTTTTAAAACAATTCTTGAGGGGCACAACAAAATAGTTGAAATTCTTAAAAAAGAAAATAATAACATCTGGATAAGACCCGAAACAACGGGAAAAGGCACACAGTGGGGCGATATTGATGAAATTATCGAACTTTGCAAAAACTATAAAAATGTCTTGCCCTGTGTAGATTTTGCCCATATCCATGCCCGTACAAACGGACTTTTCAACACTTACGATGAATTTTGTTCTATTTTTGAAAAAATTGCAAAAGGGCTGGGAGATAAGGCACTTAAAAATTTTCATGCACACATGGCAGGAATTGCGTACTCTCAAAAAGGCGAAAAACATCACTTGATTTTTGAAGAAAGTGATTTTAATTATAAAGATTTACTAAAAGCCTTTAAAACCTTTGATGTCAAAGGGGTTATAATCTGCGAAAGCCCAAATATAGAAGTTGATTGTAAAATTTTAAAAGACTACTGGCAATCAATTAATTAGACAAAAAAAATTGTTTATGGTATAAATTCTCATTATAAAATAAGGATTTGACAAATGGTAACATTTTTCTATGTAATTCAAATAATTTCAGCACTTTTGCTCATTATGCTTGTACTTTTGCATTCTCCAAAAGGAGATGGTATAGCTTCAATTGGTTCGGCAAGTCAACTTTTTTCATCTCAAAAAAGTGCTGAAAAGGGCTTGAATAAAGTAACATACATTGTTGGTGGGATTTTTATTCTAACAACATTGCTTTTAGGTTTTGGCATAATAAGATAGATTATTGCACAATAAAAAAATGAAAGGCTTCTTTGACCTTTCATTTTTTTATGCTCAAACGCTCCAAAAACCTTACAAATCTTACTATTTTTTTCTCACTATCCGCTGAGATTGAATCAACCAAAATAGAAAACATGCCTGCACGCTTAGCACATAAAATATCAGTCAAAGGTCTATCACCGACAAAAGCACAGTGACAAGGGTTTACATTCATTTCCTTACAAGTATTTAAAAGCACTTTTATATCAGGCTTTTTTGCAAACCCTATAACAGGGAAATTTACTTGAGATTGGGCTTTTTTAATGTATTGGACATTTTTATTATTAGAAATAATCGCTATTTTAAAATGATTTCTAAGCATATTTAAAAATTCAAGAGTTTCTTTTTCAAAAACTCCGCTTTTAGAGCGCATTACCGTTGAATCTAAGTCAAAAAAGATAGCTTCAATCTCACAAGCTTTTAAATTAAAAATATTTATATCATAAATCGATTTTATATTTATATCAGGCTTCAATCTCATTTTTTATACCCAATGTCCTTCCAAGTGCCCACTGCCACTCATTTTGCCAATCGCCGTGAGCCTCTAATTCCATCCAAACTTCATCATTTGTATTTGCAACATCTGTTTTTTCGCCGTCTTTATTTGTTATCGAAATAACTTTTGCGCGCGCGCAATAATCAGGTGTAATTATTTCAAATTCATCGCCCAAAAGCATTTTATTTTTAATTACAACTTTAAACAAATTATCTTTTTTCTCCAAGAAAATACACAGGAAATCCGCTCCTGCAAGCCCTTTTGAAATTTCATAACTGTAGCTTGAGGAATTGTTATCTCCCATAAAAAAGCCTTCCGTAAAACCACGATTGCCAACTTTTTTAAGCTCGCAAAATGCTTCTTCGCTGTCAATTTTACCATCCATAACAGCCCTATATGCCTTTGTAACGGCACTTACATAATACAGGCTTTTTGTTCTGCCTTCTACTTTAAAAGAATCCACACCTATATTTTGCAATTCTTTTATGTATCTTACAAGGCATAAATCCTTTGGAGATAATATGTGCGAACCTCTTTCATCCTGCACTATTTCATAATATTCCCCGGGGCGTGTTTCTTCTAAAAGTTTGTAACTCCATCTGCAAGGCTGTGCGCAGCCCCCATGGTTCGCCTTTCTTTCGCCTTTTGTCATGTAATCGCTTAAAAGGCAACGACCTGAATAAGACATGCATTGCGAGCCATGGACAAAAATTTCAACTTCAATATCAGGAACAGCTTTTTTAATTGCTTCAATTTGTTTTAAAGATAGCTCTCGAGCAAGTATAACCCTTGTTGCACCCATATCACGCCAAAATTTTACTGCCTCAGTATTTAAAATGTTTGTCTGTGTTGAAATATGCAAATCAATATCAGGCAAATATTTTCTAACAGTACGATAAACACCGAAATCACTTAAAATAATGGCATGCGGGTTGGCATTTTTTATTATATCTGCACTTTCTTCCAGACTTTTAATATCCTCGTCATAAGCAAATATGTTTAAAGTTAAATATGCTTTTTTATTTAAAGCTCGAGCGGTATCTATTGCCGATTTTAAATTCTCTCTTGTAATAAGTTCACCCTTTCGCATGGTTCTAAGGGAATAATCTACAAGACCCAAATAGCAGGCATCTGCGCCATAAGCGTATGCATATTTCATTTTTTCTATATTGCCTGCAGGCATTAAAAGTTCACTCATAAAAATATACTAGCATAAAAAAAGGGCTTTTAAAAAGCCCTTTTAAAATTATCTTACGCAGCATTTTAGAGTAAAGGCAACAATTTGTTTGGATGGTATATTAAGCCATTTATATTCCCTAAACTGGCAACCGTCCGCATGTCCACAGTCTTCAACTACTACATCTTGAAGTGTAACTATATCATCTAAACATTTTCCATCATCACAAGTATAAAGTCTGCCCGATATCTTTTTTAGTCCAACCCAAACTACAATTGAATCAGAATCCATATTTTTGGCAAGCTTTTGTATTGCATCAAAAGTTTTGCACATTTGTTAACTCCTTTCTTTTATAGTCATTTTGACCAGTTTTGCCATTTTTTATATCAGACACAAAACTAAACATGTTAACAATTATTAATAATTTTAAAATATGATGCACAAAAAATTTATTTATGGTATTATATACACCTAATCTTAAAATAAGAGGATAAAAAATTGGAAAAAAGCTTTATGCGAGTTAATTTAAACTCGAGTAAACCACCAATCACATTTCGAAGTAAGAACCATTCGGTCTACGTCACAAGCAGTGGGCCTGTAAGTTCGGAAGAGTCGCAAAGTATAGTGCGAAGTATGTTCCGAGAGATTACGCCAAAGCAAAATGACAACAAAATTGCGCTCGACACATCAAAAGGTGATGTCTTCATACTTAGAGGCGAAAATGCCCATAGCGCAAAAGTAAGCAAAGAATCGTGCGACAATTTGCACCATAGTGACGAAAAGAAACACAATTTAACACAAATATTATTGCAGCCTAAAAAAGCAAAAAGACAGGCTGCAATTTATTTTGACGCAACTTCAATGCAAGGTAAAAAATTGTCAGTCGTTGGCATAGACAAATCTCAAAAGGGCAGAGTAAAAGTTAAAGTCAAAGCCCTTGATGTGATGGCATAAAATTTAAAGCGCGCCTAAAGTGGCGCGCTTTTTAATCTAAAAGTCTTTTTAAATATTTACCAGTATATGACTTTTCACATTTTGCCACTTGCTCGGGCGTACCTTTAGCAACAATTGTGCCGCCGCCTTCACCACCTTCGGGCCCAAGGTCAATGATATAGTCTGCGCATTTTATAATATCTAAATTATGTTCAATAATTAAAACCGTATTCCCGCTATCTGCAAGCTGATGAAGAATTTTAACAAGTTTATCTATATCCCACCAATGCAGCCCGACCGATGGTTCGTCCATCAAATAAAGAGTTTTGCCAGTTGCACGCTTATTTAGTTCAAGCGCAAGTTTTACCCTTTGAGCCTCACCACCAGAGAGAGTTGTGGCACTTTGCCCGAGTTTTATATAATCAAGACCGACATCATAGAGTGTTTGCAATCTGGTTGCAATTCTGGGTACATTCTTAAAAAACTCTAAAGCCTCACCAACTGTCATATCAAGGGCATCGGCTATACTTTTACCTTTATATTTAACTTCAAGGGTTTCTTGATTGTATCTTTTACCCTTGCATACGTCGCATTTTACATATACGTCAGACAAAAAATTCATCTCAATTTTTAAAACACCGTCGCCTTTGCACTTTTCACATCTTCCGCCTTTAACATTAAAAGAAAATCTGCCTTGCTTGTATCCTCTGACTTTTGCCTCATTTGTCTGCGCAAAAAGATCTCGAATGTGAGTAAAAACTTCAGTGTACGTTGCGGGGTTCGAGCGTGGAGTTCTGCCGATGGGACTTTGATCAACACAAACTATTTTGTCGATATTTTCAAAACCCTTTATTTCATCCACTCCCTGAGGCTTTGGACGATTTGCACGCAGAGAATGCATTGCATATTCATTAATCAAATCCTGCACAAGGGTAGACTTACCGCTACCTGAAACACCTGTTACAGCAACAATTTTGCCCAAAGGAATGTTAACATCAATATTTTTCAAGTTATTTAAATGAGCATTTTTAACTTCCAAAAAATTACCGTTACCAAGGCGTCTTTCTTTTGGAACAGGTATTTTCAGCTCCCCGCTTAAATACTTACCCGTAATTGATTCTTTAGAGTTTTCAATATCTTTTTGAGTACCAAAAGCTACAATATGCCCGCCTTCAACACCGGCCTTTGGACCAATATCGACGATATAATCGGCAGCTTTTATGGTATCCTCATCATGCTCAACCACAATCAAAGTGTTACCAAGATTTCTAAGTTTTATAAGGGTACTGATGAGCATATCATTATCTCTCTGATGAAGTCCGATTGAAGGTTCATCTAAAACATAAAGTACGCCTGATAAACCCGAACCTATTTGAGTTGCTAACCTAATACGCTGAGCTTCCCCACCAGAGAGCGTTCCTGCATTTCTTGCAAGGTTTAAATAGCCTAAACCAACGTCTATCAAGAATTTTAAACGAACTCTAATTTCATCTAAAATTTGTTTTGCTATAGTCAACTTAAAATCGTCTAAATTTAAATAAATTTCTTGAATAAATTCGTAAGCCTTTGTTACTGGCAAAAGACAAAACTCGTGTATGTTTTTATCCATTATTGTAACAGCCAGTGCAAAAGGATTTAAACGAGCACCATTACAAGCTTTACAAGGAATTGAAGTCATATATTTTTGAATTTCGCCACGAATTAAGTCAGAATCCGAGCTTTCATACCGTTTTGTTAAAAAAGGTATAACACCTAAATAGGGCATATAGTGCGTATGGTAATTTTTAGTACCAAAATCCGCATAGCGCATTTTAATTCGCTCATCGTCATTACCGTATAAAATTATGCCCTTTTGAGAGGGACTCAAACTTTTAAAAGGCACATCAGGATTTATGCCATAGTGTTCACAAACACAGTTCAAGATATCATAATAATACTGATTTCCCGTCTTTGCCCAAGGGTAAATTGCGCCTTCATTAATAGATTTAGTTGGATCAGGCACAACAAGCTCGGGAGTTATTTCAAAGTGTGCGCCTAAACCGTTACAAACTTTGCAAGCACCGTATGGGTTGTTGAAACTCAACATTCTTGGAGTTAATTCTTCAAAACTTAAATTGCATTTTGGACAAGCTAACTTTTCAGAAAAAATTTGCTCCCCTTGCCCGATTACATCAAGTACCATAAGCCCGTCAGAGCGTTGCAGTGCAATTTGCGAGCTGTCAAAAATGCGTGATTTTGCAGACTCTTTAACGACAATTCTATCTATTACAACATCAATTGTGTGTTTTTTTGTCTTATCAAGCTCGATTTCATCCTCATCAAGGTTATATATTTGTCCATCAATCCTTAATCGCACAAAACCTTCAGACTTTAGCCCTTGAATTGTCTGAACAAATTCACCCTTTTTGCCACGAATAATTGGGGCAATTATTTGAATTTTAGTACCTTCGCCAAGCGCCATAATTTTTGCAACAATTTCATCAATTGTCTGCGGAACAATAAGCTCGCCGCACTGAGGGCAATGAGGAGTGCCTACACGAGCATATAAAAGTCTTAAATAGTCGTAAATTTCGGTAATTGTACCAACTGTTGAGCGTGGATTATTAGTTGTCGATTTTTGGTCAATTGAAATAGCAGGTGAAAGCCCGTCAATATGCTCGACATCAGGCTTATCCATCTGCCCCAAAAACTGGCGTGCGTAAGTTGAAAGGCTCTCTACATAACGCCTTTGCCCCTCTGCAAAGATTGTATCAAAAGCAAGCGAACTTTTACCCGACCCTGATACGCCCGTAAAAACAATAAGCTCGTTTTTAGGTAACTCTAGTGAAACATTTTTTAAATTATGCTCTTTTGCGCCATTTATAACTATTTTGTCGTTCATGATTATATTATTGCACAAAAAAATTTAGTAAAATTTAGTATATACATGTTATATATTTTTAATATATGGAATTATAATAGTAGATTAGTTCTTCTCTTTCCACTCCTTCCTCCATATACAGATCAGATTTTTATTCTCGTCGCCCCAAAAAGGCGGCTTTTTTTTAGCGTAAGCCAGAGTGAAGACCAAAACGATGAGTTTTGGTCGTAACTGTTGATAGGCGATGCCCGCAATCCGTTAGCGAAGATACGAGCTTACGGATTGGAAACACCCTTGGGGTGCGTAAGATATCGAGTACACCAGTGCAAGATATCCACAGGCGTAAAAACACACAAATTAAAATAATAATAAATGATATTAAATTAAGCCAAGCTCTCAAGTGCAGCTATTTTCATAGCTGCAACATCTGGCACTTGACCTGTCCAAATTTCAAAAGCTTTTTGCGCCTGATAAACAAGCATATCTAATCCGCCGACGTGTCTTATATTGCAATCTTGAGCATACTTTATAAGCCTTGTTTTAACAGGATTATAAACAATGTCATAAACAAAAGCGTCATCATCAAGTGTCTTTATAGCCTGAAAATCAACAGGGGAAACACCTTCAAGAAAGTTTTTCATACCGACAGGAGTAGTATTTACAAGAATTTTCTGTCCTTTTAGCGTGTCTAAAAGTGTATAGGGCTTAAGTTCAATTTTAACCTTAGGAAATTTTTGGCGCAAAATTTCAACATGCGCATGGGAATCAATTACATTTCTTGAATAGAAAGTAATTGTCGAAACACCAAGACTAACAAGTCCTGCGCAAATTGCACGCGCTGCACCTCCTGTACCTAAAACAACCGCATTTCTGTCTCTTATATTTTCCTTGACATCATCAGGTATTGGTTTAACAAATCCGTAAATATCAGTATTTGAGCCTTCTAGATTTTTATCTTCCGTAATTTTTACCGTGTTGACCGAGCCTATTAAATCTGCATTTGTGTCAAACTTTGACAAAAAAAGTGTTATAGGAACTTTGTGCGGAATTGTAACATTAAAACCATTATAACCTTCGACCTTTAGTCTTTTAATTCTATGCACAAGATTTTCAGGTTCAGTTGGCAAAATGTCATAACTGCCTTCAAGGTTACAGCTTTTAAGTGCAGCCTCATGAATTACCTTGCTTAATGAATGTGAAAGCGGATATCCAATCACCGCAAATTTATACACTTGGCTCATTGTTCGTCCTCTTTCATATCACGTGAATATTTACACTCTTTGTTTGAACAAGCTATTTTATTGCCTTTTTTAAGGAATTTTTTAACCAATAAACTGCCGCAATCAGGGCATTTTTCACCAGTTGGTTCAGACCACACCACAAAAGTACAATCCGGATACTTTGAACAACCCCAGAAAAGCTTGCCGTAGCGGGATTTTCTCTGAATTAATTCCCCATCCCTGCCTTCTTTTTGACAAGTCGGACATTTAACACCTGATGAAATAACAATGCCTTTTCTTGCTTTGCAATTTTCATTCAAACATTGGTAATACTTTCCATATGGACCTGTTTTAATAACCGTTTCACTACCACATTTTTCACATTTATAATCTGTCGGTTCATCCTTTGGCGGTTCTTTTGCTTGCCCATCGAGAGGTAGAGCCGTTTTACATTCGGGGTATCCTGAGCATGCTAAAAACTGTTTACCAAACCTGCTTGTTTTAACAACCATTTTGCGACCGCAATTAGGGCAATTAACTTCTGATTCTATGACAACATTTTCCATATTTTCTTTGGCACTGTCCACAGTTTTTGAAAACGGTTTCCAAAAATCTTTCAAAACTTTTACCGATTCTGCCTTGTCCTCTGCAATCTCGTCAAGTTTTAGCTCCATGCCTGCAGTGAATTTATAATCCATAATATCGCTAAAATGTTTTACAAGCTGGGTGCAAACTGTTCTGCCTAAAATTGTAGGCTTTAGCGCTTTTTCAAGTTTTTCAACATAACCGCGCTGCTGAATTTTAGTAATAATTGGCGCATAGGTTGAGGGTCTACCGATACCGTACTCCTCAAGCGCTTTTACAAGGCTGGCTTCTGAGTACCTTGGCGGCGGTTGGGTGAAATGCTGCTCGGGATTTAATTTAACAAGCTCAAGTTCATCTCCAACTGTAAGCTCAGGGAATTTTTGAATAACTTCTTCCTCATCGTCCTGATAAACTTTCAAAAAGCCGTCGAAAACAACTTTTGATGAGCCGATTTTAAAAATATAGTCCCCTGCTGCAATATCAACCGTTAAGTTTTTAACTTGCGCATTTGACATTTGAGATGCCATAAACCTTGACCAGATAAGCTTATAAAGCTTATATTGTTCTGATGTTAAATATTTTTTTATGCTCTCCGGTGTTTTTTCAACATAAGAGGGGCGAATTGCCTCGTGCGCGTCTTGAACATTTTTCTTTTTAGTTTTTGCATAATCATTTGGCGTATTGGGGTAATATTTTTCGCCAAAATTATAAGTAATAAACTCTTTAGCCGCTGCTTGCGCGTCGTCTGAAATTCTTGTCGAGTCTGTTCTCATATAAGTAATTAAACCAACTGCGCCATCTTCACCAAGTTCAATACCCTCATACAATTTTTGCGCTATTTGCATGGTTTTTGAAACACCATAACCAAGCTTTGAACTTGCTTCTCTTTGCAAAGTTGAGGTTATAAAAGGTGCTTGAGGTTTTCTTTGAGAATCTCTCGGGGTAATTTTTGCAACCTTATATTTTGCACCCTCAAGCTCTTTTAAAATTTTATCAATTTCTTCTTTATTTTTTATTTCAAGCTTTTCGTCTTTATCATTTTCATTAACCTTGCGAGCAAGCATAGCTTCAAATTCAAAATTATTTTTCGATAAAATTGCACCTAAGCTCCAGTATTCAACAGGTACAAAAGCTTCAATTTCGTCTTCTCGCTCACAAATCATTCTAAGTGCAACAGACTGCACACGACCTGCCGAGAGTCTGTAGTTTCTGAGCTTTTCCCATAAAATAGGACTTATTTTAAAACCCACAAGCTTATCTAAAATCTGCCTTGTCTGTTGAGCTTTAACTTTTAACATATCAATTTGACCGTAATGCTCGACAGCTTCTTTTATTGCCTTTGGCGTAATCTCATTAAAAACAATTCTAAAAACCCTATCCTCTGGAACTTTTAAAACTTGGCTGACATGCCATGCTATAGCTTCACCTTCTCTATCAGGGTCGGATGCAAGATAAACTCTATCAACAGTTTTTGCTATTTTATTAAGGTTATCAACAACTTTTTTCTTTTCGGGTATTATTTCAAAAGTTGCTTTAAAATCATTATCAATATCAAAACCTAAGCCCTTTGAAGGCAAATCTCGAATATGCCCCATAGAGGCTTCAATTATAAAGTCATTACCAAGAATTTTTTTAATTGTTTTTGATTTTGCGGGAGACTCCACTATCACAAGTGATTTTCCGCTTGTTTTTTTTGCTGATTTTGCGGGCATTATTCTCTCTTTTAATTTGCAATATAGTACTTAGCATTAATTTGTTTAATTAAACCTTTTAATTCCATGCCTGTCAAGCACACCATAAGCTCGGCAGAGGGAATATTTAGTTTTGAACATAAAGAGTCAAAACTTAAAGGTTCAATTTGTATTGTATCAAAAACATTTTTTTCAACACCTTCTAATTTAATTTTTTTATCATTTTGTTCAAGCGTCCAGCTAAGACACTCATAAATATCATTTGCACAAGTAACAATTGATGCACCGTTTTTTATTAAATGATAAATTCCCTCACAATTTGGATTTGAAATAAGCCCTGGCATACACATAAGCTCTCTTGCTTGCTCAAGAGTTAAATTAGCACTAATCATAGCACCACTTTTAAGAGCAGCCTCAGCCACCAATGTGCCAAAAGACATGCCTGTTACTATCCTGTTTCTTTGCGGAAAATTTTGTGCCATAGGAGGCACAGAAGGCGAAAATTCACTTAAAACAACGCCTGAGCCTTCTTCAATTTGTTTGTATAAATTTTTATTTGACGATGGGTATTCAAAATCAAGACCTGAGCCTATTACACCAATTGTTTTAAGATTATTTTTAATAGCGCAAGCATGAGCTGTAGCGTCAATTCCATATGCAAGGCCTGAAACAATGGTTACATCAGTATTTTGCATTTGAGATATTATTTTTGCCAAAGACTCTTTAGCATTCTCACTTGCTTTTCTTGAACCGACAATCGCAAGAGTGCGACTTAAATTTATACCTTCAAAACTTCCTTTATAATACATTGCAAGAGGATAATCTGGAATTTGTTTTAAAAGCTCTGGGTAATTTTCATCATCATACGTTAAAATTTTATACCCTTTTTCAATCGCATTTTCGTATTCAAAATCAGGATTTATTTTTTCTTTTTTGGATAAAAAAGTTTTTGGAATACTCACATCAGGATTACAATGGGCAAATTCCTCGAGTTCAAGCTTTTTACATTCCCAAAAAGCTTGAATATCATTGTCAAAAAATTCAAAAAGTCTTGATTTAAAATAAAGCGAAACACCACTCAGTGCAGTGCTTGCAGCATAGTATTTTAAATTATCCCCCTTAAATATTTTCTGCTGCATATTTTGGATTCTTTCTAAATTGCATTAGTTCCTTTTGAACAGAGGTATGATTGTAGCTAAGACTCTGAGGATTATTAAGTGCCATCTCTAGATTTTTTTCATACAATTCATAATTTTGCATTTTCTCATAGGCTTTTGCAGCAAGGTAATAAAAGTCACCATTATTGCCAAATTGCTTCAGAACTGCTGCTATGAATTTAACCGCATGTGGTAAATCGTCTGTTGTAATATATATACTTGCAAGCAACTTGCAAGCATCAATATCTTTTTTGTTTTTTTCAATTGTTTTCCTTAGCATTAAAATGGCATTTTGAACATCGTTTTGCTCCCAGTAGATTTGCGCAATATTATAATAAGCCCAAGAATAATCTGGAGAAAGTTCTATAACTTTTGAATACTCTTCAAGTGCACGTTCAATATCATTTATTTTTTTATACTCTTGAGCAAGGTAAAAATGTGCAAAATAATCGCTGTAATTATTAACTATTGCTTGCTTAAAACACTTTATAGCATTTTGGGAATCACCTTTTTTTGCATAAAGCACGCCGATTGAAAAAAACGCATTTGAGTCATCGTTATTAATACAAATTACTTTTTTAAAGTTAAGCATGGCCTCATCATCCATGCCATTTACCTCGTAAGCAAGTGCTAAATTGTACAAAAAATCAGGATCATCACCCTTTAGCTCGACTGCTTTTTTATAAGCATTTAGCGCGTATTTGTAATGCTTTAATTTTTCCCAACAAATCCCTGCGTTAAAGTACAAATTCGCATCATTTGGAAAAACGTTTATAAGATAGCTTAAATGCTTCATTGCAACTTGATCAAACCCTAAATCCAAGCACAAAACGGCAAGTTCGCGCCTTGCCTGAAAATTAGAGGGATCATTTTCAATGGTTTTTTTTAGATTTTCAAACCTTTGAATATCATTCATTTCTGCCGTTTGTTTCTGCGTCTAAATCAAGAATAGTAACACCATCTTCATCAGTTGTTACAACAGGAGTTTTAACCTCTTGAATTTCTTCTGACTCGTCATCATCTACATCTTGAATAATTTTTTCAATTACAAGTTGTGCCATATCAAGTGCTACTTTTTGCTTTGTTTCGGGTGAGCATTTTTCAAGCATTTGGATTGCTGTTCTAACTGTTGAATCAATATCATACCAGCGCCTTTGACCTCTTTGAATTCTACCGTCTTCAACTGCATTCATAATATCTTCAACATTTTCGTATTTGTGATCTTGAATGTTGTGCTCTATAATCACTTTAATTAAATTTAGCGCAACCGCAATTTGATCCGGTTCATCAGATGTTGAAAGTGTACGCATTGACATGGAAAGCACAGGATCCTTGTCATACCAGCGTTTAAAGTATTCGTTCATTATCTCTCCTTTATACTAGCTTTGTTTAAATACTACTCCATATCCTGCCTTAGGATAATTCCAATTGATTGCGCCATAAGGGCAGGCAATACGACAAGCGCCGCATTCTAAACAATTTTCATAATCTACATTAATGATATTTTGATTTTCGTCATACGTATAGACTTTTGCAGGGCAAATATATGTACAGCAGCGAGATTCACAGTTTTTGCATAATTCCCTATCTATAACAAGGTGCGACTCGCTGTCACAATTATACTTGATTGTAGTTAATTTGTCCTCTATTGTTTTTTTTACTTTATCATCGCTCATTTTAAAACTCCAAAGACACTTGAAATAAAAGCCCAAGCATCTTTTAATAATTCGCGCAAACTCCTGTCTTTTATAAAATGAACTATAAAATTTCTAAATTCATCGCGCTTTGGTTTGCAATTTGCCCCTGTAAATATCTTAAAGAACTCCGATGCTTTTTTGGGGTAGTAATTCATAAGAGATTCTATTCTTGAATACAAGTTTTCCATTACGTCTTTGTATGATTTTAAATCCTTTAGCACAAAACTTTGCTTAAGCTTTTTTTCATATAATTTTAAGGTTTTCTTTGAATAGTCCTTAATTTTTAAAGCCGCAAGAACAGTTTCACCTGCGTATTTACCACTTGCAAATGCAAAATTTGTACCCTCAAAATGTATTGCATTTATAAAACCTGCCGCATCTCCTACTAAAATCACTCCATTAGCACATAATTTAGGGAGTTTTTTAAAACCGCCTTCAGGTATCAAATGAGCGCTATACTCAAGCATTTCTCCATCTTGAATTAAAGGTTTTACAATAGGATGCTCTTTAAGTCTTTCAAGCAAATCTGATGGATTAAGCCCATACCTGTTTAAATCTTCAAGATTAACACCAAGTCCAATAGAAACAGAATCAGCGTATGTGTACATAAAACCAAGTGCAAAAGGCGCATTTTCAAGCCTCAAGCCACCAAGAAAATTTCTTGCCGCACCGTTTTTTGTGCCTTTTTCAATATTAAATCTTTCTTCAATGATTTCTTTTGAAAGTTTAATGGTCTCTTTCACGCTAAGGACTGTGTCTTTTGTTTCATAGTCATATCTTAGCCCATGCTGCCTTGCTAAAAGCGAATTTACACCGTCAGCAAGAATAATTACATCTGCAAAAATTTCCTCAAGTTCAGTTTCAACTCCGCAAAAATACCCGTTTTTTTTAATTAAACGCTTGACCAGTGTAGATGGGGCAAAATAAACACCTTCTTTTTTTGCCTCATCGACCAGCCAAGAGTCAAATTTAGAACGAAATATGCTTGCGCTTTTTGGATTGTAAGGAAAATCGCAAGAAATATCAACACTTGAATTATCAGTCAAAAGCGACCAAGTGTGCTTATTTATATATCTTTCAATAGGCGCTTGCTCCCACGAATTTGGAAAAATATCCTTAAGCGCAGTTAAAAAAACAGCGCCGCCAATCATATTTTTAGTGCCGGCAAACTCTGAACGCTCAACAAGCAAAACTCTTGCACCGCCACGAGCAATAGTGACCGCTGCCGCAACTCCTGCAGGCCCCGCCCCGACAATAATAGCGTCAAACTTTTGTGACTTATTTTCCTCCATAACATAATTATACAAGCTTTATCATTAACTGACAATTATTTAACGCGTAAATCATTAGAGTAATTTACTTTTTTATTTTTTTTATGTTTGTGATACATTAAGCGTATTATGAAAACAGTTGATGAAATTAGAGAAGAATTTTTAAGCTTTTTTGAAAAAAAGCATAACTCAAAAAGGGTGAAAAGCTCATCGCTTATTCCTGATAACCCTACAATTTTACTTACAACAGCGGGTATGGTGCAATTTATACCATACTTTTTGGGATTAGAAAAATTCCCTTATGACCCGCCAAGAGCAACATCCTGTCAAAAATGCGCAAGGGCAGGGGGCAAGGACTCTGACATTGAAAATGTCGGAAGAACTCCACGCCATCACACATTCTTTGAAATGCTCGGCAACTTTAGCTTTGGAGATTATTTCAAAGAAGAGGTAATACCTTGGTCATGGGATTTTGTAACAAATTACTTGAAATTAGATAAAAATCGCCTTTGGATAACCATTTACGAAGATGACGATGAAGCAGGCGAAATTTGGCAAAAAGCAGGTGTACCTAAAGAAAGAATTATCAAAAAAGGCAAAAAAGATAACTTCTGGGGACCTGTTGGAATATCAGGCTCTTGTGGCCCATGTACAGAAATTCACTACGATTTGGGCGAACATTTAAAATGTTCGAATGATTGCTCAATTGCAACTTGCGAATGCGACAGATGGGTTGAAATTTGGAATCTTGTATTTACAGAGCTTTTCCAAGACGAAGAAGGAAATTTAACTCCGCTTGAGAAGAAAAATGTTGATACAGGCATGGGACTTGAGCGTATTGCAATGGTATGCCAAGGGGTAGATTCAACATTTGAAACTGATTTGCTAAAGCAAATTTTAGATAAAGTTTGTGAAATTACAAACAAAAAGTATAAAGAAAACAATAAAACAGATATTTCGCTTAGAATTATAACAGACCATGCACGCTGCGTAAGCTTTATGATAGCAGACGGTATTTTACCTTCAAATGAAGGCAGGGGCTATGTTTTAAGAATGATACTACGCCGTGCGTTACGTCATGGCTATATTTTAGGGCTTGAACTACCTTTTATGCAACCAATTATTGACAAAGTAATTGACATATACAAAGGCGCATACCCTGAATTAGAACAGAACAGGGCAAAAATTCAAGACACAATTAGAAAAGAAGAAGAAAGATTTAACCTAACTCTAAAGCGTGGTTGGACACACATAGAAGATTTGATTAAAAAAATTAAATCAGAAAATAAAAATGAAATCTCAGGTGAAGAAGCCTTTAAGCTTTATGACACTTATGGTTTCCCACTTGAGTTAACAAAAGAAATTGCAGACGAAAATAATTTGGAAGTCAATGAAGAAGATTTTCAAAAAAATATGCAAGAGCAAAAAGACCGTGCAAGGGCTTCTGTACAAAAAATCAGCCTTGTTGATGACCTTGTATATGTTGATAATCCCGCAACAGAGTTCTTAGGG
Organism: Candidatus Gastranaerophilales bacterium; assembly: GCA_944324385.1. GTDB lineage: Bacteria > Cyanobacteriota > Vampirovibrionia > Gastranaerophilales > Gastranaerophilaceae > Galligastranaerophilus. Next base: position 72,225 of record CALUWD010000003.1, on the reverse strand, counting down.
TATGAGCAAAACTCTTGCAGCGCAAGCGTTATAAGTATTATAGAAAACGATGATACGCTTGATGTTATTCTTGATAAGACCGTTTTTTATGCTCAAAGCGGCGGTCAGGTAGGCGACACAGGCTTTATTATAAAATCTGATTGCGACCAAAAAATTGAAGTACTTGAAACTTTCAAAGTGCAAGATGTTTTTGTTCACAGGGTTAAAAAAGATGCTCAAATTAAAGTTGGCGAGCAAGTTTTAGCCATAATTGACTTTAAAAGAAGACAAGAAGTCGAAAAACATCACTCTTTAGCACATTTACTGCAAGCAGCGCTTATAAAAGAGCTTGGTGATGAGGTTCATCAGGCAGGCTCTCAAGTAGAGGAAACACGCACTAGATACGACTTTTCGCTCTCTCGTGCAATGACGAAAGATGAAATCAAAAACGTTGAAAAAACAATCAACGACTGGATAAATCAAGGTATTGAGCGCAAAACCGAAGTTATGGGAATTGAAGAAGCAAGACTTACTGGTGCTATGGCTCTATTTGGCGAAAAATATGGCGATACCGTACGTGTTGTAAGTTTTGGCAGTGAAAACTGCATTTCAAAGGAACTCTGCGGAGGCTGCCATGTTAAAAATACAAAAGATTTGCGACTTGCCAAAATAGTATCTGAAAGCGCAATTGCAGCAGGCGTTAGACGTATTGAGATATTGTGCTCAAATTCAGCTTTTGACTATTTAAATGAAAAAGCAAGTGTAATCGATGAAATTGCACACAAAAATAAAATTCCCTACACTCAAATTGAGGACAAAATTGAAAAAATTGAAGCTCAAAACCGCGAGCTAAGCACAAAAATAGATGAACTGGAAGCAAAAATTGCTCAATCTAGTTTTGCCTCATTTATTTCAAAAGCTCAAGACATTGAAGGCGGAAAACTTTTCATATCAAAAATCGAGGACTTTGCGCCAAATGCAATTAAAACAGGTATTGAATTATTTGCTAAAAAGCTAGGCGAGAGCATTATAGTTCTTTGCTCTATGAAACAAGACGGAAGTGCATTTGTCATAGCTCAAGTTAGTGATTCTTTTGTTAAAAAAGGAATTCAAGCAGGCAAAATAGTTGGTGAAATAACTAAAAAAATGGGCGGAGGCGGAGGCGGCAGACCCCAATTTGCCCAAGGAGCAGGGAAAGACGTAAGCAAAGTTGATGAAATACTTTTAGAGATTGAAAAATCAATAAAATCAAATCTATAATTTATAGAGAATTTCTTTAACTTTATTTTTTGGAAAATCAAAAAAACTACACAATACATTAATTATATCTTTATCACAAAGCCTTAAACTCCTTAGAGTTGAGGCTTTTTCAATTATTTGATTTTCAATATCAGTATTTTGTTCTAAATGCACCATGCAAACAAATTCGCCCTTTAGTGTTAAATTTTCCAAAACATCTACAACGGGTGCTGTTTTTATATCTTCAAATTTTTTAGTCAGCTCTCGTCCATAGCTTAAAATTGCTTGTGGTCGGACAAGTGCTAGAATTTTTAAAGTTTCCTCTATCCTGTTTGGGCTTTCATAAAAAACAAGATTTTCTGTTTTATTTTTTAAAAATATTTCTTCAATTTGACCGGCTGTACGCGGCAAAAAGCCAATAAACCTAAAGCTTTCCCCTGCTCTTTGAACAGATTGCAAAAGAGTAATAACCGCACTTGCGCCACAAATTGGAATAACCCTAAACCCTGCTTCAACTACATTTTTTACAAGTATCTCCCCAGGGTCAGAAATTAAAGGGGTTCCCGCGTCAGACACAAGAGCAATGCTTTTTCCTTCATTTAAATAGCCTAAAAACAGCTCAACACGCTTATTTTCACTAAATTTATGGTAGCTTATTAAACGTGTTTTTATTTCATACTTCTCACAAAGCCTCGATGTAATTCTTGTATCTTCGCAAGCAATAATATCAACGCTTTTTAGGACTTCAAGCGCACGAAAAGTGATATCAGCTAAATTTCCAATAGGAGTTGCAACTGTGTAAAGTGCTGTTTCTATTTGACTTGCCAAGTTGTACCTTCTTTAGAATCTTTCAACAAAATTCCGCATTTATCAAGCTCATCACGAATTAAATCTGATTTTGCCCAATCTTTATTATCTCGAGCAGCTTTCCTTATTGAGATAATTTTTTCAACTGCTTCTTTTGGCGCAATATTTTCATCAATTTCAAAAGTTTTATAAAGAGGCAAAATCATTTCTTTAAGTTCATTATCACTCACTTCTTTTTTAACAAGTGAAAAATCAAACCCTAAAACTTCACCAAGCGTTATAAGCGTACTTGCATAAAGCTCAGCTTCCTGCTTGTTTTGAGCCTTTTTGATTTTATCTGCAACACCAAACAGCACAGCAAGGGCCTTAGATGTGTTTAAATCATCATTCATGGCTTCCTTGAAAGCTTCAAGCGTTTCAGTGTCAACATTTTGAGTTTTTACATATCCTACAGCCGCACTGATTAGCCTTTTTGCGCCTGCAGCAGCAGAATTTAAAGCCTCATCATTAAATTCAACCGGCATTCTATAGTGATTTGTCAAAATAAAAAATCTAATTGCATTTGAGTCATACTTTTTCAGCAAATCATCAATTGTCAAAAAGTTATTCAAAGATTTAGACATTTTTTCTTTATTGATAGTAACAAAACCGTTGTGCAACCAAAAATTAACAAACTTACAACCATTAGCGCATTCACTTTGTGCAAGTTCATTTTCATGGTGGGGAAAAGTTAAATCAGCACCACCGGCGTGTATATCAATACTATCACCAAGAAATTTTTTACTCATCGCCGAGCATTCAATGTGCCATCCGGGACGACCAAGACCCCATGGGCTTTTGTAGCCATGTTTTTCATCTTTTTTCCAAAGAGCAAAATCAAGCGGCGATTTCTTTTTATCCCCCGCTTCAACTCTTGCACCTGCCATTAAATCATCAAGCGGTTGTTTGGAGAGTTGTCCATATTTTTTATATTTTTCAACTTCAAAGTAAACATCGCCGTCGACTGCGTATGCAAAACCTTTATCTATTAGTTTTTTAACCATAGCAATCATCTCGCCGATTGTCTTTGTTGCACGTGGCTCTACATCGGGCTTTAAGCAATTTAGTCCTTTCATAGAATTTGCAAAAGACTCATAAAATTCCTTTGTTATATCTTCAGGCAAAACCCCCTGAGTATCAGCCTTTTTAAGAATTTTATCGTCGACATCGGTTACATTTCTGCAATACGTGGTATTAAAACCTAAGAACTTTAAGTAACGATATAAAACATCCCATGTAATGTAACACCTTGCATGTCCCAAGTGTGCTTTATCGTACACAGTAGGACCGCAAACATACATTTTAACTTTGTTTTCTTCAATAGGATTAAAATCCTCAAGTTTATTTGATAATGAATTATAAAATTTAAGCATATACATATTTTAATATAAACAATTTTATATTAAAATAGCAATATATATTAAGTTGGGAGTAAATATGAAAAATACGGTAGTTGTAGGAGCGCAATTCGGCGATGAGGGTAAGGCAAAAATTACTGACATTCTTGCCCATCAGGCTGATTTCATCATTCGTTATCAAGGTGGCTCAAACGCAGGGCACACTGTTGTAGTTAATGGCAAAAAATACAAATTTCATTTAATTCCCTCAGGCATTCTATACCCGAATAAAATTTGTTTTATGGGCGCAGGAGTTGTAATTTGTCCTGAAGATTTTAAAAAGGAAGTTGATGAAATAATATCTCAAGGTGTTAGTTTTGATCAGGTAAGAAAAAGCTTAAGGATAAGCCCTCTAGCGCATGTTACCATGCCATACCATAGAGCAATTGATGGCTGGAGCGAAGCAGATTTAGGTGACAAAAAAATAGGTACTACAAAAAAAGGTATAGGCCCAACATACACCGATAAATACGCAAGAGTCGGCATAAGGGTAGAGGATTTATTTGATGAAAAACTTTTATCGGATAAACTTGATGTGATTTTACCCAAGAAAAACCGAGAACTTCAGTATGTGTATGGCCTTAAAACATACACTAAGGAAGAAATTTTAAAAATTTGCAAAGAGTACAAAGAAATTTTTACACCATATGTTTGCTTTGACTGGCAAGAAGTAATTTTAGATGCCAAAAAGAACAAAACAGTTCTTTTCGAAGGCGCACAAGGCGTTATGCTTGATATAGATTATGGTACATATCCTTACGTTACAAGCTCAAACCCTGTTGCCGGCGGTGCTGCAGTTGGCGGATCCATGGGGCCGTTAGCAATTGAAGAAGTTATTGGCGTGTTTAAAGCATATACAACTCGCGTTGGTGAAGGGCCTTTTATAACAGAGCTAACTGATGAAACAGGCAAAGCAATTCAGCAAATAGGCGTTGAATACGGTGTAACAACAGGCAGAGCAAGACGCTGCGGCTGGTTTGATGCGGTATTTGCAAAATACAGTGTGCTTGTTGGCGGCTTAAGTGCAGCAGCAATTACAAAGCTGGATGTATTTGATTCATTTGATGAGATAAAACTCTGCACCGGCTACAAAAACAAAAAAACCTGCGAAATAATTAAGCAATACCCAACAAAAGTAGCAGCACATTATAATTACGAACCGGTTTATGAAAGGTTCAAGGGCTGGAAAACAGATATTTCAGGTATCAGAAGATTTGAAGATTTGCCGGAAGCTGCAAAAGTGTACTTAAATAAACTTGAAGAAATACTTGAAATTCCAATTAAAATAATAAGCGTTGGGCCAAACAGAGATCAGACAATTTTTAAATAAATTCGTTTTGAGCTATTAAACGCTTAATATCAGAAGTAATAACCAAATCGGGGTTTTGCGCACAAAAATCATCTAAAATGGTAATAGCAGCCCCGATTTTATTTTGCTTTAAATAAATTAAACCAACAACAATTGCATTATAAGGATTTTCAGACTTTTTAGATAAATGATATGAAGCACGCGAGTTTAAATTACCACGCGCCTCATAAGCATTAACCAGATTTTTATAATAAGTTAAGTTCAAACAGTCGCCAGTCAGCGCATGTTCAAAACAATTTTGTGCCCATATAGGCAAAAGATGATTTTTATTAATTGCGTATATTTTCATATACGCTTGGCCTAAATTGTTATAATAAACGCTTGTAGACTGAACGTTGGGATTAATCCCTATTGCAATTTTAAACTCCTTAATTGCAGCAAGATAATCGCCCTCGCGCATAAAAATTACACCTTGATTATTGTGTTCTTTTGCGTTTCTTGCAGCATCAACAGGGGTTAATTCACATTTTGCAGCACAAGCTGTAAAAATAATTACAAAGAAAAATAGTAATATTTTACAGTATAACTTCCATACCTTCTTTTGCAAAATCTACACCACCCTCGGGATTAGAAAATTCTTCCTCAAGCATATCAAGCGTTGTATCATCGTAATTTGGATCATAGTGAAAAAATAAAACCTTTTTAGCTTTAGATAACTTTGCACTCTCTAGCGCCATCTGATAAGTTGAATGGCCATAACCTTGTTTTGGTGCAACAGGTGAAACATAGTCCTGATGAGTGTATTGGGCGTCATGAATTAAAACATCACATCCATAGGCAAACTCTATAAATCTTTTATCAGAACCAACGTAACTTTCTTTATCAGTTGCATACACCAACACTTTATTATTATAAGAAATTTTTATACAAAGACAACCATTTTTAGGGTGTGCTTGAGTCTTATAAAAAGTAATGATAATATCATCTTTAGTGTAATCACAAGGGTTAAAATCACTGACATCAATAATTTGAGCGTCATTGTTATTATTTTTTATAATAACAACTTTTGAATCGTTTAAATTTTGAATATTAAAAGAACATTTAACATCATCAATGCCCAAAGGAAAAACCCTATCAAAAAGCACATCTTTTAGGGTGTCTTTCAAATCTTCGTTGTTAATATTTAACCCAAAGACATTTATTTTTGAACCTAAAACAAAAACAGGTTTAAAAAATTGCAACCCCTGAATGTGGTCTTGATGCACGTGACTTAAAAGAATTGTTGTTTCAATTGGTTCTCTTTCGTTTGGATTTGGGGAACTAAGTATATGTTCTCTTACAAGCTCAACCCCTAAATCAACAATACCTGTACCAGCGTCAAGTATTACAAGTTTATTGCCTAATTTCACCTCAACACAAGAGGTATTACCCCCATACTTTAAAAAATTTGCCTTTGGAGTAGGGTAAGAACCCCTAACTCCTCTAAATTTTATTTTAAATTTGTTGTTCATTTTGCATCATATCCTCAAGCAGGTCTTGAGCAGCATCATTTGATGGAAATTCATCGGGTATTGGCTGATTAATAACATTGCTACTTTCCTGCATGTCTAAATTTTCACCCTCTTGGTTAATTTCATCTTGAGCGTCTCTATTTTTACGTTTTTTCTCTTTTTTAACTTTTTCTTTTTTAGGAGGCTTTTGCGGTTTCACATAGGGTTTTCTCATAATGAAGGAAACATCTCTGTCTTTATGTGAACCATAAAAAGTAGTTGCTGCAATTGTGCTTAACTTAGCTCTTTCCTGCACGTCTTTTAAATTTGTTTCGTAAAATATGGATTTAAATTCTGTTCTATCTCTGTAATTTGTAATTTTTATATATCTGTAAGCATTTGGATAGGTTACAAGTGATGGAGTATTTATAAAAACAAGATTTTTTTCTCTCACGATTTTTGTTGTGTGGTAGTGACCTGAAAGTACAAAAATGGGGTTTTTGTATTTTCTTAAAATCTCCAAATATTTATCTGCATTTTTCATAGAGTGGTCATCACTTTTAAAAGGCTCAAGCGGCGGGTGATGTTGGAAAATAACAACAACTTTATCTTGATTGTTATTTAACTCGTTATCCAAAAAAGCAAGCTGTTCATCACTCAAGTAACCATTTGATGTAACTTCATCCCTAATTACAGTGTCTAAAACAACAATCCTATAGTCAGTTTTAGGCGTAAAAGCGTAATAGGTATTATCAAACATATAATTTCTGTTACACTTTTTTATAAAATCCAAAACTTCCTGAATTTTAAGCCCTTTTGTGCATTCTTCACTGCCTGAAATGCACACCGCACTGTCATGATTGCCAAAGGTATTTAGCGAAGGATAATTCAAATCAGAAAGTATGGTAAAAAAGCTTTTATAACTGTCAAGTGTGGGAATATCAACCATATCACCCGTAAACATCACAAAATCTACACCTGCAATAGAGTTAACGGTTTTTATGGCATCCTCTAAAAGCTCTTTTGAAGATGAGAGCATTTTATATGATGTATCTTCCCTGTCAGACAAATGGACGTCACTTATCTGAACAACATTAAGTGTCATATTTCTAAACGAAAATGCACTTGATGGCATTACGTTTAGAAATATCAAAAATACTATTAAAACTAAATTCCTGACAGTTTGTTTAAAATTCATTTTCTATATTAATTTTTCCAATCTTTCAATTAAACTTGCATTTTGCGCTGCAAAATCTCTGCCACGAGCTTTTATTGCATACATAAGAGCTAGCGGAAGATTTAGCGCGTCGCCTAATTTTACTTTTTCAAAATAAAATTCTTCAAAATTATCAGGAAGTCTTAGTGTCCAGTTCGGATCGCCTGAAGTTCCCGGAACATTATAAACTTCATTTATACCAAAGAAATCAGTAAAGAATATCTGAAGATTTTGAGCTTTTGAAGCAAAAATTTCAACAAGTTTTGAAAAAGCAAGGAATTTTTCATCTGTATATAATTTATGACGAATCATATCTTGCCCGTCAAATTCAGCATATAAATCTTCCATTAAATTGCGAACATGTGGGTGCATTTTATCGGTATTAACCATTTTTGAAGCCCACATTCTGATTGGTTCATTGTCATGTGTTCCAACCATTGCCCAAGAATTTGGTACAATATTTTTACAGCGATAAGGATGATCCTCTTCCTCTGCCACTACAAACTGCACAAGCTTCATACCTTGCAGCCCGTATTTTTCCATAACTTGTTCAACAGGATATGTAAGTGTACCTAGGTCTTCAGCAACAATTGCATCTTTATCAAGCCCCGCTTCTTTTGCTGACGCTATAACAATTTTTTCAATCATTGCGCCATAGCGTTTAATTTGTTCATCGTTTAACTGCTTAATCCATTTTTCTTCATCAGGATCAAATTCTTCATCAATATCATCAAGGGTTGCAATTGAGTATTTTTTCAACTCGTCATGCTGAGGAGAAGAATACAATCTGCCAGCGCCTTCTTCTACTTTTGGAAGCGCACCTTGCTTGTATACCCAAGGGTCAATCAAGCCTACAGTGTGGTCAATTCTAACACCGCCAGGGTTTTCTTTAAACATTTTTAAATAAAGCTTATACAGTAACTGACCCGCAGGGCCTAGCGAACCGTCTTTATTGAAAAGTTTTTCAGGATCAACTACGCTAAACCCCCAAGCTTGACCGTCTTTTGAAAAATAATCAGGAGGACAACCCAAAGACCAGCCTTCTTTAAATAAAGCTTGATATGCCCAATTATCTCTGTCAGAAAAGGCAACTTGTCTGTCTGCAATAAGTTTAATACCCTTATCTTTAGCATATTTAAGAGTATCTTCGCCCTGTTGCGCCACTATAAACTGCTCAAGCTTATATTTTTCAATTTCATCTTTGTATTTTTTTGAAATTTCTTCAATTCTTTTTTTAGCTTCTTTTTTATCTACATCACAAAAGAGCTTTCTATCAAGTTCATTTTGCCATTGAGGCCAATAATCGCTGTTGTGTTCAAGAGAAAAAGCTTCATATAACGCGTCGTTATCAAGCCAAAAAGCGTTGTCTTTTTTGAATTTATCAAATTTTCTTTTTAAATTCCAAGATGCTTTCTTTTTAAAGTTTTCATAAACTTCTTTCATTGCAGCGTCACATCTTTCAATTGCATAAACGTAAGATGCTCTATTTGTACCTTTTGAAGGGTTGTTTTCAACAATGTTTTTTAAAGTTGACTCGCTTAATAAATGTTCCCACTCACTTGTAGTAAGGGCTTGAAGATTAATAAAAAGAGGGTTTTTAGAAAAAACTGTACCGCAATAAGGCGAAGGGTCAGAAATTTTTGTTTTACCAGCAGGCCCTAGTTGCAAAGCGTTAAATACACCACTCATAAAGTCAAAAACTCTTTTTGCGCCTTGAGAGTTATATGTACCAAAACCTGTGTTTTCACCATCAGAAGATGGGAAACTTACCCCTTGCAAAATAAGCGCAAGGTTCTTTTTATCTAAAACCTTTAATGCTTCGCTAACTGCTTCTTTATACTCTTGCGATAACGCGAAATTTTCTTTACACAACATTAATCAACCTTTCTTCCCAAATAATATTAACTTTTAATAACTTGTTAAACCGCGCTTTTGCAGGTACTCTCGCACGGTATTCAGCGATGCCTGAACTATACGCGTTATTCTTGAACTAGATAAACCAACTTGAGCTGCAATTTGCTTAACTTGCATATTTCTGTAAAATCTGTATTCTACAATTGTTCTGTCTTTTTGAGGTAGTGTTGCAATTGCTTCTCTTATAATTTTACCCAACTCTGATATTTCAGCCTTCTCGTCAGGGGTAGCTGATGTATCTTTTATAAAATCAAACGGTGAATCATTATCAGAAGATGCTGCAGCTATCGAATCAATAGACAAAATTGTTTCATAAATTGCTTCACGAACTTTTGTAGGAGAAACATCAAGACTTGAGTTATCATTTGAATACTCTTCGCCATCCTCCTCATCACCTTCTTCTTTTTTATGTTTTAGGGTATACCACTTATAGCGGTTTCTTAACTCATTTCTAATTGCCCACCTTACTGCAGTTGCAATGTATGAGGTATTATACCTTTGTAACTGTTCCGGCGTTTTATTTTTTATAAGAGCCTGTATTGCAATAATACCGATAGAAACAAGCTCCTCGCATTCCACCATATGCGATGGTATCCGCCTGTATTCTACCCGTGCTACTTTCTGAATTATATCTATGTAGTCATTAAGATTTGATTGCAATGTTGCTGCCATTTTTCCTGATTACATTTTTATATAAAAATTTTACTATCTTTTAGCTTTAAATGCAAATATTACACTTTATCAGTAGGATTAGTTCCCTCAGATGTTGGAGGCTGCGTTTTTTTCTTTTTAAGGTTGTAAACAAAAATAAGAATTTCAGCAACAGCCTTGTATAAATCAGGAGGTATTTCATGGTCAATTTCAACAAATCTAAAAATTGCCCTTGCAACAGGAGGATTTTCTATAACAGGAACGCCATGGTGCTGTGCTATTTCTTTTATTTTCTTTGCAAAAAGCTCTGTACCTTTTGCAACAAGTTTTGGAGACTGCATTGTCTTTTGGTCATACTTAAGGGCGCAAGCAATATGAGTTGGGTTAGTTACAACAAAATCCGCATCCGGGACTGCATCCATCATCTTTTTTTGTAAAAGTTGTTGACGCCTTTGCCTTAGAGCTGCCTTAACATGTGGATCACCTTCTGTGTTTTTATACTCATCTTTTACCTCTTTAAAAGACATTTTCTGATCTTGCAAAAATTTCCACTTTGTAACACCATAATCAGCAGCCGCAATAATTAAAAAAGCAATACTTGCCTTTACAACGAAATCTACAACTAGTTTACCAAACTGTATTAAAACTGCAAACTGGTTATCAATAGCAGCAAGCATGATAATACTTTCAAAATGCTCCATATAAACCATATAGCCGACAATGCCAAGTATTGCAACTTTTACAATGTTTTTAACAAGCTCAAATAAAGTTTTTGGGCTCATAAGATTTTTAAAATATTTTGTAGGGTTTAATTTGTCAAACTTTGGCGCAAGTGGAGTCATTGTAAATAATGGGCCAACCTGAATTAAATCCCCTACAATTCCCATAAACCAGGCAAGCAAAAGAATTGGGCCTATTATTAAAATAGTTGGGACAAGCGTTGTAAAAAGCAAATAAGAATACCCTATTTTTTCAACATGGGCATTTGGTATTTGCTCGTAAATCAAAGTAAAAAGTCCTGAAATTTGCGACCAGATAAAAGGCGCAAGAGCATATATACCGCTAAACATAACAATAAGCGCAAGCGCGGTTGAAAAATCTTTAGATTTCACAACCTGACCTTCTTTGCGCGCTTTGTTCAGCTTCTGCTGCGAAGCCTCAAACTGCTTATCTTCATCAGCCATAGTTTAATTATACTCTATTTATTTTTTAACGGGAATTTAGTATTTTACAAGTGAAGTCACTTTTGTATTTTCAGGGAGCTTTTTCCTGCCTTCTAAATCACTTAACTCAATTACAAAAGCAATGCCTGCCACATCTGCTACACTTTGCACAAGTTTCACAGCTGCTGCTGCAGTACCGCCTGTTGCAAGCAAATCATCAACTATCAGTACTCTATCACCTTTTTTAAGGGCATCTTTGTGCATTTCAATTTTATCAGTGCCATATTCAAGAGAATATTCTTGAGAGATAGTTTCAGCAGGCAATTTTCCGGGTTTTCTAATCGGAATAAAACCGCAGCCTAACTTATACGCAATTGGCATGCCAAAAATAAAGCCGCGAGATTCAATTCCTGCAACATAGTCAATTTTTTCATTTTTATATTCATCTGCCATTAAATCAACGATTTTTTGCATAGTTTTCGCATCTTTTACGGCAGTTGTTATGTCCCTAAAAATTATCCCTTTTTTTGGAAAATCAGGAACATCTCTTATCATCTTTTTTATATCATCCATTTTCTTGAACTCCTTTGTGAACCGTTTTTAATTTTATCAAAAACATGTTTATAGTAAAATAATTTTATGTCAGAAATAAAAGAAGAATTAAAACAACTGCTCACACCCATAAAGCCGCGACTTGAGGCGGCAAGAAGGTGTCTTTGACCTTGATGGTATTAAAAATTCCCTTAAAACTCTTGATGAAAAATTGCAAGATGAAAATATCTGGAATAATCAAGAAGTTGCCTCAAAACTTTTAAAGGAACAAAAAGATTTAAAAGCAACTTTAGAAAAATTTGAAAACTGGAGCAGTATTTTTGAAGACGCGCAATTAAGCCTTGAACTTGACGATTTGGGGCTTATAGAAGAAAGCTTTGAAAACATAAAAAACCTTGAACGCGAACTTGACAAGTTTGATTTAGAGCAAATGTTAAGTGGCGAGTATGACAAAAACGACGCAATTTTAACGGTAAACTCAGGCGCAGGTGGAACTGACGCTCAAGACTGGGCGCAAATGCTTTTGAGGATGTATATGCGCTGGGCACAATTACACAACTACACTTGCGAGCTTTTAGACAAATCAGACGGAGAAGAAGCGGGCATTAAATCTGCTACAATCAAAATTTCGGGCAAATGGGCTTACGGGTATTCTAAAGCCGAAAAAGGTGTGCACAGGTTAGTTAGAATTTCGCCCTTTAATGCAAACGGCAAAAGACAAACAAGCTTTGCCTCTCTTGAAGTTACACCTGTTATAGAAGACTTTGAAAAGAAAATAACAATTCCGCCCGATGAAATAGAAGTAGAAACAATGCGCTCAGGTGGTGCAGGCGGACAAAACGTAAACAAAGTAGAAACAGCGGTTAGAATTTATCACAAACCAACAGGAATAGTGGTCAAGTGTCAGCAGGAACGCTCACAACTGCAAAATAAAGAAACAGCTATGCAAATGCTTGCCTCAAAACTGCTTGCAATGAAACAACTTGAACACGAGCAAAAACTTCAAGGATTAAAGGGGGAAGTTATGGATGTGAATTTTGGTTCACAAATTCGCTCTTATGTTTTTCACCCGTATAAACTTGTAAAAGACCACAGGACAGGGTTTGAAATGGGTAATGTTGATGCCGTTATGAACGGTGAAATAGATGGATTTATTGAAGAATATTTGAAATTTGGCGAAAAGAAGAATTAAAAAAGCGGGCATAAAGCCCGCTTTTTAAAAAAAATCTATAAAATTATCAATTTACTGATTAAATTATAATTTTATAGTAAGATAAACTTGAGATTTAAGGAAAGAAGTATGATAAAAGCACAGCGTGGAACAAAAGACATAATTGGTCAAGACACACTTACTTGGCAGAAAATTCAGCAAAATGCACAAAGAATTTTTCAAAGCGCAAACTACAGCGAAATAAGAACACCGATTTTTGAAGCAACAGAACTGTTTAAAAGAGGGGTTGGCGATTCAACTGACATTGTAAACAAAGAGATGTACACTTTTTGCGTTGGCGGAAAAGACAAAAACGAAAGCTCAATCACCCTTCGTCCTGAAAACACTGCAGGAGTAGTAAGAGCATACATTGAGCACAACATTTCGCGTCAATCTCCACCACAAAAATTTTGGTATTTTGGCCCGATGTTTCGCTATGAACGCCCGCAAGCAGGTAGACAAAGACAATTTCATCAGGTAGGAATAGAGTTATTTGGTGTAGAAAATCCAACTGCTGACGCTGAAGCTATACTTATGGCACAAGAATTTTTAAAATCCGTAGGTTTAGAGCATCTTGAGGTTGAACTTAACACACTTGGTTGCCCGAAATGCCGTGAAAGCTATAGAAATTCTATTAAAGAAATTTTAAAACCACACTTAGGTGAACTTTGTGAAGATTGCAAAGTGAGGTATGAAAAAAATCCCTTGAGAATGCTTGATTGCAAAGATGAAAACTGTCAAAAAATCTTTGAGAGCGATGAAATTAAAAAAGTAATTTTAAGTGATTACGTTTGCGAAGATTGCGCTGAACATTTCAGCAGGGTTCAAGAGCTTTTAGATGCACTAAATATAAAATACACCCGCAATAAAATGCTTGTAAGAGGACTTGACTACTACAACAGAACGGTTTTTGAAATAAAAAGCAGCGCCTTAGGCTCGCAAAGTGCGCTTTGCGGTGGTGGCAGGTATGATGGGCTTGTTGAAATGCTTGGCGGTACCCCAACACCTGCTGTAGGCTGGGCAATGGGGGTTGAAAGACTTTTTGAACTTATAAAAAAGGTTGATGAAAAAAAACTTGACTACTTTGTTGTTTCTAAATACCCAAAAGAAGCAATAAAGCTTTGCCAAAAATTAAGACAAAAAGGCTACAGCTGCGACTTTGACATGCAAAATCGCAAATTTGCAAAACAACTTGAAAAAGCTGCAAAAATTGCAAATTATGCAATAATTTTAGGTGAAGAAGAAATTGAAAAAGGTTTTTATACAGTTAAAAACCTTTTAACAGGCGAACAAGAACAAAAAAAAGAAATTTAGATTTTCAAAAAACTTTCCTTATAAAATAAATATGTAATAATGTCTAATAAGTTGAGTTTTTTGAGGATGAGTATTATGAAAAAGTATAAAAAAACAGCATTTTATGGAATTAGTACGCTTATTTTGTCCTTGGCAACAATGCCTTTTGCTCTTGCTATTGTTGAACCTCCAATGGCACCCAGTGCGCCTGTTAGCGAGGAGCTTTTAAAAACATACAAAAAAAGCACACAGGATACAAATGTTATTGAAGCGCTTGAAACCTTGAGGGAAACAAGTGGAGAGTATTCAAGAAAGGCAATTTTAGGGGACAATTTAACATCAAAACCTATTAAAATTGAATTTAAAAACCTATCCGAGATTAATCCTGCTTACACAAATTTTGACGCTCTTGGCTGGAAGAAAAATAAAAAATTATACATCTACATAAACAAAAAACATCAAGACGCTCCAAAAGAGGCTCTAGCCGCACTTTTAGCGCACGAAGCAATACATCAGGATGAGCTTAACTCGCTAAATGAAGAAACTTACGCCTGGACACTTGAGGCTGCAGTTTGGACACAGTTAAGTGACAATAAACCGGAATTACAAAAAATTTCTCATCCCCTTGTAGAGAGAGAAAATGTAATCAAGAAATTATTTGAAAAAGGAAACTATACAAGTACATATATAAGAAAATTTGTTGTTTCAAACAAAGGGTATCAAAACTTGCCGGAGCGCTCCCCAGGGTTTGAAGAAAATTTATAATTTAGACACTGCCCGTTAAAAATTTAACGGGCTTTGTTTTATTCTCATCCACCCAAATCTGCGCACTTACAATATCAATTTGCTCAGGCACGATTACTTCTTTTGTGTGAATTGCGTATGGAATATCAATAAAACTTATTGTGTCTAATTTCTCAATATAATAATCTTTTGAACCACAGTTTGTACAAAATTTTTCCTTGGGCAAAACGTCGCCAAAGTAGACTTTTGCCTCTCTTTTAACGTCACACCTTGAACAGCGAACTATATAAAAATATTTTTTCAAATACGCGCCACAGTCAGGGCAATAGCCTTCGTTAGTGTTAATTAACGCGTGAGCGTGAGCACAAGTCGACTTTTTTAAAAATAAATCCAACAAACTTTTCATAGCTTGTTTTTAAGGTTTTAAAAACCAAAGTCAATTATTTTTTATAAATTCATCTTGAGTATTTTTTGTCCTTGGGGCAAAAAGTTTAACAAATGAATACCAAAGCTTTTTCAAAAAACGCACAATTTTTTTAAATAAATCAAAAGACATTTCATCTTCCTGCAAATCTATTGATTTTTCAAAAGAATCTTCTTCCTGCTCATCACTAAATCTTATAATGCCATCACTTTCTTCGCGCATAAAGTAGCCCAAATTACCGCCGCCGCCGTTGTTTTTCATGTTCTGCGTCTCTTGAATTGAAGGTATATTTGATGGGCCATTAATGTTAAATGACATATTTACCTAACTTAATTAAACTTTACAATTTAATTATAACGCATTTTTTACAATTGTAGTACATGTTAATTAAGTTTTGTTAAGCTAAAAGCCAATTTAATTGCTTCAATCATACTTGTGGCATCGGCAATTCCTTTTCCTGCAATATCATAAGCCGTACCGCAAGAGGGAGATGTTCTAATAACATCAAGCCCGATTGAAGTGTTAACAGTTTTATCAAATGCAAGAGCCTTAACAGGACAAAGACCCTGATCATGGTAACACGCTACAATAGCGTCATAATACTGCTTTTCGCTATTTAGGTATTTTTTGCCCACGCTTGCAAAAAGCGCATCTGCGCTTTTTGGCTCTGCTATATCAATCCCTTCATTTTTCAACTCATAAACCGTTGGCAACATGATTTCAATTTCTTCTCTACCTAGCATACCATTTTCACCTGCATGCGGATTTAGCGCACACAGCGCTATTTTTGGGATTTTAATTTTACAATAATCAATCAAAAATTTATTAAGGCGCAAAATTTTATCCTTCATCATCTGAGGATTTATTTCAACATCCCTAAGGGGCAAATGTCTTGTTAAAAGCATTACTCTAAAATCACCGGCAATAAAGAGCATTTCAGCTTTTTTATTAAAAAGCTTTTGCAAAACTTCTGTTTGCCCTGAAAAATTGTACCCAGCCTCAAGGAGTGCAAACTTTGACACAGGAGCAGTTACAATTGCCCCAATTTTGCCCTCTTTTGCAAGATTTGCTGCAATTTCAAGTGAGCGATAACAAAATTCACCGTTATTGCTGTCATCAAGCTCTACTGTGTCGTACTTGTCATCAATTTTTTGCCCGATAACTAAAACATCTTTTTTATCTAAACACAAAAAATCGAGGGCCTTTTTTGTAATCTCTGCCCCGATACCCTTAATGTCACCCGTTGTTATTGCAATTTTATACATTTTCATGGTGTTCCAAATATTGGACAATTTCAACAAGCGTAGTTGTAGTACCCAAATTGCCTGATTTTGTAACTATAAGCTGTGCAGTTGAATCAATGCACAAAGGAATAGCAGGTAAAATACCGTCAACTACCTGCAAATATTTTGCTCCAATAGCGTCGCAACAAGCGCGGGAAGTTTCACCGCCAATAGTAATTAAAATAAACTCTCTATCTTTTTTGATTACGCTTGCAAGCTCAGCTAAATACCCAGTGATTTTATCAGAAAGAGCTTCTTTTGTAATACCTTCATCGATTAAAAAGTTTTTAGCTTCTTCTGTTTTAACTTCTTCTAAAATATTACAAACATGAACCGCTACAATATTATCATCTACAAGATTTTCTTCTATTCTTCTGATTACAGACTCACTTACACCATCGATAATATCTTTTAAAGTAAGACATAAAAAGTAAGTTTTATTTATAAAATCGTCTTCATTTTCCAATTTTTGAAGCTGCATTGAACTAAGAGCAGTGGCAGATCCTGAGAGTATTAATTTTGGAAGTTTAGGAACTGTTTTTGTAGCTTTGTTAACCTTTATATCACCCAACCACAACGGCGCAAGGGCCTGAGCAAGACCAGCTGAACCACAAGGCAAAATATTATATGAGGACTTTTGCATTGCAAGAACAATTTGCTCAAAATCTACAGTTGATACGCAATCTGCCACAATTATCTTTTTACCGGATTCTATCAACTCATTCATTTTTTGGGCAATCGGGCCTGCACCTTTTGCAACAACATTAAGTTCAATTGAACCAACCATTGTCTTTGCATTGTCACCAAGCGGTTTCCTTAAAATATCTGGTACATAAGACTCATATATTGGCGCCCCAGGGTCACGCGCAGCATCAGTACGTTCAATAGGCACACCTTTTAAAAGCTGATAACCACCAATTGTAATCCTGCCCTCCTGCACATAAGCAGGCGCAACAACAGCAGCATCTTTTCCTGTTGCCTCAAGGGCTGCAAAAATTTCATAAGTTATATTTCCGCGCAATGTAGAGTCAATTTTTTTATAAAAATGTTCTACATTAAGCTTTGACTTAAGTACACCAGCTGTTTCGTAGACTATTTTTGCAGCATCGTTTTTATCAATATTTCTTGTTTCAGTAGAAATTGCCCAAGTGCCAACATTAATATGATTTTGCAACTCATCGTTATAACCTAAAAGAATTTCAGTATTTGAACCTTTTAGAAAAAACTGTAATGCAGTATCGTTTGCACCTGTTAAATCATCAGCAATAATACCAATTGTGCTTGATAAAATCATGTTTTAATTCTCGTCTTTTTTAGATCCCATAAGGCGGATATTTGTTCCGCGAATTAAATATCTTTCAGCCATTTCACCATCTGGTGTTTGCCACTTATTAACCGCAAGCCTGCCTTCAACTCCTACAAGTCGGCCTTTTTTTACCCATTCACCAACTATTTCAGCTTGTTTATCCCACACTTCAACATTAAACCAGTCGGTTGTTTCTTCTTTTGTCTTGGGGTTCCAACGATTAACCGCAACAGAAAAACTTGTGCGAACTTTTCCGCTTTCAAAATATTTCATCTCGGGGTCTTGACCAACTCTGCCCACTATTACAACCGAATTAACCATATATTTACCTTTCAAATTCTTTTGAAAAAATTATATTACGAATAAAAAATATGCGCAAATTAAGGTTAATCAATTTCACTTACTACTTGATCGCGTCCATTTTGTTTAGCTTTATATAGACACTTATCAGCATATTCAATTAACTCTTGGGGGCTTTTTCCGTTATCAGGCATGGTTGCAACCCCTACGCTAATTGTAACATTTGCCCAGTTGCCATCTGCAAGTTCAAACTTACGCTCGCGAATAGCGCTCCAAACTTTCCTTGCCACAGTTATAGCATCTTCTTTTGCAGTATTTGCAAGAATTATAGACATTTCCTCACCGCCATACCTACAAGGAATATCACAAGTTCTTATATTCTTTTTGATAGTTTGGGCAACTTGTCTCAAAACCGCATCCCCGCTTTGATGACCATGTTTATCATTGAATTTTTTAAAGAAATCAATATCTATTAAAATTAGAGAAAAATTACCACCATAGCGCGAAACATTTCCCACATTCATTATCATTTGTTCTTGAAAATATCTGTGATTATACATTTCAGTCAAACCATCGGTAACTGCAAGTTTATAAGTGTGCTCATAGTCTTTTGATTTTAAAAGATATTTTGCAATATAAGCTGCAATAAATATTAAAACCGCCGACAAAACAGGTAAAACTATTCCAAGCCAAATATTGAAAAAGTCCATCAAAAGAACTGTTATAAACAAATAAACAGAAATTATTAAAACAGAAAATATTACAGAATAAGCAACTGATTCAATTCTTAAAACACAAATACCAATCAAGAAACACAAAATTGCAGAAATTATTAAATCAGCTTTAAAGCTAAAATGGGTAATAAAATTGTTATCTAAAATATTGTTTAAAAATGTAGCGTGTGTTTCTACCCCAGGGTACATAAAAGAAACAGGCGTGCTTTTAATATCAGCTAAAGCGGTAACAGTTGTACCAATGTAAATAATTTTATTTTCAAATTTTTCTTTCAAGAATTTTATATCATTATTATTTATAGCATCATCAACCTGCCACAAACTAACATGTTCAAAAGTCCCCTCTTTACCATACCAGTTGATAATTGCCCTGCCATCAGGATTTAAAGGGATTTTGTATTTATCATTTAGCACTAATGTATCTTTGTTTACATAAATAGAATCAGGGTCAATATTTAAATATTTAAGAGCTATAAGCGTTGTTAAATTTGGATAATAACCGTCTTTATAGTAAAAAAGAGGTGCTATATATCTTATAATTCCATCGTCATCGCGAGTAACGTTTATAAAGCCAAAATTACTTGTGACATCAAGAAGTTCATTCATAGCATTTCTGCAGTTATAAAAATTTAACAGCGGGCTTTTTTTAATAATATCCCCGTTTTTTAAATTTATTTTTAAATTCTCTGGCAAAATTGGCGGAATTCTAACTTGCGAAGGGTAATTATCAAAATTCATAGATAAATACACGTTTTGATTTTTTTCAACAGCCCTAACCAGCTTTAAATCACCCTCATCAAGCGCACCTAAACGCTTTGTAAAAAGTAAATCAAAAGCAATAAACTTAGGATTTGCTTGCTCAAGACCGTTAATAAGTTTTGCCCAGAAACCCCTTGGCACAGGCCAAGTACCAAATTTTTCCGTTATATATTCATAACTTTGGTCATCTACCGCGATTATTACAATATTTTTGTTATTTTCTTTATGAGGAAGAATTATATTTTGCCTTATATCAAAGGTTTTATATTCAATACCCATAATAAGTTTGCCAAAAGCATTAAACTTACCCGCGTAAATTATTGAAACAAAAACAAATATAAAAACTAAAGCATAAATAATAAAATCGTATTTCTTTTTATTCATAACAAATCCCGCAATATTCCATTTTGTTAATTATATCATATACGGGATTTTCATCGTTCAGTACAACTTTTACCCCAAAAGAATTTAAAAGCTCAATTAAAGAGCAATTTTCACAATCAGATTGCACATTTGCACTTGAAATAAATTTTAGAAGATATTTTTCGTTCAAATTAGACAACATACAAAAATTCTCTTACAGTGTGGGGAAAATTAAATCAATCATAAGAATAATATTAATCGGCGCAAATTCAACCAATTATAGGATTTTTCAAGTTTTTAGGAACCTGCAAGTATAACTGTAAAATCTTTTGCAGCTTTATTAAAACCTACAGGGTCATAAACTGTTTGTTTTTCTTGCATTTCAGGAATTGACTTTTTGAGGGATTCAATAATATCACTTGAAACATCAAGGTTATGAACCGCAATGTGATCATGGGTTAATTTAGACCTGTTTTGCATTTTTACCACTACACCATTTTGCTCTAAATGCATTTTTAAATCCCTTGCAATTGCTTCTTTTGAAGGTGTATATAAAATGCCAACATTTAAAGCTTCGTTTAATGGTGCGGATTTATCTCTATAAACAAGCTTATTTATAATTTCCTGTGTTTTATCAGGATCTAAAATCCAATAACTTACGATGCCTTTTGTAGATGGAGTTCCAGGAAGCGTTGCAACTTGAATTGAAGAAATATCAATTGCTTTTACCATTGCGGCATATTGGGATAGCTCATAAACCGAAAGATCAGTTTCTATATACTTTGGCATAACTTTTAAAACTTCAGGGATTTTAACCAATACTGAAGGCTCTTTTAATCTTGCCATAAGTGCATTAAAGAACCACTGTTGACGTCTGATACGACCAATGTCACCCAGTGCATCTTTTCTAAATCTCAAATACCCTTCTGTTTGTTCACCGTTTAAAGTGTGCTGAC
The DNA here is from genome assembly GCA_944324385.1 of Candidatus Gastranaerophilales bacterium. GTDB lineage: Bacteria > Cyanobacteriota > Vampirovibrionia > Gastranaerophilales > Gastranaerophilaceae > Galligastranaerophilus. Next base: position 51,097 of record CALUWD010000003.1, on the reverse strand, counting down.
CTTGAGTTAAATCTATATGCAGGCCTGCAGTTGAATCATGGTAGTGCATATCTTTTTCAACATAAATAGGCAAACCACCAATTGTATCAATAAATTTAATTAAACCTGTATTGCTCAATGCTATATAGTGATCAATTTTTACGCCAAAAGTTTCTTCAACTGTTTTAACAGCCAAATCAGCACCACCGTATGCAAAAGCATGGTTTATTTTATCCGGTTTATTTCTATCGGCAATGTAAACTTTTGAATCTCTAGGTATAGAAATTATATTTACATCTTTTCCGTAAGGTGCAATGCTCACAAGCAACATAGAATCCGAGCGATTACCTTTAAATGGGTCATTCGCATTTGACGCCACATCAACCCCCATAAACAAGATATTTTGTCGTCTTGGTGAAAATGGTAAGTTAAATTCAGCTCTACCAGAATTTGAACCGGTAATTGTTGCCACAAAGCTTGAAAAAGCATTTTTTACATCGCTCCTATATGCAAAAGCAGCAAGTGAGCTAAGCGCAATAAGGGTAACTAAAAATGAACGCACAAAACTGCCAGCATTATTTGGGCGTCTTCTTCGTCTTTGCATCTTCGGCATTGGCCTGTATTGCGTTGTTTTAAGCGGTTTTTCAAGCATTTTGTTCATAATTTATAATCTTTGGTAATTCGTCTGTAATTGTACTTTAAAAAAAATAAAAAATTAATTTTGTTGCAAACAAAACTAAATAAATGTTAACATTTTATTAGATTATTTCCAACAGGGGAAAGTTTACATGACAAGTTTAATAAAAAATAAAACATTAAAATCATCCGTTAGTGGGATTATTCTCTTATTTTTGTTATTTTTATTTCAAAATGTTCAAGCATCTGAAATTTTAAGCGACAAAGAGATTTTAGACATTAAAAACGAAGCTTTTGCGCTTTATTCAACAAATAACAAAAAAGAAGCCCTTGAAATGCTTAATAAAATTCCTCAAAACAGAAAAGACGAGGATGTTTTTGTTGTAATTGGCAATATATACGACGATTTAGGACAAAGAGGAGTTGCAATAGAAAACTTTAATAAAGCAGTAAATATTAGCAAAAAACCATATAAAGCATATTATAATATTGGCTGCATTCTTTTAAAGAAAAAATCATATGATTTAGCTGAGAAAAATTTCAAAATGAGTATCAAATGCAACAAGGATTTTCCATATTCTTACTATAATCTTGCAAGCTGCTACATAGCTCAACAACAGTATTCAAAAGCAAAAAGACAACTTGTAAAAGCCCTTTCACTAAAAGCTGATGAAAAAGATTTTTATATAAATCTTGCCTACTGCTACAAAATGCTTGGCAACGACAAGGCTGCACAAAAAATAGTAGATTCACTTAACAAGGTTAAACCTTCGACTTAATTTCAAAAGTCATTTTCATAAAATCAAGACCTTTATAATCTGGAAATTTTTTCTTAATTTTATTATAAATTCTTACAGCATCTTCTTTTTTACCAGCTTTATCATAAGTTAGGGCAAGGTTTGAGTAATACTTTGGAAACTGAGTAGGGTTTAGTTTTACAGCTTTTTTAAAGTATTTAATAGCATTTTCCCAATCTTCAATAGAGTAAAATATAAGCCCCATTTGATTATTTGCCCTATGTGAACGCTCTTGTAATCTTAGAGCTTCCTCGCAATACTTTTGAGAATTTTCCCACTGCGCAAGACTTGCATAACAAATAGACAGTGCATAATATGCGTCATAATTTTTGTTGTCAACTTCAATTACCTTTTTAAATAACTCGACAGCCTCATCTATGGAATTTTTTGAAAAATAAATACAGCCCATATTGTAAATTGTATCTAAATCTTCTGGGCAAAGTTTATGTGCAATTTTATAAAAACTTAGCGCTGTAATATCCTCACCTAAATTTTGATAGCAAAGCGCCATGTTATAAGGTATTTTATAGTTTTTTGGTTCAAGTTTTTTTGCCTCATCAAAAAGTTCAAGTGCACGCTTGTAGTCTTTCTTTTTGTAGAAATCAAGCGCACTGTTGTAATACTTTTTCCAATTATTTACAAAATTAATCTTGAACATATTTTTATTGTATAATAATTTTATGGATAAAAAAACACTTTTAGAATTATATCATTTAGAGTTAGATAAACTCCTTGCTATGGCTAAAAAAAAGACAAAAAACGAAGTTGAATTTTGTTCTTTAATTAGCGCAAGAACAGGAAAATGTGGGGAAGGTTGCAAATACTGCGCGCAAAGCTCTTATTATATGACTAATATTCCCACCCATCCGCTTGTTGAAACACAAAAGGTAATAGAAGTCGCAAAAGAGGCAAAAGCCAATGGTGCAACTCGTTTTGCAATTGTTACATCCGGCAGAGGCCCACTGGATGAGGATATGCCTAGATTTTGCGAAATGATAAAAGAAATAAACAAGCTCGGACTTAAAAGCTGCGCCTCTATTGGTATTTTAAAAGACGGACAAGCACAAATGCTAAAGGAAGCAGGTCTTGTAAGATTTCACCACAATATAAACACCTGCCGCTCTTACCACAGCGAAATTACACACACCCACACTTACGATGACAGACTTGATACCATTAAAAAAGTTAAAGAGGCAGGTTTAGAACTTTGCTGTGGAGTAATTATAGGCATGGGCGAAACTGTTGAGCAAAGGGTTGAAATGGCGCTGGAGCTGGCGCAAATTCAACCAGAATCTATTCCTTTCAATATTTTAACGCCGATTAAAGGAACACCGTTTGAAAACTATGAAAACAAAATTGACGAAGAAAATATTTTAAGAACAGCGGCAATTTTTAAAATTGCCAATCCAAACTCGATTGTAAGATTTGCAGGGGGCAGAAAAGCACGCCTTTCAAAAGAAAACATGGAACTTGCCGTTGAAAACTGCGTTGAGGGCATATTAATAGGTAATTATTTAACTACAATAGGAATTACACCCGAACAAGACAGGGAAACTCTTAAAAAACTGGGGAAAACTCTTTGTGTTTGATTACATTAAAGGAATTTTAATATCAAAAAACCACCCTTATGCGGTTGTTGAAAATAACGGCATAGGATACTCAATCCTCTGCAATGCAAGGACTTTGAGTATTTTAGGTGACTTAAACTCAGAAATTAAAATCTATACAAAATTAATCCACAAAGAAGACTCAATGACTCTTTGCGGCTTTTGCCACAGGGAAGACAGAACAATTTTTGATATTTTAACATCTGTCTCAGGTATTGGTACAAAAGTCGCTCTTTGCCTTTTAGATGAATTTTCAGGCTCAGAGCTTATTGGCGCTGTTATTAATGAAGATTACAAATTAATCTCTCGTACAAAAGGCGTGGGTGCTAAAATGGCACAAAAAATAATTTTAGAGCTTAAAGACAAATTGACAAACCTAAATGTAACATCAGAAGTCACGGCAAATAAAATCAATACCGATAACATCTCAAAAGACACAATTCTTGAAGTTCAAACAGTACTGCAGTCTTTAGGCTATAGTCAAAGCGAATACCAAAGCGCACTTGAAATAAGTGCAAAGAAAACCCAAAAAGATGACCCGCAAGAAATTTTAAGACAAACTTTGCAAATATTATCAAACGAAATATAAGGATAGAATTATGGCAGAAAAAAAACTGAAAGTGCTTTTTGCAAGCGCAGAAGTAGCACCCTTTTCAAAAGTCGGCGGCTTGGCTGACGTTGTTGGAGAATTACCTCCTCACCTTGAAAAAGAAAACTGCGAAGTTGCTATTTTTACCCCGCTATACGGCTCAATAGATCAGGAAAAATGGGGCATAAAAGAACTTGAAAACTCACAATTGCAAATTGATATGGGACATACTCGCCACATTTTTAAACTCAAAATGTGCAAACTGCCAAAATCAAAAAACATAAACGTATTTTTTGTTGATAATCCAAAATATTTTTCCTGTTTTAATGTTGTCTATCCTCAATGGGTGGATGAAATGTATGAGCAACAGCGCTATGTAGCGTTCTCGCTTGCTGTTTTGGAATACGCAAAAATGCTTAATTTCCGCCCCGATATAATTCAGGCAAACGACTGGCACACAGCCATGATTCCCGTCTACATTAAACACAACTACAAATTTGACGAATTTTACTCAAATACAAAAACCGTTTTTGCAATACACAACCTTGCATATCAAGGCTCATGTGATAAATCCATTATTGATTTTGCAAACATGCGCTGGGATTGCGTTTATAACGACCAATGCGTCGAACACTATGGCAGGGTAAACTGGGTAAAAGGCGCAATTTACTGCGCTGATAAAATAGTTACGGTTTCCCCACGCTACGCTCAAGAAATCTTAGGCGGCGAATTTGGCGAGGGCATGGACTACACCCTAAGGGGTCAAACATACAAGCTCTGCGGCATTTTAAACGGAACAGATTACGATAAAAAAGACTTTAACCCAAAAGTTAAACCCGAGTTTAAAGCACAAGTTCAAAAAATGTTTGGCTTGCCACAAAACCCAGATAGACCACTTATTGCAATGATTTCAAGATTGGTTTATCAAAAAGGTCTTTCTCTTATTGACTTTGCAAAATTTGACCTTATGAGCCAACCTGCTGATTTTGTATTTTTAGGCACAGGCGAGCATGGTTTTGAAAATATGCTTATTTGGGTTTCAAATAACTCATCCAATATGCGCGCTTGGATTGACTTTAAACCTGAACTGTCTGAAACATTATACAAAGGCGCAGACATGTTCTTAATGCCCTCACTCTTTGAGCCATGCGGCATTTCGCAAATGATAGCCATGAAATACGGCACACCTCCTATCGTTCGCGCAGTGGGCGGCTTGGATGATACCGTTATTTCTTACCCTAATGAACACGCCAACGGCTTTAAATTCTTAACTTACGATGCGCGTTCTATGGTAGATGAAATCAAAAAAGCCATCTGGACGTACATCGACAGGCGTGACGAGTTTAATAAAATTATGCACAATGCCATAAAATCAAAATTCACTTGGCAAGACAGTGCAATAAAATACAAACTCCTATACCTAGATGCTTTAGGCAGAAAATAGTACAAAAGTCTACAGAGTAATTACACTTTTATCGGATAACAAAAAATTTTATTACATATAAACTTAAAGCATTATGTACGAATTTTTAAAAAACTTATCCGAAAAATCAAACTGCCAAAGTATGGGCATTTGCTCAATTGACCCAACAGTCAGCGCCATTGAGGAGCTTTTACTCTCTCAAATTCGCCAAACCTGCTTTTATGTAATTAAACTGCGCGAACTTGGACAATTCAGCAAAGAAATAGAAAACAACATCATAAAAGGTCTTTCAATAGTAATGCTTAACACAAGCTTTGATAAAGACGATTTTATGTGCTTTCTGGCACAACTTTGCAAAGATAAAAATACTGCAAAAGAAAAATATATGAGTATTTGCAAGCAAAACCGCCAGCCTTGCGAACTTATAAATACCGATGAAGATTTTTGCGAAAAATCAAACCTCAGCGCAATGATAAAAATCGGTGAAGAAAAACTGCAAAACAAATACCGCGGCGTGAACAATGAAAAACAACGCCTGCTTGAACTTATCACAATTTTTGCAAAAACAAGCTCAATAATTCTGCAGCTTTTAAAAAAAGTTAAACCCGACACCTCAGATTTTGATTTTGAGGTTATAAGATTTTTCTCACTTACAAATTCAATCTCAAACCGCTGCGAAAAACTAAAAAGGCGAATTCTTGAATTTTCAAAAATCGGCTATCAAATTCAACAACAAACAAGCGACTTTTACGAAAACCGCTATGGCAAAAGAATTTCAGCCAAAATTTTAACTACACCCATAGAGGGTAGGGCAATTCTTATAAGCGGGCCGGATATTTTTGAACTTGAAAAACTTCTTGAAACCATTGGCAACAGGGAAATAAACGTCTATACAAATTCCCTTATGTACATTGCCCACACTTACCCGAAATTTAAAAAATATAAAAACCTAAAAGGCCACCTTGGCACACAAAACCCGCAAATTGACTTTTCAGATTTCCCTGGAGCAATTTTACTTACCCAAAACTTTAGCCAAAAAATAGACAATCTTCTGCGTGGCACAATGTATTCAAATAAAATAATCGCTCCAAACCGCGTATTTAAAATAAAAAACAATGACTATGAGCCGCTAATCCAATCAGCACTTAAACTAGATGGCTTTGAAAAAACTAAAAACAAAAAATACCTTGAACTTTCCCACGATTTCACAAAAATCGAAACCACACTAGACGAACTCAAAGACAGCTCTGTTGTTATAATCGTTGGCGAAAATTCATCTACTGAGGACATTCAAGACTTCAACGGCAAAAAAATCATTAATCTAGATTGCCCCGTTGAAACAGATCTTCTACTCTCGACTCTTAAAAAATGTAAAGATTTAAACATAAAAACGGATTTATTCTTCACATCCTGCTCTATAAGCTCGATTAACACCCTTTTATGCACCCTTTTTATGAATCTTGAAAATACTTACCTTGTTAACTGCTCATCCTCAATTATAAGTCCCCATGTGCTTGAATCACTTCAGAGCGATTTTAGGGTAAATATTATAAAATAATCCTCCAAATGCTTTAATATTTTACAAATTTTATTTTCCTATGTTATATTATCTACTATAGAATTATTTGACTTAGGAGATACGAAAAAATATGCTTTCCGGAGGGCGTCTGGCGAAAAAGCGCAATTCAAATGCGCAAATTTCGCAAAAGGTTTTCGGCTTTACCTTGGCCGAATTACTTGTTATTCTGCTTATTTCATCCATTATTATGGTTGTTCTGGCTCCTGTTGTCAGGAAAAAACAAACTGCAATATCAGGCAATGCAAGCTCAAGCGCTAAATACGAAAATATTTTATACACAACTTCATCCCCACCACCAGAGTGCTCAAATTCTTCTGATAATACTGTAACTTGTAATTTTAAAGTACCAAAGGGAGTAAAATTTTTAAACGCTATAATGGTATCAGGCGGAGGTGGCGGCGCGGGCGCTACTAATCCTAATATCACTTACGGTAATGTTGAAACCCTAACAACAGCATCTACTAAAACTGTTAATATATTCCAAGGTATGAGAAACGTATATGTTCTCTATCTTTCTGGTGCAGGCGGTGGTGGCGGTGCAGGCGCATATACGCAAAGCTCAGGTGGCGGCGCACCGACCTCTCAGGCGGATTGCGATAAGTATGATGCGAAATTTTTAACAGCTGAGCAAAATGGAACACCTGTATGTGTTACAAAATGGAATATTGGCGATATCCCTAATGCACCAAATGGCGGGATAGCAGCAAGTGTTATAACTGTTAAAACTAACAGGAGTTGCTATGCTAACGCATGCTGTTGGCAAGGAAAAACTGCAAGCCCATGCGATAGCTCTGGAACTAGTTACAGTGGTTGCAACAGAACAGTATGCACATGGTACGCCGGTAACGCATCATGTCAAGCATTAGCATATAATGGCACAAAAGCAGGGGACTGGAGATTACCAACTAAAAATGAATTATCTAAGTGGGCAAGCAACATTAACACTATTAACAAAAACAAAGGTGACAATGGCTTGAGGCTCTGTGACTACTACAGCGGTTACGGCGCAGCGCGATGCTACGTTTACACCGTTTGCGTCGGGTCGAGTGGTAATTGCTACCCGGGCTGGGTCTGGTCGTCTACACCCAGTGGTAGCAATTACTACTATTTCGGCCTGTACACTGGTAGCTTCAATCAGTTCAGTCAGAGTCCTCGCTACGCCGATTCGGTTCGCTGTGTGCTTGAAGCCGCAGGCCCCTCCAACATCTCCCTCTCAGGTGGTGGCGGCGGTGGCGCACCATACATCAGTAACTACATAATCCCTCAAAACATTATAGATTCAGCGGTCGGCGGTAGAATTGTAATGTCATCAGGCGCAGGCGGAACAGGCAAAAGCTCAGGCGATGGCAATGACGGTTCAGAATCCTATATCTACGTATACAACAGCTCAAACACACTTGTCTGGGGCTTAAAAGCCCCTGGGGGTAAAGGCGGAAAAGGCGCAACAACAACATCCTTTGGTTCAGGCGGTGCGCAAAACTCCCTAAATAGTTGCCAAATCTACAATGGCACTTCATGGAGCGCTACAAACTGCACAAGCGCAGGCACCGCAGGTACTAATGGCACAAAAGTTGAAGGAGCAAACGAAACAACTGCAGCAACAGGCGGCACAGGCGGCGGCGCGTCATACGTTACATCAAACGTTAGTGGCGGTGGCGCAGGCGGTAGTGCATCAAGCGTAAATGGTGGCAGTACAAATAAAAACGGTGCAGGAGGCGGTGGCGCAACTGTAGGCTTTGACTCATCAGGCAACCCCAAAGAAGGTACAGGTGGCACAGGTGCAAACGGCGTTGCCTCAATTGCTTATGACTCCAGCTATCAAGCAGCCTCAGGTGGCGGTGGCGCAGGCGGTTCATATGCAATTCTTGAAAACTTACCAGTAATACCTGAAAAAACATACACCATCAAAGTTGGCAACAGTGGCAACGGTGGCGCAGTAAACCGCGACGGTGCCGACGGTGGCGTAAGTTCAATAAGCTTTGAAGGCGGAACTTACACATTAGGTGGCGGTGGCGCAGGCAAAGTAGGAACCGCAGGAACACAGACATCTGCAGCAATACACGGACTTGGTGGCGCAGTAGGCGCAACAAACATACCTGCAAAACTAATAAAACTGGGTGAGGCAGGTAGTGCAGGACAACAATTAGGCGCAATATCCATAGGAGGATTAGGCGGTAAATCAGGAATAAACACAAAAGGCGGCTGCGGCGGCTTTAGCACGGATGCTGACTGCACAAATCCTGCATCTCAAGGCAACAATACGCCATTTGCAGCACCTACTACACCAAACACAACTAAACAATTTGGCTCCGCAGGCTCAGGCGGCGGAGGCGGAGGCTGGAAATCCACAGCCTCGTCTGACTCAGGCCCAGGAGGCGGTGCGTCAGGACAAAGCGGATATGTATATATCTACTGGATTAGATACGAATAAACTTTAAAAACGGGTGTATAAACCTTGGCAATGATACACCCTGCATATTTTCTTTACAGGAGTAAACATGAAAAAACATCATCATGGCGCACATATGTGCGCCAAGGGGTTCACACTTGCTGAGCTTACGCTTGCATTGATTATTATCTCAATTATCATGGTGGCGCTTGCGCCTGTTGTTACAAAAAGGGTTGCAGATAATATTAAAATTAGCAATAGCACGCTCAGTGAATTTAAACTATACACTTACGATGAGGCAGCAACAGATTCAAAGTGCACACCTGCCCCAGATGGCTCTCGTGCATATGATTGTGAATTTAGCGCACCATCAAGTGCAAAATCAGTTAGTGTTGTTATGGTTTCAGGCGGTGGCGGAGGCGGAGCTCAAAAAGCTGCAAATACTTGTCAGATTTATCAAAATGGCACTTGGACATCTGTTAGTTGCTCTGGCGCAGGGGCCGCTGGTTCAAGCGGTCAAAGTGTAAGTGGTGCAAGTGAAACTAACGCTGCTAATGGTGGTGGAGGCTGGAGCTTTGATAGTGTAAACTACCCAACCCCAGGAACGGGTGCAAAAGGTCAGAATGGGTATGTTTATATATATTGGACGAAGAATTAAAAAAAGTTAACAGCGCTTTGCATAAATTTGCATAGCGCTTTTTTTTATTATAAAATTCTATTGAGATATAGAAGTGTAAAACATAGAAAGAAGAAAGATGACAAACAAACCGGAAGTTAAAAAAATGGAAGTTACAATAGGGGATAAACTTGTAACTATTGAAACAGGCAAATACGCAAAACAAGCAACATCTTCTGTTACTGTAAGATGTGAAGATACAATGCTTTTTATTCACGCAATTGTTAGTAAAGAACCACGTGTTGGTATAGACTTTTTCCCATTATTAATAGATTACGAAGAAAGAATGTCTGCAATTGGCAGAATCCCTGGTGGATATACAAGAACAGAAGGTCGCTCAAGCGAAAAAGCGATTTTAGTTTCAAGATTAATAGACAGACCAATTCGTCCATTATGGCCAAAAGGTTACAGAAACGATGTTCAAATTGTTTCGCAGCTATTCAGCTATGACCAAAAAAATCAACCTGATGTACTGTCGATTTTAGGTGCTTCAGCTGCTCTTATGTTAACGGGTGCACCTTTTGAAGGGCCTGTAGGCGCAATTCGTGTCGGTAGAATTGACGGACAAATGATTGCAAACCCAACACACCAAGAGTGTGAAAAATCCGATATGGACATTGTTATAGCAGGTACTCATGACAGTGTAATTATGGTTGAGGCAGGCTGCAAGTTCGTAACGGAAGACGATATTATGGCAGCAGTTGAATTTGCACAAGTTGAAATTAGAAAACAGTGCGACGCTCAACTTGAATTTGCAAGAGCTTGCGGTGTTGAAAGAGAAAACTTTGTAAATCCTTATGATACATCAGAATTAGCACAAATCATTAAAGACAACACTTACGATATGATTGTTGATGCTTATCACAATTTTGACAGAGAATACAGACAAAACAAACTTGAAGAAGCTAAAAATATCGTAAAAGAAAAAATTGAAGCATTGCCAGAAGACCACGCTATTAAAACAATGATGGAAGAAACAGGCATTGACTTTGTTGCAGAAGAATTTAAAGCATTAGAAAAGAAAATAATGCGTGCAATGATTAAAGATGAAGGCGTGCGTGCTGACGGCAGAAAAATTACCGAAGTTCGTCCAATCTGGTGCGAAGTTGGTGTTATCCCTCGTGCTCACGGTTCTGCAGTATTTACAAGAGGTCAAACACAAATCCTATCCTGCGCAACTCTAGCCGGTCCAAATATGGCACAAGAGCTTGACGGCGTTGATCCTTTGCTTAAAAAATCTTATATGCATAAATACATTTTCCCAGGGTTCTCTGTTGGCGAAGTAAAACCCCTAAGAGGCCCGGGGCGTCGCGAAGTAGGTCATGGAAACTTGGCAGAACGCGCTAATGTTCCTGCGCTTCCTGATGAAAAAGAATTCCCTTATGCAATTCGTGTAACATCAGATGTACTTGAGTCAAACGGTTCAACCTCAATGGGGTCAACTTGCGCAAGCTCAATGGCATTAATGGACGCCGGTGTTCCTGTTAAATGCATGATTTCAGGTGTTGCAATGGGTCTTATTAAAGAAGGTGACACAGACATTGTATTAACTGATATCCAAGGCATAGAGGACTTTTTAGGCGATATGGACTTTAAAGTCACAGGCAACTCTGAAGGTATTACTGCTCTACAAATGGATATGAAAATTAAAGGCATATCTAATGAAACTCTAAGACGTGCATTGTATCAAGCAAAAGATGGTAGATTACACATTATGGAATGCATGAAAGAAGCAATAAGCGCACCAAGAGCTGATTTATCGCCATTTGCACCAAGATTATTTACAATGACAATTCCGCAAGATGACATCGGAACAGTAATCGGGCCCGGTGGAAAAATGATAAGAAGCATAATTGATGCGTCAGGTGCTGAAATTGATATTCAAGATGACGGTACAGTAACTGTTACATCAAATGATAAAGAAGGCGCAGATATAGCAATTAAGATGATTAAAGACCTTACTTTTAAACCTGAGGTTGGTATGGTAGTAAAAGGTAAGGTTGTAAGAATCATCCCAATCGGCGCATTTGTAGAACTTGCCCCCGGAAAAGACGGCATGGTACACATTTCGCAAGTATGCAACGAAAGAATTGAAACAATAGAACCTCACTTATCAATTGGTCAAGAGGTAATTGTCAAAGTTATCAAAATAGATGATAAAGGCAGAGTTAACCTTACAATCAAAGGAGTAAGCGAAGATGAAAAAGCTAATTGTCAATAGGTTTAAAAAAACCACACTTGCGCTAGGTGCGGTTTTAATAGGTGCACTTGCATTAAGCGGTTGTTCAACATTGTCCTATGTTGGCGATGATTACAATGCTAAAAATTCGGCATTTATTCAAACTGATGAGATGTTTTACTTTTCAACATACAACAAAACATCAACTGACGAGGATATTTCAATGAGAGTGGGTGTTTCAAAAACTCCTGTTCCAGATATTCTTGCAACATATGTTCAAATAAACAATAATTCAACAACAAATGACTATGTATTTTACACAAAAGATTTTGTTATAAGTGCAAACAACGCGCCTGTTGAACTTATTACCTCATCAAATTATTTGGGTGCTTATCAAAGCTCGCAAGCAGGCGCACTTGCCTCAATGTCGCAAGCCTCAAGCACAATTGGCAACATCGCAAATATTGCAAATACTTATCAGCGCTTGAATCAAACAAGCCCTGTCGCAGAATCTGCAAATGTAAGTTCAAATGACGGAGCTTACAAGCAAATAAGCGCAGTTGTTGAAGGGATTAGCCAGCATACAATCAACAACGCTGCTGTAATCAAACCAAAAGAAAACAAATTCTTTTATATTTTCATAAAAGACCCTGCAATGTATCCTATAAAAATAGACTATAAAGATTTAACATATAGCTTTATGGTTAAAGGTAATGGAGTTCAAGAAGACGAATAATAAAAAACAAGATTACAAAGCCTTTGGGTTTAAACGCTCAAAGGCTCAACATCTTGTTGAACTTGTGTTGTTTTTCCCATTTTTAGTTGGAATTATAGGTATTTTAACAGAAATTGGCTATGGTTTAAGTACATCAATAGAGCTTAACTCAGCCCTAAATAACGCAGTGAGCATTGTTTCATCAAAACAAAGATGGGCTAACGACGCCACAAGTGAAACTATTGAGGATGAAATATATGATACGACATATAAAATTTTAAGGGCAAGAAAAATACCATACATCGACACCCTAAAAGTGGAAACACTTGAAACACAAGGCTTTTACGTAAATATAGCATCGTATGATTACACTTACGCATTTAAACTTGTAAATTTATTTTTCAACGCAATTCCTGAAAAGTTTCACTTCAAAAGTATAGCGGTTACAAATAAAGCACTATTTTTGCCAAATAATTACAATATATATGACAATGATTTAGGTGCAAACTTTGAATATTACTACTCTCAGGAGGGCAACCAAAATGAAACTCCTTAGCAAGAAAAAACGTGCAAACATTTCAATTATGGTAGCTGTTTTTTGTATGGCATTTTTAGTATTTTGTGCCTTTGGCGTTGATATGGCATACGTTACGCTAAATCGCGCAAAACTACAGCGCGCAGTAGAAACAACAGCTCTTGCAAGCATAGCTGAATACAAGAATAGCGCGCAAGATAAAAGCGAAGATTTTTTTAATCTTTATAGGTCAAAAATAGACGTGCTAAAAAATGCACAAATTGAAAATGTACAATACAAGGACAGCGAAGATAATTCAAAAAAAGTTAAAATAAGTGCAAAGCTAGTTAGCCCAACGTTTTTCCTCAGGTTTGCAGGAGTTGGCAAAATTAACATAAAGGCAAATTCTTACGCTCAAGCCTATGAAGAAATTATTGAAGACAAAACAAGTGGTGACACAATAGAATTAGAAAATCAACTGACAGAAAAAAACGGAAATGACATAAAAGTAGAAACAGCAAATTTGCCCGAAGGTTATTTTATTTTTGCAGGAATAAAAAATAATGACGGAGTAATAATGTGGTCAGACATTGGCTGTAAAGCAGACAGTACAAGAACATTAGAACAAATTGGGAGTAGTCAATACAATTTAATTAGTGCAAACAATACATATTTTGATTTATCAAAAACTTGTGAACCAAATGTTGATACAAATATCGTTTCTTATTTAAGATTATACAGAGCAAAATTTGCAGAAGAACACGATTATTCTTTTACAATTAGAATTTTAAATAACGTAAAACTCATTACAAAGAACGATTTTTAATGTAAAATAAAATAAAAAGGGTGAGGAAAATGAATAGCGAGGAGAAAAAAACATTAATATTAATTGACGGTCATGCACTTGCTTTTAGGATGTTTTTTGCCCTTGAGCGCACAAACATGCAAACAACGGAACATCAACCCACCTGGGCAATTTACGGGTTTTTTAAGGCAATTTTCGACCTTTTATCTTCATCCTCTAAGGGCGGAAAAAACATTAAACCAAACTCTATTGCTGTTGCTTTTGATGTTTCAAGGCACACTTTTCGTCTTGAAAAATATGAAGATTACAAGGCAAACAGACAAACCATGCCTGACGCTTTACGCTCTCAGCTCTCGCTCATTATGGAAGGCTTAAAGGCTCTAAACATACCGATTTACACAAAAGAAGGCTTTGAAGGTGATGATATAATAGGTACAATTTCCCTAAAAGCAAAACAAATGGGGCATAAAACCTATATTTTAACAGGAGATAAAGACAGTTTTCAACTTGTGGACAAAGAAGATTTTATCAATGTTTTAATACCTCAAAAAGGTGAACTTAACTGCTATGGCTGGGAGCAAGTTTTTGAAAATATGGGTGTTACACCACAGCAAGTTATAGACTACAAGGCACTTTGCGGAGATAGCTCAGACAATATCCCGGGGGTAAAAGGAATAGGTGCAAAAACAGCTCAATGGCTTTTAGGGGAATACAAAACACTCGATGGTGTTTATGAAAATATAGAAAATATAACTAAAAAAGCAATTAAAGAAAAACTTATTGAACAAAAGGAAATGGCATATCTTTCGCAATTCCTTGCAACCATAAAAAAAGATGTTGAAATTGATTTTGATTTTTCAAGAACTTGCCTTGAAATACCAAACAAGCAAAGTGTTATTGATTTTTTCCAGAGTGTTCAATTTTACAGCTTTGTAAAAAATATAGATAAACTCCTAAAGCCCTTTGAAACAAGCTGCGAAGATACAGAACAACAAAGTTTTGTAACCATAAAAGAAGATGAACCTCAAGAGCAAATACAGCTGGGACTTTTTGCACAAGAAACAAAAGAAGATGAAGAAATTACAAAATTAGACACAACCAAGGAGGCAAGTGCTTTTTTAGACACTATAAAAGAAAATGACACAGTAGCAATTTCTGCAATTTTGCCGCAAATGCCAAATTCGCTTTATCTTGCACACAACAATACTTGCGCGCTTTTAAAAAAAGATGACAAAAAAGTTGTAGAAATTCTTGAAAATGAAAAAATAAAAAAAATTGTCTACGATATTAAAAGCGAGCTAAATTATATAAATCCAAAAGGCGTAATTGAAGATGTAATGCTCTCAAGTTATATTAAAGACTCCTCAAGAAAGCATGATTTAATTTCACAAATTCAAAATTACCTTAATTTTATGCCTGATGAAAATGACGGTTACAAGCTTACAAGAAATATTTTAAAACTGCACGAATTTTATAAAACCTCACTTAATGAAAAAGAAAAAAAGCTGTTAGATGAAACAGAACTACCTCTGGCGTATGTTTTAAAAGATATTGAAGACACAGGCGTTAGCCTTGATGTTGACTACTTAAAGACCTTAAGTGTTGAAATAGATAAAAAAATTCTTGATTTTGAAGAAAAAATATACAAACAGGCAGGCACTACATTTAATATAAATTCGCCAAAACAGGTTGCAGATGTACTTTTTAACACACTACAAATAAAACCTTCCAAAAAAAATAAAACAGGGTACTCAACATCAGCAAAAATTCTGGATGAGCTTGCACTTGAACACCAAATTGCACGTGATATTTTAGAGCACAGGCAATTAATGAAATTAAAAACAACATATATTGATAACCTGCCAAAGCTTACAAAAGACGATGGAAAAATTCACACACATTTTAATCAAATAGTAACAACTACAGGCAGATTATCAAGCTCAGACCCAAATTTGCAAAACATACCAATAAGAACAGAATTCTCAAATCGCATTCGTGCAGCTTTTGTACCAACTGACAGAGAAAACTCCTTTATATTTTCTGCTGACTACTCACAAATTGAACTAAGGCTGCTGGCGCACTTTTCAGGAGATGAAGTTCTAATTAACGCATTTAAGAGTGATGAAGATATACACCTTATAACTGCATCAAAAATATTTGAAGTTGAAAAAGATGAAGTTACAAAGGAAATGAGAAGAAAAGCCAAAGCTGTTAACTTTGGGCTTATATACGGTCAAACACGCTATGGACTAGCTTCTGTACTAAATATAACACCATTTGAGGCACAAGAATTTATAGATAAATATTTTGCCACCTATCCTAAAATTAACACTTATATGAATAACACTTTAATTGAAGCACATCAGGAAGGTTATGTTGAAACACTTTATGGCAGAAAACGTTATTTAGGCTCAGAGTTAAACTCGAGAAACGCAAAAATAAGAGAATTTGCTCAACGTGCCGCAATTAATGCACCCTTGCAGGGAACAAGTGCCGATTTAATTAAAATGGCAATGGTTAAGCTGCATAACGATTTAAAGAATTTTAAATCAAAAATAATTTTACAGGTACACGATGAACTTGTTCTTGAAGTTCAAAAAGAGGAACTCGAAGCTGTAAAAACCTTAACAATAAAAGCAATGGAATTAGACCAACCGCTAAAAGTACCGCTTAAAGTTAGCACAAAGTATGGTAGAACTTGGAAAGAGGGGGATTAAATGAAAAAAATTCTTTTAACTCTTGGAATAATATTTTTGTCATCAAGCGCAATTGCTAACGAATCAATGCTTACCAATTGTAATAAAAATTACCCTATAAGTGCAGACAATCTATACATGTTAACCCTAAGCGCACTTAATTCTCAAGGGCAATATGAAGTTGTTGAAATGCAGTCTAAAAGCGGCTACATAATGTTTCAAACATCAAATAAAAATAAATATATAGTAACAATTTCAAAAGAAGGTTCATCCAGTTCAAATATAAAGATTTTGCCTGCAAATAGTGATTTTTCAAAAGGTACTATAGTTCAAAAAGGTATCTTTGATTTAATTGACCTGAACATTAAAAACATACCGCAAAAGGTGCTTTAAATGTACAAATACGCTCTTGTCCTTGTTGATGTTGCAAAATTAGGCACAAAAACATTTAGCTATTTAATACCTGATGATTTTAAAGAAACAATTAAAATCGGTCAAGCTGTAGTTGTGCCTTTTGGGCCTAAAAGAAAAATAAAAGGCTATGTTGTAGGATTTTCAAATTATTTAGAAGAAGGCATTAAAGCAAAATACATTGACGATATTTTAGAGAGTGAACCATTATTTGATTTAGAATATTTAAAACTGCTTGAATGGGTCGCAAATTATTACTTTTGCGACTTGCCTACAGTTTTAAAGACGGCATTGCCACAAAAGTTTTTTGAAAAAAACGTAAAAAACTATAGAAAAGCAAAAAAAGAAAATGCAGCATTAAAAGAAGAAACTGAACAAACAGAACATAAACTAAGCCCCGAGCAACAAAAGGTTTATGAAGAAATTAAACATGTAAATGCTCAAAACTCACTTTTATATGGCATTACAGGCTCAGGCAAAACCGAAATATATTTTAAACTTATTGAAGATACGATAAAAAAAGGTAAAAATGTGCTTTTTATGGCACCTGAGATTGCGCTTGTATCACAACTTACAATGCGCACAATAAGACGTTTTGGCTCTAAAAGTGTTGCCATCTGGCACTCGTCAATTTCTGAAGCTGAAAAATACAGCGTTTGGGAAAAACTTAGAAACAACGAAATAAAAATACTCTTTGGTGCACGTTCTGCTGTTTTTGCACCAATTAACAACTTAGGGCTGATTATAATTGATGAAGAACACGACACAAGCTACAAACAAACAATGCCCAATCCAAGATATTGCGCAAAACATGTTGCAAAAAAACTTGCACAACTTTACGGGGCAAAAATAATTTCAGGCAGCGCAACTCCTGATGTAGAAAGCTTTTGGGAAGCACAAAATACAAATTCACTTTTTGAACTTAAAAACAGGTACAACAACGCACAGTTGCCTGATGTCAGTATAATTGATATGAAAAGTGAAAGGATGGATGGAAATTTAGGTATATTCTCACGCACTCTTATTAACAAAACAAAAGAAACAATTGAGCGTGGCGAACAGGTAATTTTTTTAATAAATAGGCGCGGGTTTTCAAGCTACACGCAATGCATGGAATGTGGAGAGGTTTTAGAGTGCAAAAAATGCGCAATACCATTAATTTACCACTCTCAAACAAATTCATATAAATGTCATTATTGCGGATATGAAACAAAAGTTGCAAAGTGCGAAAACTGCTCTAGCGTTGAACTTGAAAACTTTGGTACAGGTTCGCAAAGAGTTGAAGAAATAGCAAATAAAATTTTTGAAGGTATGAGAATTGCGCGCCTTGACAGTGACAGTTTAAGTAAAAAAAATGAACACATTGAAATTCTGCAAAAATTTCAAAATGGCGAAATAGATATTTTAATTGGCACACAAATGATAGCAAAAGGTCTGGATAACCCTAATGTTACACTTGTTGGGGTTATTAATGCAGATTTAAGCTTTAATTTGCCTGATTATAGAAGCTCTGAGCGTGGTTTTTCCCTGCTTACTCAAGTTGCAGGACGCTCGGGCAGAGGCAAAAACAAGGGCAAGGTTATTTTTCAAACTTATAACGAGGGTAATTTATTATTGCAAAAGGCAAAAGAACAGGATTATTTAAGTTTTTTTGAAAAAGAACTGGAATTAAGAGAACAGTATGACTACCCGCCATATTCAAAAATAATAAGGATAATTATAAGCTCTTGCGAGGACTTTATGGCAGAACATGCCTGCTGCGAAATTGCTCTGCATCTTGAAAATTACATAAAAAAACTTTCTCTTGATGAAAGAATAATAACCCTTGGCCCTGTTCCTTGTGTTATAGGAAAAATTCGTGGCGAATACCGCTACAACATACTTATAAAAAACAAATTAGAACAAAAAGGACATGATATTGTACTTGGCTTTTTAAGAAGAATAAGCCTGCACAATGAAATAAAAATGATAGTAGACGTTGATCCGAGCGATATTTTATGATTTTACACTCAACCATAAATTCAAATAAAACAGATATCCTTGTTGAAAAATTTTTGCAACTTGTTCAAAATGGTGCCAATACTGACGAAATTCTTGTCCTTGTTCAAAACGGAAGAAAAAAGAAAAATTTTGTTGAAAAAATAAAAAAAAATTCACCTGTTGGCAATATTGGAAATTTAAACGTATTTAGCTTTTTTGGACTTGCAAGAAATTTTATTGAAAAAAATTGGGCACATGTCGAAAATAGCATAAGGTATCCAAATCCTTGTGTTTTTGGGCATCTTTGCGGACTTGAGGCGTCGCAATACATTTTTAAAAACTGCATTAAAGAAATAGAATTTAAGGGCTACAATTCTAAAGTAAACCTTTTACACCAGCTTTTAAGGCGTTACTCGCTAATTGTTCAAAATGCGCTTAGTGATAATGAGATAAAAATTCGTGAAAATATCTTACATGAATCTTACTGCAGCGAGGTAAGAGAGGCTATAAAATTATATAAACTCAAAACTCTTGAGCATAGGGCTTTTGACTATTTAAGACAGGTAAGCATTTTTGAATATTTGTATAAACAAGTCAAAAACCCTTATAAATACGTTATTTTAGACGATGGGGATGAAATAACACCTGCTGTCTTTGAATATTTAAAACACATTAAAAAAGATGTTAAGGAATTTTTTGTTGCTCAAGACCCTTGCGGTTCTTCGCGTTTAGGCTATTTGAGCGCAACACACATAGATTTTGAAAAATTTTTAAACGAAAAGGCAATTGATTTAAGAGAGAACAGTATCAAAATACAAAACGCAAAAAACATATTTGAAAATGTCAAAAACAAAACCCCTGTTTCAGCTAAAAATATTGATATAAAAGGGTTTGTGCGCAGAGATGAAATGATTTTTAAAACAATTGAACAAATAGAAAACCTTATAAAAAACGGGGTCAAACCAAATGAAATAGCAGTTGTGACACCCCTTTGCGACAGGTATTTGCGCTTTTGTTTCAATAAAATAAAACAAGATGTCTTTTTCTTATCCGGTAGTGAAAAATTAAACCAAAACCCGCATGTAGGAGCGATTATAGAAATTTTAAAACTTGCAAATACAGATGACTGCTACCTTAGCGCATTTATATTAAAAGGAATACTCCTTGAAATCCTTAAAATTAATGGCGATGAAGCTATTGAAATTTCTCAAAATTACGCATACAAAAATCAAGAGTATAAAACTTTTGTTAAAGAATATCTAAAAAACATTAAAAACCCTGATATTGAAGATTTTTTAAACTTTCTTGAAGAAATAAAAAATGCTCCCTTAAGCGAACAACTCTACAAAATATGCACAAAATACACACAAATTGACATTAAAAACCAAAATGCCATTTTAAAGTTAAATAAACTTGCAAAACAAATTGCCGATTTTGAAGATATTTTCGGTTCAGATTTTCAAAAAACCACCCTCATTGAACAACTTGAAAACACAATTATTTCTGAAAACCCGCTAAGTGAGGATGAAATACCTAAGAATTCAATAGTCATCGCAAGTGCGCAAAAATTAATTGACAGCGAAATTTGTGTAAAACATTTATTTTTGTTGGATTGCTCAAATTCTGACTGGATAAAACAAGACATAGGAATGCTTTACAACTCATGGGTATTTCAAAAAAATTGGAATAAAAATGAATTTAACTCAAATGACAACATAGAGCTGACTCTTGACAGGACTGCAAGAATTTTATACAAACTCTACCTGTGCCAGAGCGAGAAAATGTACGTGTATTCAAGCATTTACGACTCCTTGGGAATGGAAAATTTCGGCGCAATAGACAAATTTTTCACAATAGCTCAAACTGACAAAGTTAAAAAATCCATGCAAATTAACCCTCGTGATGACCAAAAACCTGTATTAGAATACAAATCAGGCAAAATGGCAGTAAGTGCTGTTGCAGGCTCAGGCAAAACTACAATTATGCTTGCGCTTATTTTTAAATTACTTGAGGGCGAAATTATAAAAAATCTTAAAAGCGAAAACATCTTTGTGCTGACTTTTATGGATTCTGCGGCAAGAAATTTTAAAGAAAGAATTAAGCAAAATTATCCTGATATGGTTGAAATGCCTCAAATATCAACAATCCATGGTCTTGCGCTTAGAATTTTAAAAGAAAACAACAACTATACTTTTTTAGGCCTTGATAACGACTTTGAAATAATAGACGAAAATAAAAGACGCGAAATCATTGCAAGCGCTACAGTTAATGCGGGGCTTGATTACAGCAAAACAGACTTGTACGAGCGCGCTATAAGCGATTTTAAAAACGATGGCGAAAATTTAAAAAATATCAAAAGCCCAAGTTTTAAAAGAATTTTTACCACGTATAACAGTGAAATGAAAGAAAACAATTTCCTTGATTATGACGACCTTTTAATTTTTGCCCTAAAACTTTTAAAAACAAATTCTGATGTACTTAATTACTATCAAAACCTTGCAAGGGTAATAATTGAGGATGAAGCACAAGACTCCTCACCTGTTCAACAAGAGCTTTTAAACTTAATTGGCGGCAAATGGGGAAATATTATAAGATGCGGAGATGTTAACCAGGCAATTACTGCAACTTTTTCAAATTCTGATGTCAAAGGATTTAAGAAATTTATAAAAGAAAACCCTAACGTCGAGATGAACAAATCACAACGCTGCGCAATAAAAATTATTGATTACGCCAATAAAATAATTGATAGAGCCTCAAAACTTGCTCCTGAGGCATTTTTGAATATCAAAATGCAGCCTGTAGAAGGGAAAAATGCCAATAACAATGATGCAATAACTCTGAAACTTTTTGAAAAATCGCAAGATGAAAAGGAATTTATTTTTGAAAAAATAACAAAAATAAAAAAACAATATCCGCAAAAGACTATAGGAATACTTTTAAGAAGCAATTGGCAAATTAAAACATTTTGCGATTTTTTAGAAGGTAAAAATATAAAAGTTCAAAAAGATAACTATATACTGAATGATAACCCTGTGTTTAAAACAGTTCTTGCTGTTTTCAACTTTATAAATGACACAAAAAGCAAGAAAAATCTTGAAAAGTGCCTAAATATTATGCTTGAAATGCCCCAATACAAGGATGAAGGAGAAATTTTAAACTATGCGCAAAATAAAGACTTTTTATCGCAAGAAGGGTCAAAATATTCTCTTTGGTGGGATTTAAAATATTTTTTGTTAAAAAGCACGCTAACCCCTATGGAGCTTGTGCTTGAAATAGGCGATTTTTACTACAAAAACACCCTTGAATTTGCAAATGTATCAATGGTTTATTCAATTGTTGATAAAATTTATCAAACCCACAAAAGCTTTGAGCAAACACTTTTAAGGTTAAATGAAATTTCAAACAGGGTAAACAAAAGTGCAAAATTCTTTAGCGAAGAAAAAACACAAAATACTGACACAATAAAAGTTATGACATTACACAAGTCAAAAGGGGATGAGTTTGATTTTGTCTTTATACCTGAGCTGAGCGCAGATAATTTAGGGCTTAAAATTGAAGACATTAAGCTAAAGGAAAGCAGCGATTTTATTCAATCAATAAAACAAAAGCCAAAAACAAGCGAAACTTTAAAACAGGAAATTCTTGAAGAAAATTACAGATTGTTTTATGTGGGAATAACAAGAGCAAAAATAAGACTTTATTTAACTTGCGCAAAAACATTTAAAATGTACAACAAAGAAAAAACTCAAAACCCTTGCGAAATTTTTACAAACGAGGTGGCAAAATGAATACGTTTAGCGTAAATTCACTCAAACTACTGGATAAAAATATTGAAGATTTTATAAATAAATACATTTTGCATCTTGATTTTTTATCATACAATCAAAGTGCAAAAAGCGGAGAACGCCTACATGCTATGATTTCGTACTACTTAAAGGGTTTTGACATAACAAAATTGACAAACTCACTTAATAGAGATGAAAAGGAAATTTTAGAAAAAACTCTCACACTTGATATTTTTAAAGAGAAAGAAAAATTTATAAAATCAGAAGAAACATTTTTAATAAAATGTTGCAAAGATGACTTAATTTTCTATCTTTCAGGCAGATTTGATGCAATTTTTAAAGACGGGGAAAAATACACAATATACGATTGGAAATCAAAAAATATCCCTCAAAATCCGCGGGATAACTTACAAAGTATAGTTTATCTTTACTGCGCCTCAAAAATTTTTAATACAAAAAATATTGCAATAAAATACATATCGCTTGAAAATCAACAAATAACGCAAACAAATTTTGAAGACGAAAACGCTTATTTAGAAAGGATTTTTAATATAGTTAAAAAATTACCAAAAAAATATTTAACTTAATTTTGTTAAAATTTCAGGTCCGTCTTCGCCCACTAAAACTGTATGCTCAAAGTGTGCAGAAGCTTTATCATCAGCAGTTACAACAGTCCAATCGTCGTCCAAAACATAAACATCATCTTTGCCCAAGTTTAACATAGGCTCAATAGCAATAGTCATGCCTGTTTTAAGGATTGTTTTATTACCTGTGCGATAGTTAAAGACAAAAGGGTCTTCATGCATACTGTGTCCAACCCCATGACCACCATATTGACGAACGATTCCAAGATTTTTTGAAAGCGCAACATCTTCAATAGCAGCAGACACTTCTTCCAGTAAATTCCCGTTCATCATCCTTGCAACACCTGCCATTAGAGCTTTTTCGGTAGTTTCTAAAAGCATTTTTTTATCATCTGATATCTCTCCTACAGGATAAGTCCAAGCCCCGTCCCCTACAAGACCACGAAAAGTTGCACCTACATCAATAGAAACAATATCACCTGAGTGCAAGATTATATCTTTAGAAGGAATTCCATGTACAACTTGCTCATTTATTGAAGCACAAATTGACCCAGGAAAACCATGGTAGCCTAAAAATGTTGGTATGGCCTTGTTTTCTCTAATTATTCTGTGTGCTATTTCATCAAGTTCAAGGGTTGAAATACCTTCGCAAATTACTTTTTTCATCTCTTGATGCACAAGCGCTACAATAGAGCCTGCATGACGCATAAGTTTTAATTCTTCACGAGACTTTCTTGAAATCAATTTATTTTCCTATTCTTCTTCGTCAAAAATAATTTCTTTAATACTTTCCCAAACATCGGTTATAGGAGCATCAGCATTTATTTCTTTTAAAATACCTTCATTTTCAAAATATTCTAAAAGCGGTTTTGTTTCGTTCTCGTAAGTTTCAAAACGCAACCTTGCAGTTTCTTCGTTATCGTCTTTCCTTTGCACCAGTTGAGTATCACAAATATCGCAGTAGTTCATAATTTTAGGCGGTGAGCTTATTAAATTATAAATCATACCACATTTAGGACAAGAACGTCTATTTACAAGCCTTTGAATTAGAACTTCATTTTCAATATCGAAGTAAATTGCAAGCGCATCATCTTGCAAATTAAAATTTGTTACCTCTTTTAAAATACCTTTTAGTGCGTCTGCCTGCTCAACTGAGCGCGGGAAACCGTCTAAAATAAAGCCGTCTTTACAATCGTCTTTTTTAATTCTGTCTTTTATAACATTTTGAACAACTTCAATCGGCACAAGCTGACCTTTATCAATATATTTTTTAGCTTCAATACCAAAAGGAGTATTATCTTGTATGTTTTTTCTCAAAAGCGAACCGGTATCCACATGCGGAATATCTAATTTCTGAGATAACCTTGTTGTCTGTGTTCCCTTACCGCACCCCGGAGGGCCTAAAAATATAAATACTTTTTTCATATTATCCATCCTTACTGTTGCAGAAAACTTTCGTAATTCTTTGCCAACATGTGTGTTTTAATTTGATTAATAAAATCAAGCGCAACACCAACCATGATTATTAAAGAAGTAGCACCAAGACCTTGCATTGTAGTAATATTCGTTATTTTACTTGCAATTGTTGGAATAAGTGCAATTATACCTAGAGAAATCGCGCCTATGAATATTGTTCTGCTTAATATTTCATCAAGTTTATCTGCAGTTGGTTTTCCCGGTTTTACCCCTGGGATAGCCGAGCCGTATTTTTTAAGGTTATTTGCAATTTCCTTGGGTTGCATGCTTGGAATAATTGATGCGTAAAAGAAAGTTAGAGCAACAATCAAAAGAAAATAAATTACATAGTAACTAATTGATGAAGGACTTAAGAACAAGCTCATTTGTTCTAAAACAGTTCTTACAACCCCTTCTTTTAAGTTCATTTGCTGCACAAAACTCAATATTGTTGCAGGAAACAAAAGTATTGCAACCGCAAAGATAATAGGCATAACGCCGCCCGGGTTAAGTTTAAAGGGAATATTAGTATTGGCGCCGCCATAAACCTTATTGCCAACTTGACGCCTTGCGCTCACAATCGGCACTTTTCTTACTGCATCTTGAAATACGATAATAAAGATTATAGTTGCAACAAATATCGCAAGTAAACCAACCAAACCAAGCTGCAAAGCGGTATCCTGAGATACAAGAGTCGCAGTTCTTGAGGCATACAAAGGAATACCCGATATAATACCGATAAAGATTATAAGTGAACCGCCGTTACCCACGCCTTTTTCTGTAATAAGCTCGGCAAGCCACATTACAAAAACAGAACCTGCAGTAAGTGCTGCCATAGAACCTATAAAGAACAATGGAGGATTCACCGTATGAATAATAGAATTAGGAAGCTTAGAAAGTATTGTTACAAAGACAAAAGACTGAAATAATGCAAGCACAACAGTAAATTGTCTTGTAAGTTGCTGGATTTTTCGCCTTCCTGCTTCACCTTCCTCTTTTTGCAATTTTTCAAGGTAAGGTATAATTACCGCCAAAAGCTGCATAATGATTGATGCGGTAATGTAAGGTCCTATACCTAAAGCAAAGATTGAAACTTTGCCCAAAGCACCACCTGAGAACAAATCAAGGAAACCTATCATATTATTCCCCGCAGCCATTGCCTGAAAAACTTCATTATTAATACCGTAAATTGGTAACTGCGCGCCAAACCTGAAAAGAGCGATTATAGCAAAAGTAAAAATTAACTTTTGCTTTAAACCGCTTGCTTTTAAATTTGACATTAAACTCTCCAGCATTTGCTGGCTGTTTACTTGTTGTTGCATTAAACTAATTCAACCTTTCCGCCTGCTTTTTCAATTTTTTCTTTTGCTGATGGTGTAACATATGTAGCTTTAACAGTAACAGCTTTTTTAAGTTCACCATTTCCCAACACACGCAATGTTACGCATGACGGGTGAGCTTTTTTATTTTCGATTAAATATGTTAAATCAATCGTATCTACGCTCATTTCATTTAAATCATTTACGTTGATTTCAGCTGCCTTAAGAGCAAATCTGTTTTTAAAACCTTTTAATTTAGGCATTTGACGGTAAGATGGCATTTGTCCGCCTTCAAAACCTCTTTTTGAGCTTCTGCCTGATCTTTGACCTTCACCGTTATGACCGCGGCAAGATGTTTTACCATGACCTGATGAACGGCCTCTGCCTACTCTTTTAGATTTGGATACCGAACCTTCTGCCGGTTTTAAATCTTCTAATGTTATCATTTATATACCTTTACTTTCTATTCTACTATCTGTACCAAGTGAGGGATTTTATTTACCATACCCATAATTGTAGCTGAGGGTAAGTGTTCAACTGTTTGGTTTGTTTTTGTTAAACCAAGCGCACGTACAATTTTAACATGTTTTTCAGGTGCGCCAATAGTACTTTTTACTAATTGTATTTTTATTTTTTCTTCTTTTTTAGCCATTTCTTACCTGCTTCCTAACCTAACATTTTCTTCATATCAATGCCTCGTGCACGAGCAACATCAGAGAATGACCTTAAACTTTTAAGAGCATCTAATGTAGCATTTGCAGCATTTAACGGAGATTTTGAACCTAGAGATTTTGATAAAATGTTTTCAATACCTGATAATTCAAGCACCGCACGAACTGCACCACCTGCGATAACACCTGTACCTTGTGAAGCAGGTTTTAATACTACAGAACCTGCACCTGAGCGACCTGTTACCATGTGAGGAATTGTAGTTTTGAAAATAGGTACGCTAACAAGATTTTTTCTTGCATCAGCCACTGCTTTTTGAATAGCAATGATAACTTCAGCTGCTTTTGCAACGCCCATGCCAACTTGACCTTTTTTGTTACCAACGATAACAATTGCCCTAAAGCTAAGTTTTTTACCACCTTTAACAACTTTTGTTACACGGCGAATTTGAACAACTTGCTCTTTCCATTCTGATTCAACAGGTTCAACTGTTTCGATTTTTCTTCTTCTTTGTCCTCTTCTTTGAGGTTTTAATTGTTGAACTTCAACTTCTGCTTCTTTTTCATCAACAACAGCTTCATCGGTTGCTACTTCTACTTCAGTAGTTTCAACAACTTCTTCGACTGTTTCGTTTTGAATTGTTTCTTTTTCTTCCACGTTTTATACCTTTCAAATTATATAATATACCTTATTATTTTCCCTTTAAAAAAATAAAAACAGCAAAACAAACCTTTTTAAGGCTTATTTATACTATTAGAGATGTCGGGAATTTTTCTGACATCTCTAATAATACATGCTCATATTTTTTTTGCAAGGGTTTATCTTACTTTATTTTCATTTCCTGCAAGTAATCTTTTAATATTTTCTCTATGCAAATAAACAATATATATTGCAGCAATTGCGCAATAAGCAACATATGCAATCGGAGCATCTAAAAAATACATTATAAAGGGTGATAAGATAAGCGCTACAATTGAACCAAGTGAAACGTATTTACTAATATAAGTTATAACACCCCAAATAAGTGCAATAATCAACCCTGCCAAAGGAGAAAGTGCAAGAATTGTACCCACGCCCGATGCTACAGACTTTCCTCCCTTAAAGTTAAGAAACAAGGGTTTTGAGTGCCCGACAATAACAAAAATCGCACAGGCAACCGCGTAAATACCATAAGGGTCAAGCAACAAGCCGGCTTGCAGGGATGCTTTTGCTAAAATTACGGGCAGCGCACCCTTAAATGCATCTAAAAGCATGACAATAAAAAACCATTTTTTGCCCAAAACCCTTTTTACATTTGTTGCGCCGGTTGAACCTGAGCCAACCTCCCTTATATCTTTGCCCGTCTTGAGTTTTACAATAATGTAACCGGTTGGAATTGAGCCAATTAAATAAGCAAGAATACAAAATCCGGCTAAAAATTTAAGCGACTCCATTGAATAAAACGACAAAAAAGCGTTTAGCAAAAACTCCATCTATTTATCTCCCTTCTGCCTGAAAGAAATTCTTATCGGCACTCCAAAGAAACCGAAAGCATCACGTAATTTCTTGAGTAAATATCTTTTGTAAGAATCTTTAACCAAATCTTTATTATTAATAAACAAAACAAAAGTCGGCGGTTTAGTTTTTGGTTGCGTAGTATAATAAACTCTAAGCATTTTACCCTTAATTGACACAGGAGGATTAAGCGCAAAAGCTTCGTTTACAACCTTATTCAAAAGTCCTGTTGAAATTCTTTTTGCTCTCTCAAAAGCAACTTCGCGCGCAGTATCAAAAATTTGATTTAACCTTTGACCGGTTTTTGCGCTTACAAAAAGTTTTTTTGCATAATTTAGAAAAGGAGCTTCTTCCTCAACTACTTTTTCATAAAGATGAGTTTGTACACCTTTTTTTAAATCCCATTTATTAAACACTAAAATCAAGCCACAGCCCGCTTCTTCAGCTATTTGTGCAATTTTTTTATCCTGATCAGTAAGACCTTCAACGCAATCAACAACTAAAAGCGCAACATCAGCTTCACGAATTGCTCGAATAGCCCTATCAACTGCAAACGCTTCAACTCCATAGTCAACTTTTGATTTCTTCCTTATTCCTGCAGTATCAACTAAAATATACTCCTGATTTTGATATGTAATTTTAGAATTTATACTATCTCTAGTTGTGCCTGAAACATCGCTTACTATTGCACGCTGTTCATTTAAAAGATTATTTAAAATAGAGCTTTTGCCTGCATTTGGCTTTCCAACAATTGCTATTTTTATAACATCTTGCTCATCTTCAAGTGTTTTTTTAGGCTCAATATCTTTTACAATAATATCGAGCAAATCTCCAACACCGCCGCAACCATGTAGAGCACTTAAGGGGTGAGCTTCCCCAAAACCCAGTGCATAAAACTCTGTTAAATCATCCTTTTGCGAATTTGAATCAACTTTATTTGCGACAAGCAAAACTTCTTTTTTTGACTTTCTTAAAATATTTGCAATATCGTAGTCATAAGGGCTTAAACCAAGTTTAGCATCAACTAGAAAAATAATTGTATCTGCTTCTTCAACTGCTAACTTTGCCTGAGATAAAATATTGCTTACAAATTCATCATCGTCATCAGTTATTATACCGCCTGTATCAATAATTACAAAATCTTTTCCTTGCCAGTTTGCATCAAAATAAATCCTATCACGAGTAACGCCCGGCATATCATCTACTATTGATTTTCTTGCACCCACAATACGATTGACAAGTGTTGACTTGCCAACATTTGGACGACCAACTATTGCTACAATTTTATCTTTCATAACTAAATTATAAAACAAAAAATATAAAGATGATATTAAAAATTGTAAAACAGGGTTGACACATGTTTTTTAGAGTTATAAAATAAAAATCCGTTGAAGAACGATAGTCGATACACAGACTAGGGAAGGGTAAACAAAATGTTAATAAGACCCATTCAGGCAATTGCCGCAAAAACTCAATGCACAAAACCGGTAACATTTGGCGCTAACCAAAAATACCAAAGCGCTATGAATCGTTTTGAGAAAGGCGAAAAATTAAACATCAACTGCTGCGGTGGACGTGAACTTAACGTCAACGGGCAAAAACTCGATGTATTGGCTTAGTTGAAGCACTAACAACGCATTAACAACACAGAGTAAGCAACCCTCTCTGTGTTTTTTATTATTTATGGTAATCTGTTGTTATGTTTACAGGATTAATTGAAGAAATAGGAACAGTTAAAAAAATAGAGCAAAAAAACGGCGGCAAGGTTTTTGAAATTTCTGCCAACTTTTCGCAAGAATTAAAAATTGGCGAATCTGTTGCAATTAACGGCGCATGCCAGTCTGTTATAAGTAAAACACAAAATACTTTCAGTGTTTTTTCTATGTTGGAAAGTTTAAAAAGAACAAATTTAGATTATTTAAAAATTAACGACAGTGTTAACCTTGAAAGAGCAATGATTTTAGGTAACAGGCTTGATGGACACATAGTTCAAGGGCACATTGACTCTATGGCAAAATTTTTAAGTTTAAAAAATCAAGGTGAGGCGACAATTTTTAAATTTGAATATGATACAAAATATATTGTTGAAAAAGGCTCGATTGCAATAAATGGTATAAGCCTTACCGTAAGCGAAGTTGGGGATGGTTATTTTTGTGTCAGCACAATTCCGCAAACACTTGAGAGAACAAATTTAAAATTTTTAAAAACAGGCGATTTTGTAAACATTGAAGTTGACATATTTGCAAAATATATTGAAAAATTTTTGTCAGCAAAAGATAATAAAAAAGAAAAAATAAGCTTAGAATTCCTTATGGAAAATGGCTTTAATTAAAGGGATATTTTATGAATAAAATAATTTTCAATACCATTGAAGAAGCTATTTCAGACTTTAAAAACGGTAAAGGTGTCATTGTTGCAGACGATGAAGACAGGGAAAACGAAGGCGATTTGCTTTTTCCGGCAACTTTTGTAACTCCTGAAGTTATAAATTTTATGGCAAGAGAATGTCGAGGTCTTGTATGTCTTGCAATAAATGAAGAACGTGCAAATAAAATTGGTATAAACCCAATGGTAGAGCATAACACAGATGTCAAGGGAACAAATTTTACCCAAAGTGTAGATGCTGACCCTAAATATGGCGTTACAACAGGCATAAGTGCCTATGACAGGGCAAAAACAATAAAAGTTATACTTGATGAAAATTCAAAACCCGAAGATTTAAGACGCCCCGGACACATCTTTCCAATTATTGCAAGGAAAGGCGGTGTACTAAAAAGAACAGGACACACAGAAGCGGGGGTTGATTTAGCCCGTCTTGCAAATTTGGAACCTGCTGCAGTTATGTGTGAAATTATGAAAGAAGACGGCACAATGGCTCGCCGCGACGACCTTGTAGAATTTGCCAAAAAACACAATTTAAAATTTATAACCGTAGCACAACTAATTGAATACAGGCTAAAAGAAGAAAGATTTGTAAAAAGAGAGGTAAAAACATCACTACCTACACTTTTTGGCGAATTTGAAATATATGGCTATATTGATGAATTAACCCAAAAAGAACATGTCGCACTTGTAAAAGATGATGGAACAGACAAAACTCCACTTGTGAGAGTCCACTCTTGCTGCCTTACAGGGGATGTTTTTCATAGTTTAAAATGCGACTGCAACCAACAACTGCACTCATCACTTACTATGATTAATGAATACGGAAAGGGCGCGCTTGTCTACATTTTAGACCATGAGGGTCGTGGAATTGGTCTTGTAAACAAACTAAAAGCGTATGCACTGCAAGACAAAGGGCAAGACACAATTGAAGCAAATATTTCACTTGGCTTTAAAAGCGATATGCGAAACTATGGTGTAGGTGCTCAAATTTTATATGATTTGGGGTATAAAAAAATTAAGTTAATTACCAACAACCCGACAAAAATTGTCGCACTAAAAGGTTATGGAATTGAGATACAAGAAAGGGTTGCGATAGAACCTGATATCAACAAATTCAACAAACGATACATAATGACAAAAAAAGAAAAAATGCATCATTTGATATCAGAACATCACTGTGATATAATTGCAACAAATTAATTAAGGAAGCTTAGGGATGTACCAAACTCAGGTTTTGAGCGAAAAATATTTTAAAATTTTTACAGGCGTTTATAACGACTTTAGAACAAAATGCGCCGTTGATTACAAATTTGAAATCGAACCGCTTGAATATGATGAGTTTATTGAATACTTTAACAAAAAACTTATAAGCTGTATTATTTTACTTGAAGACGATATCCCGACAGGTTTTCTTGCTTACTCAAACGCAAGTGCCGATGTTATAGAATTGTTTTTAATCCACATTTTAGGAAATGAAAACATTGACGAAAAACGCGATGCGCTTATGGAAAAATTTATGCTTGAAACTTGCGAAAAAAGGAAACAAGCGCTTGTAAGCTACCCCATGCTAGGAGTTCAAACAGATTACAAAGAAAAAGCTGCAGCATTTGGCTTTAAGTTTGTTGAACTTGGGGTAATGGTTTTTGATGTAAACAATAAAAGACTTATAAAAGAAATAGAACAACTTAATTTATACTCAATTCCAATTGGTTACAAAATAGTTCCATACAGCGACATATACGCTGACGAGCTTGCTGGAGTTATTCTAAAAAGCTTTGGCGGTTCTTCAGATATTAACTTTGATATTAGATTTGGAACAATTGAAGGCTGTAAAGACATTGTTGAAAAAATCACAAAATCAGTTTATGGAAGATTTTTAACACACTCATCAAAAGTTTTATTACATGAAAATAGATTAATAGGTTTTTGCCTCTCAAATGTTACTGCAGAGCGCATAGGCAACATTCCGCTTGTGGGAATTTTAAGAGAACACCGCGGCATGGGGCTGTCTAAACTGCTTTTAAAATCGGTTGTAGGTGACGTTATTAAACTGAACCAGTCAGGACTTGTAAATCTTACAGAATTAAATGCAAGCGTTGACCTTGACAACTCTAATGCCGTTAAAATGTACGAAGACGCGGGTTTTGTTCGATCGTACAGCTACCCTCAGGCATATTTACCAAAAAGTATGGACAGTAGTTTAGCTTTATAAAGGAAGAAAAAATGAAAGACAAAGATTTTTTAATGATTCCGGGACCTACTCCGGTACCTGAAAGCGTGCTTTTAGCAATGGCAAAACACCCTATAGGACACAGAAGCGGCGAGTTTTCAAAAATTGTAAGACGAGTTGAAGAAGGCTTAAAATGGGTCTTTCAAACAAAATATGATGTACAAATTTATACTGCATCAGGCACGGGCGCTATGGAATCGGCCATGTCTAACCTTGTAAACGCTGGCGATAAAGTTTTATCTCTTATTATTGGTAACTTTGGCGCACGTTGGGCAAAAATAGCTGCTATGCGTGGCGCTAATGTTCAAAAGCTTGAAGTACCATATGGAAAAGCAATTGACCCAAATGAACTTAAGAAAATTCTTGACGCTGATGTGAATAAAGAAATTAAAGTTGTTACTTTAACACACAATGAAACTTCAACAGGTGTTACAAATCCTGTAAAAGAACTTGCAAAAATTATTCGTGAACACGGCGCAATATCTGTTGTAGATGGTATTACATCAATTGGTGCAATAGATTGCAAAATGGATGAATGGGGCATTGATGTTCTTATTTCAGGTTCTCAAAAAGGCTTTATGATTCCTCCGGGTCTTGCATTTTTAGTTGCAAATGATAGAGCTTGGGAACTCCACAAGCAATGCAAATACCCAAGTTTCTACTTTAATTGGGATGATTACAAAAAGAATTTAGATAAAGACACAACCCCATGGACACCGGCTGTTAACCTTTTTGTGGCGTTAGATAAGGCACTTGAAATGATGAGAGAAGAAGGTCTTGAAAATATTTTTGCACGCCATAAACATAACGCAATGCTTTTAAGGCAAGGCATTAAAGATATGGGGCTTAAACTTTTTGTAGAAGATGAATCTATAGCAAGTTTTGCTATAACATCTGTTCTACCACCAGAAGGTATTAGCGTGCCTGACATAAGAAAAACCTTAAAAGAAGACTACAACATTGTCGTAGCAAACGGTCAAAACGACTTAAAAGATAAAATTTTCAGAATGGGCACATTGGGCTTTGTATCTGAACGTGACGTACTGACAGCTCTTGCAAGCTTAAAGGCTACTATAGACAAACTTAAAAAGTAAGGAAAAAAATATGGCAAAAGTATTAATTACAGATAAAATAAATGAAGCTGCCGTTAAAATTGTTGAAAAAGCAGCACATGTAGACAATTTGCCTACAATGGACGAAGATGAATTATATAAAATAATTGGCGAATATGACGCACTTTTAGTCAGAAGCCAAACAAAAGTTACCGCAAAGATAATTGAAGCAGGTAAAAACCTTAAAATCATAGGCAGGGCAGGGGTCGGCGTGGATAATATCGACCTTGATGCGGCAACTGCAAACGGTATTATCGTTGTAAATTCACCCGATGGCAATACAAATGCGGCTGCAGAACACACTGTTGCTATGATGCTTGCTATGGCACGCAACATCCCAGAAGCAGTAAAATCAGTAAAAGAAGGTAAATGGGAACGCTCAAAATTCACAGGTGTTGAAGTTTTTGGCAAAACACTCGGGGTTATAGGGCTGGGCAAAATCGGTCATCACGTGGCTGAGGTTGCACTTGCACTAGGTATGAAGATAGTTGTTTTTGACCCTTATACATCACGTGAAGCTGTTGAGAGCATGGGCGCAAAATACATTGAGCACCTTGATGATTTCTGGGGTCAATGCGATTTTATAACTATTCACACTCCAAAAACAAAAGAGACAACATCACTAATTAACAAAAACACCCTTAACAGGATGAAAAAAGGCGTTAGAATAGTAAACTGCGCCCGTGGCGGAATAATTGATGAAGTTGCCCTTAAGGAAGCTCTTGAAACAGGACAGGTGGCATCTTGCGCACTTGACGTTTATGAAGATGAAAAAAATATTCAAAACAATGTGCTCTTAGGCTTTGGCAAAAACGTTATTCTAACCCCGCATTTAGGTGCAAGCACTGATGAGGCGCAAATTAATGTAGCGCTTGATGTTGCAAATCAAGTTGTGTCAGTTCTAACGGGCGGGGACGCAACAAGTGCAGTTAATATTCCATCTTTAAAACCGCAAAAACTTGAACCTGTAAAAGATTATATGCCAATAGCTGAAAACATTGCACAACTGGCATCACAAATCTCAAAAGGTAGCTTAAAATCAATTGAAATCGAGGTTAAAGGAACACTTGCAGAGCTTGACACATCACCGCTTGAAACAGCAATTTTAAAAGGGGTACTATCAAGCAATATAACAGGCGTAAACTATGTAAATGCGCCACTTTTGGCTAAAAAGCGTGGAATAGATATTTCAACCAAAAAATCTCAGCAATCAACAGACTACATTGGCTCAATTTCTGTTAATTTAAATACAGATAAAGGCTGTACAAGCGTTTCAGGTGCACTAATTGCAAAACATATAAAAAGAATTGTCAAGATTAATGATTACAATACATCAATTAAACCTGAAAAACATATGCTCCTTGTGCCACATGAAAATAAACCGGGTATGATTGCAGCGGTTGCAACGGTTTTGGGCGATGACGGCGTTAATATTTCACGTATGCAAGTTGCCCAAAAGTCTTTTGCAAAAGGTCAGGCAAAACAAGATGAAATAAGCATAATGATTATAAACACTGATGACAAAGTAGAACAAAATACTTTGGATAAAATAGCTAAAATCAATGGTATTTACGAATCTAACTATATAAGATTAAACGTTTAGTTAACAAATCTTAATAAATTAAAAAATCCTGTCAATTTTTTAGGCAGGATTTTTTTTATTAATACATAGATAGGTTAGTTAGAATTACGGAAGGTTAAAATTATGTCATTAAACGGTGTTTCATCTTACTCTTACAATCCTTATGCTTACAACAACGCATACTCAACAAATGCTACAAGCTTCCAAGGATACAACACTACAAGCACGACAAGTGCAAGCGAAAAAGAAGATAGTTCTTTAGGCACACTTGCAGCAATCGGCACAGGCATTGCAGCAGTAGGTACAGCTATTTATGCAGTTAAAAAAGGTAAGAAAGTAAACGGTGGAAACGGTTCACTATGGAAAAATCTAAAGACTGGTTTCAGTGAAATTGGCAAAACAATAAGCAAAAACATTGGCAAAATATTTAAAAAGAATAAAGGAGCTGGTGTAGAAAATGAACTCAAGCAAGCGGCAGAAAAAATAGAAAACGTCAATAGAGTACCTTGCGCAACAGAGGCTTTAGATAATGCCATTAATAACTATAAGAATATAGTTATAAACAAAGGAAATGAAATACTGCAAGAAGCAACCGACCGCTACGGGAGAATTGAAATACCGCAGACACTAAATTACACTTATAAAAATTAATCATTTTAAATAAAGTCAAATTAAAAAACTCCGAGCACTTCCCTCGGAGTTTTTTTTGTGATAAAATATTTGCGAGTTAGGTAGCATTTTTTATTAAGTTATGTAACAATAATAAAAAAAATGAACAAATTATGGCAAATAAAAAAATTTACATGGCTTATTAAGGCAGAAGGAAAGTTGATAATACTAGGAAAGGGAAAATAATATGCAAGTGAACAGCATCAGATCTTACAGCGCACCACGTGTAGCATTTGGCAATGAAGGTGAAGCTGCAGAAAAAAAACAAATTAACAAAAAAGCAGTTATTGCAGCAGGCGCTACAGCAGCTGCAGCAGCAGTAGCAGTTGGTACAACAGCTTATGCTCTACACCGCGGTAAAGTTGTTACTGAAGGTAAAGAGGCTAAATTCTTCGCAAAATTAAAAGAAGGTTTCAAATCATTTGCAGGTGAAGGTCGCAAAAACTACTTAGAAAAAGTTAAAGCAAACCTTCAAGACATGATTAACAACGGCAAAAAAGGTAAAGACGGCACAGTTACAGAATTATCAAAAGAAGCCACAGAAATAGCTCAAAATAAAATCAATAAACTTGATGAAAAAATCAATAAAATTACTGAAAAATTAGCTAATAAAGCTGAAAAAGCTGCTCCTGAAGGCGAAAAAGCAGTAGCTGAAGGTGTCGAAACAATAGTTGAAGATGTAGAAGCAGCTCAATAGTTAGCTAAAAAGCTTAATTTATAAAAATCCTACCAAATTTGGTAGGATTTTTATTGTAAAGTTTTGCAAAAAAAATGTTGTTAATATAAAATTAAAGAATGATTAACATTAAAAAAACGCTATTTTGGCAATTTTTAAATTTGCTTGAATACGAATTAAAAGATTTTTTAATAACCCTCGGCAACGTCGGCAAAGATTTTGCCAGAGTAGTGAAATCAATGCTAAAATTAAAACTTGACAAAGGAGCGCTAATTGAACAATGCTCAAGGTTTTCGGTTGATTCTTTACCTATCACACTTACAATTGTTGCCATGACATCAATAATTATAGCTATGCAAATAGCACCAGAGCTTGCAAAACAAGGTGCAGGCAACTATGTTGGCTCACTATCGGCACTTGTTATGGTTCGTGAGCTTTCTGCTATCATGTCAGGTTTTGCAATTATTTCAATGATTGGTTCATCTTACGCCTCTGAAATTGCATCTATGGCAGTAACAGATCAAATTAGTGCAATGAAAGTGCTAAAAGTTGACCCTGTTGAATATTTAATAGTTCCAAGGTTTTTATCAGGCGTCATTATGATGCCTTT
Organism: Candidatus Gastranaerophilales bacterium; assembly: GCA_944324385.1. Taxonomy (GTDB): domain Bacteria; phylum Cyanobacteriota; class Vampirovibrionia; order Gastranaerophilales; family Gastranaerophilaceae; genus Galligastranaerophilus. The sequence continues at coordinate 13,552 of CALUWD010000003.1, read as the reverse complement.
TGTAGTTATTGTGGCAACGTTTTGCGGACTGGCTTGCGCCGCCTTTGTATCAAACGTGACAGCTGAAATAACTTATTTAAATTTTATAAGCTCAATGTGGCATGGGCTTTTTGTAAAAGATATTTTTGTAGCACTGTTAAAATCCTCGTTTTTTGGAGGTACAATAGCATTGATAAGTTGCTCATGCGGATATTCAACACGCGGAGGTGCACTTGAAGTAGGAACTTCAACCACAAAAGCGGTTGTCTGGTCGTTTGTTGCAATTGCGGTATGGGACTACATTTTTGCGTCAATATTTTATCTGTAAAGGTATAAAATGGGTATAGAGGTTAAAAATTTAACAAAAGAATTTAACGGCAAAAAAGTTTTAGATAACATAAACTTTAAAGTTGAAGATGGTGAAACACTTGGCGTTGTAGGATTTTCAGGAAGCGGCAAAAGCACTCTTTTAAAAATTATTTGCGGGCTTTTATACCCAAATTCAGGCGAAATTATAACAACACCAAATGACGCAGACATTGCAATGACTTTTCAATACAGTGCACTTTTTGACTTTTTAACGGTTTTTGAAAACATTGCATTCCCACTAACTGAGCGCAAGGAATTTAGAAACAAGTACACGCAAAATGAATTAAAAGAAATCGTTGCACAGAAACTAAAAATCGTAGGCCTACAAGGAATAGAAAACAAATACCCCTCTGAACTTTCAGGCGGTATGCAAAAGCGTGTCGGTTTTGCACGTGCAATTGTTACAAATCCCAAAATTATTCTCTATGATGAGCCAACCGCAGGCTTAGATCCTGTATCATCAACATTAATTGAAAACTACATAGTTGAACTAAAAAAAGAACTCAATGCAAGCTGTCTTGTTGTAACACACCAACTATCAACTATAAAACGCGCTACAGACAAGGCAATTATGCTATATGAAGGGCAAATTGTATTCAAGGGCTCAACAAGCGAACTTTTAAAAGGCACAAACCCTTACACTCATCAATTTGTAACAGCCTCGATTAACGGACCAATGAAAATTAAGTCATTATAAAATTTTTAATGTATAATAGGAAAGTATTATGGAACATAAAACATCATCATCATTAAAAGTAGGAATATTAACACTAAGTGCAATTTTTATCCTAATATTTACGGTTTTATGGATAAAAGGCAGGAGCCTATCCTCAGGTGAGAGAATTGATGTAATTTTTAAAGACATCAACGGTATGCGCGCAGGCTCTGGTGTTCAAATGATGGGTTTAAGAATTGGACAGGTTGAAGAAATTACACCTGTAATTAATGGTAAAGACAGCTATATAAAATTAAGATTTGTAATAACTGAAAAAGATGTCGAAATTCCACCTGCATCAAGAATATCAATACAGCAATCAGGGCTTATTGGCGAACAGTTTTTAGAAATTACACCACCTGAGATTCAAACAGTTTTTGTAGAAACCATAAAAGACACAACCGCAATTGAAAAAGGGCAGGACATTTTTATGGAATTATCAGGAAAATTATACAAAATAGGTAATGTTGACGAGTGCACAGTGCTACCCAAAAGCCAAATTCCTTTTGATTTAAAAAACAAAATTAAAACCAAATATTCACTAAAAATTAAATATACAATATCTATGCCAGGGTTAATTCTGGACAATGACGAAATAGGTGCAAAAATAGTAAACAACCAATTGATTTTTTACACCCTTGATGGCGAGAAACTTTATGCGCCTGACCAAAACCTAAAATACACAGTTATAGAACCAATGCGCGTTAGTGATTTTATGGAAATTAACTACAAGGCGTCTAAATCACTAAACGAAACAAATGAAAAAATTTCAGAAATTTTATCTGACGAAATGGTTGGCGATTTAAAAGAAAGTATAAAAAATATAAACGAACTTACAATAAATGCCTCAACTACCCTTGATAAAGCTCAAATACTTATAGACTCATCGAAAGACGAACTTGAGGATGTTCTGGGTCAATCAAACAAATTGATTTCAAAATTAATCGTTCTGACTGACAGTTTAAACGAAATTACAAACGACGACGAGCTTAAAAATTCTATTGTAGAAACAACAAAATCAGTTGGAGAGCTCTCTAAAAACGTCAATACACTTTTAGAAGACAAAAAGACAAAAGAAATAATCACAAACGTTGACGAAATTTCAAGAAATCTTGCAGATATTTCATCTTACGTAAACGAATTTACAAAAGATGACAAACTTAAAAAAGATATTTCATCAACAATTTCAAACATGAACAAAATCTCAGCAAACATAAACAAAACGCTAAACAATTTAAATAACTTAGACCCTTGCGAAAAGGCAAATATAAGCAGCATAATATCTGATACTGTAGTAACATCAAGGAATTTAAGAAAATTTTCGGAAAAATTAAATAAACGCTTCTTGCTGTTTAGATTAATGTTCTAAAATGAAAAATATTAAAATTTTAATAAATGAATATCACTACAAGAAGGGCTCTAAAAGCTTAATTTTCTTGCCGCTTGGGTTGATAACCATTTTTTATTCAATTGTGATTTTTACAAAAAATCTGTTATATAAAATCGGCATTTTAAAAGAAAAAAAAGTTAAACCATATGTAATTTGCGTTGGCAACTTAACTACAGGCGGAGTAGGTAAAACCCCCATTGTCTGCGAAATTGCAAACTATATTGCAAACACTTTAGGTAAAAAAACTGCAATTATCTCAAGAGGCTATGGCGCAAAATTAAACAATAAAAATATAAATATAATCAAAGATTACCAAAAAATTTATTTCAATGACGCACAAGTTTGTGGGGATGAAGCTCTTTTATGTGCAAAAAATACAGCCAATTGCGCAGTTCTAACTTGCTCAAACAGAGTAAAAGCAGCAAATTTTGCACACAATAATTTTGGCGCAGAAGTTGTTGTGCTTGATGACGGATTTTCAAATCGAAAAATTAAAAAAGACTTTACCGTACTTGTAATTGATTCAAAAAAACAATTCGGAAATGGCGCACTGCTGCCCCTTGGTCCACTTAGAGAACCTGTAAGCGAATCAAAAAGGGCTGATTATTTTATAATTTCAAATAAAAACAACCCAGAGTTGACAAAAGCAGTAAGCGAAATTGCAAAGAAAATAAAAAATAATAAAGTAAGCGTTTGCAATTTTGTTGAGGGCTATTTTTATAACATTAAAAACGGTCTAAAGATTGTCCCCTCAAATCAAAAAGCTATAGCATTTTGCGCAATTGGGCAGCCTGAGCAGTTCTACGACTATTTAAAAAAACACTTTGATGTCACTTTTACAAAAACATTTGAAGACCATTATTGCTACACACAAAATGATATTGATAATTTAATTGAGCAAGCAAAGAAAAATGGCGCAAATGCAATAATAACAACACAAAAGGATGAAGTAAAAATTATACCGTTTATAAACAATATGTTCATAAGTTTAAAGTTAAAGGCTCAATTTGACGATATGGGGCTTTTTTGGCTAATTGAAAAAGGGATAAAAAATGAAACTAAGTGAAATATACAAAAATAACGACAAATTGATATTTTCTTTTGAGGTTTTTCCACCCAAAAATGCTAACACAGAAAGCCTTTTTGCGGAACTTGCAAAAATGAACGAACAAAAACCAGCACTCATTTCAGTTACTTATGGCGCAGGCGGTTCAAATAGAAACCTGTCTCTTGAAATTGTAAAAGAGCTGAAAAATCATTTAAAACAACCTGTAATGCCTCATTTTACCTGCGTTTGCTCAAGCAGAAAATACATAGAAAAATATATTCAAGAAATAGAAGAACTTGGAATAACAAATATTTTAGCTCTCAGAGGGGATGAACCGCAAGACATTGATGTTTGCTACAGAGATTTTAAAAGTGCGCTTGATTTAATTGAATACTTGAAAAAACACTCTGAGCTTGAATTTGCAGTTGCAGCTTATCCTGAAAAACACCCAAAGGCAAAAACTTTTGATGATGATATTAATGTACTTTATAAAAAACAAAATCTCGGTGCAAAAGTTGCCTACACTCAAGTGTTTTTTGACAATGAATGCTTTTATAAATTTTATGACTTGTGCCACAAAAAAGGTATAAAAATCCCGATAATCCCGGGGATTATGCCAATTACAAGTTTTAATCAACTAAAAAGAATAGTCGAGCTTTCTGGCACAAAAATTGATTCAAAAGTTTTAGCTTACTTTGAAAAATATAAAGATTCAAAAGAGGATACAATTAAGGCAGGGATTGAGTTTGCCACATTGCAATGTGAAAAACTTATTGACTTTGGCGCAAAAGGGATGCACTTTTATACCCTAAACAAGGCTCAAAGCTCTGTTGAAGTTATAAAAAATATTACTTAGTAATCTCTACAAGACAATCAAGTGCGCGCACTAAAACAGTTTTGCTGTTTTCAAAAACAATAGAACCTATTTTTGCGTTTTTATATTTGTCATCAAGTGCTAAAAGTCTGTGTTTTTTAATTTCAATATGTCTTGTGTTATCCTTAAAAATTGGTGTATACCAAGGTTTTAGCGCTCGTATATGATTGTGAATATTCAGTTTTGACTTTTTAAAATCAACAATTGTATCTCTAAATTCAATTTGAGATTCATAACTTGCGCGGCTGTCATCCTGCTTTTGCGCAGTTATTTCACCTTTTTCAATTTTATTTAAAAGCTCTCCTACCATACCCTGTGCAAACTTTGAACACCTGTCACGAAGTTCGCCAGCTGTCATATTTAAATCAATAGTAACAGCCTCTTGCATAAGTATATCACCACAGTCAAACTTTTCATTAACGTAGTGAAAAGTCACCCCTGTTAAATCTTCACCATTGAAAATGGTCCAAAAATAAGGATTTGCACCCCTGTGTTTTGGTAAAAGCGAAGGGTGGCAATTAATTGTGCCTAAAGGTGGCAAGCTTGCAATTTCTTTTGAAATTTTTTCACTCCACGAACCAACTAAAATAACATCAGGTTTTAATTTTTCAAATTCTTTTATAAATTCCTTTGAATTAATTGAACTTGCCTTAATATCCTTAGCACCAAAAGCTTTTATTATTGACAAGTCATGACTTGGGGCAAAAATATCTTTTAAAAACAGGGTAAATTTTGAATGATTTACCCTGTCAATTCTCATCGCACCAACTACCTTGTGCCCTGAGTAGACACTACCCGAGATTAAGGCATTTAGCATTTTGTCGTAACCTACAACAAGAACTCTAAGCATTTTCCTCTTGTACTTCTTGCTCGCTATTTTCAACAACAGGTTCTTGAACTTCTTGAGCTTGCTCTTGTTCTTTCATTTCTTCAAGCATTTGCCTTTCGCGTTCATCTTCCATAGCACGTGCTTGCGATTCTGATTTAATGTCAATCTTCCAGCCTGTCAAACGGTGGGCAAGTCTTACGTTTTGACCTTCTCTACCAATTGCAAGCGACAATTGATCGTCAGGAACAATAACAAAAGCCTCTTTTGCGTTTTCATCATCCGCTAAAATATCAACAGATATTATACGAGCAGGTGAAAGAGCGTTTACAATGTATTCTACAGGATCTTGCGAGTATCTTACAATGTCAATTTTTTCATTTTTTAATTCGCCCACAATTGTTTGAATTCTTGAACCTCTTGGCCCAATGCACGCGCCAACAGAATCAACTGAAGGGTCATTTGACCATACTGCAAGCTTTGTTCTAAACCCTGCCTCACGAGCGATTGATTTAATTTCTACAATACCATCCTCAATTTCAGGAACTTCAAGTTCAAAAAGTTCTCTTACAATTTCAGAGTGCGCCTGAGAAACAATTACCTGAGGCAAGCGAGATGTTTCTTTTACATCTAAAACAAAAACTCTTATTCTGTTACCAGGTTTATAGTATTCCCCAGGGATTTGCTCACGAGAAGGCATAACAGCGTCAGTTTTACCAATATTTACTATTACGTTTCTGTCATCTCTACGCTGAATTATACCTGTAATAAGAGTTCCTTTTTTAGACATAAACTCATCTAAAACAAGCTTTCTTTCAGCTTCTCTTATTCTTTGAGTAATAACTTGTTTTGCACTTTGTGCAGCAATTCTACCAAAGTTTTCAGGCGTTACTTCAATTTTAACTTCGTCGTCAAGTTCAACTTCTTCATCGATTTCTTTGGCATCTTCAAGTGAAATTTGAGTATCCTCGTCTTCAACTTCACTAACTACAACTTTTGTTCTGAAAACACCAATTTCACCTGTTGTTTCATCTAAAATTGCTTCAACATTTTCAGCGTCTTTATCTCTAATGTGTTTTTTATAAGCAGCAACTAAAGCATCGCAAAGAGAGCTTACAAGCACATCTTTAGAAATACCTTTTTCGCGCTCCAATTGTTCTGCAGCTTCAAAAAGCGCTGTACCAATTTTAATCATTATCTTCTCCTTTATTTTGTTTTATTTTTATATCTTCATCAAGTCTTACGCTAAAAATATTGTCCAAAGGCACTAAAAAGTTTTTACCTTCTTCTTTTGTTTGAATTTCAAGCCCTTGACCTTCTCTATAATCAATTAAAACTGCTTTTATAGTCTTTGTATCCACACCCTCTAGCGGATTTTTAACCTTCACAATTATATCTTTGCCCTTAAATATTAAATACTCTCTAGTGCTTTTCATTTTGCGATTAAGCCCTGGGGAGGACACTTCAAGGTAATATTTAAAAGGAATTAATTCATCTAAAAAATCACCCAAACCGCGCGTAATATTTTCACAATCTTGATGAGAAACAGGATGATCAGGGCTATAGATAAATATCCTTAAGAACCAATGTGCATTTTCCTTTTCAAGTGAAACCTCAAGAGGTATTATATTGTAGCGCATTGCAGTATTTTCTACAACAGGCACAAGTTTTTCTAGTATTTCTTTTTTATTAAAGTGTTCGCGCATTTTTACCCTATTTTTTTGAAAAAAAAGAACGGTTTTAAAAAGCCGCTCCGGAATTTTCTCTTAAAATAATCCGAGTATCTCTCCTGAGATACTAAATAAAGTATAACATAAAAGTGACAAAAACAAACATTTTTTTAAGTTTTATGTTAATATATATATCTAAGCCTTTTTTAAAAGTATGAAAAAAATCATAATGACATTGTGTTGTTTTTTTGCACTCCCCATTTTGCAAACGTTAGCAATAACTGAAAATGACGGGTTTATTCCTAATGTCAAAAAAGGCGAGGTGTTGCAAGATAAAATAATCACACTTGATGAAACAATTGACGGTGACACTACAACAAATGTCGACTTTGATGATGATGGTGATTGGGATTTTAAACTTTTTGGCGAAAAAACTTTTGCCCAGAAAAAAATGGTAAGATTCGACAACAAATACATTAATGAAATCTCAGGAGAGCTACGTTTTCAAGGTATTGCAAGCTTTGAAGAAAAAAGAGGAAATCTAAATACAACCTACCCTTTTGACATAAACGCAGTTGTGGAGTCTAAATTTTTAGATAACAAATACAGATTTTTTACAGAATACGCTTTTACAAGAAATGTAGATGACTTAGACAATGAATTTTTTGGCAAGTTTTCAAATTTATACATCGAAAGAAACTTTAACAAAAATCACAAAATGCGCCTAGGTGTTTCGCGCTCTCCCATTGGGCTGGAGGGCTCAATGAGCTCTTTTTCACTGCCTTTTGCAAACAGGGCGCAAATTTCAAGGGAATTTGGTGACGCTATTTCAACAGGCATTTCATTTATTGGTAACAAAGGGGCTTTTGAATATAATTTGGGCGGATACACAAGTACGCGCTTTACGCAAGGCTTTAAAGATGGTGCAGAATTCATAGGCAGAGTTGGTGTTAGACCGTTTTACAATCAAGAGGGCAGTTATTTTAGAAACCTAAAATTTTACGCAGGGGCCGATGTTGGGCACAGGGGCGATAATTACGGAGTGTATTCTGCTGCTATGACATATGAGTATAAAAAATTTCTTATGAATTTTGAATACGCATACGCAAATGGCTCAAATGGCGACTATTTTGACCCAAGAAAACGTCAGGGCTTTTTTACAACAGTTAGCTGGAATTTCACCCCAAAACTACAGCTTTTAGCACGTTACGACTATTTTGACACAAACCTTGAACAATCAAACGATATCAACCATGAATATAGTGTTGGCATAAACTATTTTGTCTTCAAACAAAGACTAAAATTCGCGCTCAATTATGTCTTTTCAAATAACGAAAAAACAAATACAAACAAAAACGGAATTTACTTCCTTACTCAGTTTTTTATCTAACCAACATTAAAAAGCGCGCAAAGACACATAAAACCTATTGTGCTTATTACAATCCAAAAGTGAGTAACAGGGTGTAAATTATTCCAAATATATGCTATAAAATTCCTTTGATTCATAAAAACATTATGGCAGTATTTTGTTTTTTTATTATCCGTCAAAAAAAGTATTTTAAATTTAACCTAAAGAGTAAGCCTTTGCAGCATCTATTATACTTTTGTCTATACCTGCCTCAAGTGCAACATCGTAGGCATTAGATGAAACACACACACCTTTTTTAATTTTCCTTGTTTTTTCATCTATTACAAGAATTTCATTTGACAGGCAATTTTGCTTTTTCCTTGCAACACTAACAAAATGAGTTGCAGTTATTGTTTTAGCTAAAATTTTTCTTTCTATAAATTCTAAAATTGCAAGCAATAAAGCCTCTGAATCATCCTTTATTGTTCCTTTTGCAGGCTCATCAAAAAGTATAAGACTTTTTTGCGTAGAATTATTTAAAATGTATGCGATATTTTTCATCTCAGCAAAAAATGTGGACTCGCCCTCTTTTAAATTGTCGCAAATCATTGAATGAAAGAAAACTTTGTCAAAAAGTGGCATAGTTGCAGATTTTGCACAAGTAAAACCGCACATTTGCGAAAGTATTACGCAAAGTGCATTTTGCTTTAAATAAGTTGATTTACCTGACATATTTGCGCCTGTTAAAATGCAGGAAAATTTTTCCTTGCTAAGCGCAACATCATTTTTTACAAAATCACCTTTTAGCTTGTAAACGCAAGGGTGCATTGAATCTTTTAGCTCATAGTTTAAATTTTCACTAAAATCAACTTCGCAAAAATCATTTTCTAAAATACAATTTGAAAGAGAATTAATAACATCTAAATAAGCACTAACCCTTGCAAATACTCTTATTTTCTCGGTTAATTCCATACAGTAAATTCTTAATTTTTCAAAAATATCTTTTTCGATTGTACTTATTGTATATTTTTGAGAGCAAATTTTCTCCTCAAGCCCTATAAGTTTTTTATCTGCATACCTTACAAAAGAGGAAAGCCTTTGCTTTACAACATGCTCAGAGTTTAATTTTTCATAAGCACTTATAGGTACTTCATAGCAATAGCCAATATTTGGCATATATTTTATTTTTGCGTCCTTGTGAATATTACTTTTTTGGTTTTCCAATAAAACCAAAAGTTCTTTGTTTAAAGCTTCAAGTTCGTCCCTTAGCAAATCAAGACGAGGATTTACACCTTCTTTTACGGGTAAATATTCAAAATTCTTACAAGTTTCTTCATCATCAAAAGTGCGAGTAATAATAGATGAAAAATCATTTAAAATTTCAACACATTCCCTGTTTATCTCTAAATCATCCTGCTTTAGCTCAGCTAAAATATCATTTATTTTTAGCGCCTTTGAAAGCACACAGGAAATCTCGATTAGCTCTTTATAAGTTATTGTTTTGTTTGAAATCTTCGCACCATACCTTAAAAGATCACAAAAATCATTTAAAAATTCATCTGTCATTTTGCGCAAAGGTGGCTTTGAACAAAATTCCTTTAAAATATTTTTTCTTTTTGAAATATTTTCAATATTATTTAAAGGCGAGCTCATCCACTCCCTCAAAAGTCTTCTGCCCATTGGGGTTTTAGTAGAGTCTAAAAACCAAAAAAGAGTACCGCGCTTTTTAAAATCAGCCTGTGTTCTTGTTAGCTCAAGCCCCTTGCGCGTTATAAAATCCATAGATAAAAAATTTGAAACACTATACTTTCTAATTTCATCCATTTTCGGCGCAAATTCTTTTTGATTTTCAAAAAGATAATTTAAAATCGCATTAGCACAAAGATACCCATCTTGAAATTCACCCTCAGGCAGTGAAATTTTATCTTTGTTAAAGTAATTTGGGCAAATAAATACGGATTTTAAATCATCAATTGAATCTCTAAATTCAAAAATCATTTCTTCCAAATTAACAAGTATTTCTTTTGGGGAAATTTTAACTATTTCGCGGTTAATTTCTTCTTTTGTGCCGTAAGTAACACAAAATGAACCCTCTGACACATCGCAGTAAGAAAACCCATAAGAATTTTTATTTTTATAAATTGCAGCTAAATAACTATTTTTATCTGACTCTAAAAGTTCAGTTTCATAAACTGTTGCAGGGGAGTAAACCCTTACAACTTTTCTGTAAAAATTTCCATCACTATCTTGAAATTGCTCTGCAAGAGCAACTTTAAAATTATTTTCCAAAAGGTGTTTTATGTATATAGATAAGGTTTTTGATGGAATTCCCGCAAGGGCAACACGCCCCATTTCGCCGTATTTTTTAGATGTCAAAGTAATATTGCAGACTTTTGAAAAATTAATTGCATCCTCAAAAAAAGTTTCATAAAAATCGCCAATTCTATACATTAAAATTTTATCTTGATACTCTTTTTTAAGCTCAAGATACATTTGCATACTTTTTGTAGCTTTTGAAAAATCTGCGTCTTTTAAATTTGATAAAATTTCATCACTCATTTTTTATATGATAAAATAAAATTGTCAAAATTAAAATATTTGAAAGTATTAAAATGGGATGTTTAAAAAGTATAGTTAAAAAGATAATATTTATAGCACTTTTAGTGGCCTTTTTCTTTTTTGGCGGTTGCGACTTTGTAATGACAAAATACAATGAATTCACAAGCCCACCAAGAGAGGAACTTTTAGAACAATCAAAAGATTTTGGTGATTTTTCGCTTGTATCTAGTGATTACAGGCTAACTCGCTCGATAAATCTTTTTGGCTATAGAAAATTTAACGCAGAATATATGCCAACAGGTCAAAAAATTACAATAATAGATTTAAAAAACAAAGATATAATTGCACCTGAGGACTTTAGTACAAAAGCAATAGATAAGAAAATAAATGACGCATTAAATAACTTAAAAGATTCTGTTATAACACTTGAAAACCTTGAAATAACAGGGAGAGGCACAATTTTTGCAAAAGGCAAAAGTGTTCCTTTTGTAAGTTTTAAGGCAGATGTAAAAAATGTACCCTTTAAAACGGTTGAAGGCACAATTGGAGCGTATAAAAGCCTAAATGTAAGCAAAAAAGATAAGCCACAAACAACAAAAGTGGTGCTTTCTATGCGCGATTGCAAAAAATACAACCAGCAAATTACGGCAAATTACATAAAATCAGTAAAATTTTAAAGTAGAATCCAACTGTCAGGATACAAGTCGCGCGGGTTGTTTTGAATTTTTTGGAACCATTTTTCAGGCGCTACAACCATTTTATTTGGATTTGAATTTAAATAAGCACCCCACCAAGAAAAACTGGAATTTGCGATAATATTATGCTTACATTTTGACATCAAACGCAAATCCTCCCAAGAACTTGCCCCCTGATTGTGCGAAACAAATTCAACAATAGCTTTTTTCTCAATGCATTTTGGGCAATTATTGAAACTAAAATTTTCTTTTACCCACTCAATATCATCAGAAAAAACATATATTTTTGGTGATTGAACCTTATCAGCAATTATTTCAAGTGCTTTTGAATAATAATTAAAATCAAGATGATTATAAACGCTTGCATAGCGTTTTTTTTGAACATAATCACCGCGTCTTATATGCATAGATATTGAATCTTCGCTATGTATTTTGTTTATAAGCTCTAAATTAAATGTGCTTGGTTCATATCTAAAAGAAAAAAGTTTTTTAATAAGTTCTTCATTTATATATTTATGACTTTGGAAAAAACCATAAATATAAGTATTATCATGTATTTGGTCAAATCTTTCTTCCCAGTTAAAATCATCTTCTCGATAAACATTTAACCCAAAAAAATTATCTTTTACATACCTTCTTAAAGCCCACAGTGCCTTATATTTAAAGCCATCTATTTCTCTTTTATCTTCTTGAAAAATATCCATTTGATAGGGTCTTGAATATCTTTGATTAAAAAAATCACAATCAAAGTAAAAATCAGTATTTAACTTATTTGCCAGAGAGGCAACAGCGGCATATTGAAACATTTGGTTGCCTAAACCACCATTATAACGCATTATCAGCATTATTAACCCCTTTATTTTTTGCTTTAAATACAAAAGTCTTAAAAATTATAAAAGACAAAACTGCCATTGGCAAAACCATTATGGCTTGTGACAAATATTTACCTACACCAAAATTTACAAGAAGATTTAAACAAACAAGATTTATTGAATATGTAACAACATAAGACAGGAAAAACCTGACAATCCTTGTATTATCGTGGTTTTTGAACACAATAACACCTGTTGTTTTAAAATTCCACAAAACACCTAAGATATACTGTATTGTAAGCGCTACATTATGAGAAGCATGTAATGTGACAAAAAGCGCATAAACACTATAGCCAAAGGCTGTATTTAGTGCACCAACAAAAAGGAATTTCATAAATTTTCTGTCGACATTTTTAAAAATTCCAAAAAATGATTTTTGATGCACCCAGTTAAAAAAGTTTGAAAGCACAGTGAGAAAAAAGTTCCCCACTGTGCTGTTTTTAAATTTTGTTGCTAAATTAGTTAACATGTTCTTTTATTTCTGCAACAACGTCTTTGGGTTCAAGTTTAATTGAAGGGCCCATTGTTGTTGTTAAATACATAGACTTAATGTAAGTACCTTTAGCTGCAGATGGTTTTGCTTTAATGATTGCATCTGTCAAAGTTGAAAAGTTTTTCATTAAATCTTCTGAGCTAAATTTAACCTTACCGATAGGCACGTGAATCATACCTTGTTTATCAGCACGGAATTCAACTTTACCAGCTTTAGCATCTTTAACAGCTTTAGCTACATCAGGTGTAACAGTACCTGTTTTAGGGTTTGGCATTAAGCCTTTTGGACCTAAAACACGACCTAATTTACCTAATGGTGCCATCATATCAGGTGTTGCAATTAATGTATCAAATTCAAACCAGCCGCCTGCGATTTTTTCGATAATTTCTTCAGCACCTGCAACATCTGCGCCAGCATCTTTAGCAGCTGCAGCTTTATCAGCCTTTGCAATAACGCAAACGCGAACTTCTTTACCAAGACCAGCAGGTAATACTGTGGTTGAGCGAATTTGTTGATCAGCATGTTTTACATCGATACCTAATCTCATGTGGCATTCAACTGTTTCGTCGAATTTTGCAACTTCGCTAGAAATTTTTTGCAGCATTTCAATAGCATCTTTAGCTGAAGATGGCTGCGCAAAACCTTCAAGCATTTCTTTTATTTTTTGTTTTTTCTTTGTTAATTTTGACATTTTATCTCCTTTCGTGGTTTTAA
>CALUWD010000002.1 GCA_944324385.1 Candidatus Gastranaerophilales bacterium | reverse complement strand
CACCTGATGTTTTTCCGCCTGTGCAATCATAGATTGCTTCGCTCCCTTCGCTTTCGCTACGGTCGCAACGGCGGTCAGGGTACGGTTACGCCCTGTCGGCAAGGCTCTCGCCTTCCCGTTCGGGCTTCACACACCTGATGTTTTTCCGCCTGTGCAATCATAGATTGCTTCGCTCCCTTCGCTTTCGCTACGGTCGCAACGGCGGTCATCTAAGGTCTTCGCACTTCGCGCCTGCTCATCGCAGCCGCTTGCGTGCTGCGCACAGCATCCTACTTTTCTGTGGCACTGTCCTCACGCTCGCGCGCACTTGGCTTTCCCAAGCAACCTGCCTTTTTGGATGTCCGGACTTTCCTCACGAAATTTAAAATTCCGCGCGATTATCCGCCCACTTTTCATAAAACATTATACACTAAAATTAATTTCTGATATTATATTTCTATGATAATAGACACACACGCACATATTGATATGCTCGATGACCCAAAAAAAGCAATTGAGGAGGCTTTTGAGGCAGGAGTTAAAAAAATAATTATTCCCTCGTCTGAGCCTGAAACTTTTGAAAAAGTTCTTTCATTGGCTCACGAATATGAAAATGTTTACGCACAAATGGGCGTGCACCCATCAGAAGCGCAAAAGTTCAATGACGATGTTGCAAAAAAAATAATGGAATTATCCAAAGACAAAAAAGTTGTTGCAATAGGCGAAATTGGGCTTGATTACTATTGGGATAAGACATTTGTCGATGTGCAAAAAAAAGTTTTTAAAACTCAAATTGAAATTGCAAATATTTTAAACTTGCCTGTTGTAATTCACGATAGAGAGGCCCATGGTGATACTTTTGAAATATTAGAACAAATGGGCGCAAAATCTGTTCTTATGCACTGTTTTTCAGGCTCTAAAGAATTTGCAAAAAGATGTATTGAAAAAGGTTGGTTTATAGCTCTTGGCGGAGTTGTAACTTTTAAAAACGCAAAAAAAGTTCGTGAAGTTGCAAAAGAAATACCACTTGAATACATTATGCTTGAAACAGACACCCCTTATTTAACCCCTCATCCTTATAGGGGTGAAGAAAATGCGCCAAAATATATAAATTTTGTTGCAAAAGAAATCGCAAATCTAAAAGATACAAGTGTTTCGTTGGTCGAAAAAATTACCACTCAAAACGCACTAAAGTTTTTTAACATAAAGGAGAATGATGATGAGTCAACAGTATAACCCTGCAAATATTAAAGTTAAAACTGCAGTTCTTATTTTTTTAAAAAACCTTGCAGCACCGCTTGTTTTATACTTTGAAAATCCGCAAGAAATTTATGAAGAAATAAAAGAGGTTGTAAATACGCCGGTAAGTAAAATTTTTGAATTTGAACCAACAGGGCCTATTAAAAAAGTTTGTGTAAATGCAAACCAGATTTCAGCTGTAGCACTACAAGAAGAACAGTATTTTGCATAATGAAAAAAAGGTTAGATTTAATACTTTTTGAACATGGTTTTTTTGAAACAAAAAACGCTGCAAGTGCGGCGATTTTAGCGGGTAATGTTAAAATTGACGACACGCCAATTACAAAAGCAGGGCAGTTATTTGATGAAGATAAGTTATTTAATGAAGAAAAACCGCATAAAATAGAAGTAAAAACCCTTCCTTATGTTTCTCGTGGCGGTCTAAAGTTAAAAGGCGCAATTGACGCTTTTAAAATTAATTTAAAGGATAAAATTTGCATAGATATGGGCTCATCTACAGGCGGTTTTAGTGATTGTATGCTGCAAGAGGGTGCAAAAAAAGTCTGGGCAGTTGACTGCGGCACAAACCAGCTTGCTTGGAAATTAAGGCAAGATGAAAGAGTAATTTCAAGAGAAAATGTAAATATAAAAAATTGCAGCTTTGAAGACATTTTTGGCGAAAACTTTAATGAAAAATTGCCTGAATTTTTAAGTATGGACTTGTCTTTTATCTCAATTAAAAAAGTTCTTGAAAATTGCAAAAATTTTACCTGTGCAAATAGCGAGTATGTAATACTTATAAAACCGCAATTTGAAGCAAATAGAGAAGATATTTCAAAGGGCGGTGTTGTTAAGGATAAAAAAGTTCATCAAAAAATAATTGAAGATATTAAAAATTTTTGTGAAAACCTTAATTTTGAGGTTTTAGGAGTAATTGAAAGCCCTATAACAGGGGCAAAACATGGTAATATTGAATATCTTATCTACCTTAGACGAGGAGGAAAATAATGGCACTAAGCATTGTTGATAAATTAAATGCACTGTCAGGAGAGATGGAATCATTGCTTGATTTTATTGCAACTGATAAAAAAATCGGCGAAGACTTTGAAACATACGTTGAAGAAAATAATTTAAAAATAGAAAAACAATCACAGTTGAATATTGCGCTTATTGAATATTTATTGGATGGAAAAATGCAAGACAACACAAGGGTTTTAGACTATTATCTTACACAGGATGCACAAAAAAATCCTCAGGTGGTTGAAGCTTATAAAAACAGCACTACATCAGTATTTGAAATTAAAAAAGTCTTAAAAAATGCTTATGAAACTTATTCGCTCACTTGCGAAAAAGAATTTTGCCTTATTCCGCTTGTAAAAATGGTTAATTTAAGGGGTATTGCAAAGGGAGATTTCATTTGCGCAAGAGTAATAGAGTTTGAAGGGGAATTTTATCTTTTAGAAATATATGATGTAATTTCTTCGCTCAACTTTTATAAAGCAGCGTCAGAAGCGCTTAAATACCTTATTACAAATTCTAATTGTGCAGTTTTTCAAAATGATGAAAAATTAAACAAAATTAAAAACTCAGTCGAAGAATTTAAGCAGTCTTTTAAAAAAGTTTTCAATGAAAAAAACAGTATAATTACAACAAATAAGCTGGCTGATGAGCTAATAAATGCCTATAACGAGCAATCTGACCCGACACAATATATTCAAAATGTCGATGAATATAAATTTTTTAACATAAAAGAATACTCAGATGGCGACGATTTTATTGAAAATGCAATTGGTGGATTTTCAAAGCACAACTGTCTTTATGACATTGGTTTTTATTTTGATGAATCTGAAGGGCCTTATATAATACCATTTTTAGGCACTTTTTATAAAATCTTTGAAACCTTTGATAATGGGGAATTTAAAATTGAAGGCGCAAAAGAATGTGTAAGAGAATTTTTAAAAAGCGATAAAGTTCCAAAAAGCCTTATAGCGCAAGTTGCAAAAAAATATGAAAATTTTTTAGATGTAGTGAATTCTGCGCTTGAAACAAGTTTTAATTCAACTTCTCAAGTGCTTGAAAGGTTTAAAGGCATTGAAAATACTAAATTTAGCCCTATGATTGTTTTGTACAATTCAAAAGTTTTTGGCGAGATTTTAGGTTTAAAAGAAGAAGATGAAGCGCCAAAATATGAAAACATTGGCAGAAACGACCCATGTCCTTGCGGTAGCGGCAAAAAATACAAAAAATGCTGCGGTGCAAATTAATTTGCACACATTGAATTTTATATAGTAAAATAAAATAAAAACGGAGAAAAAATTATGAGTGAAGAAAAAAAATGTTATAAAAAATGGCTTGTAGCTGGTGTTATTGCCTCTTTAGTCTTTTCAATAGTGTCTTTTGGGCTTTCATTGTTTACAATTTTAGGCATAAATGGAAATATTCCATCAATTTCTCTTGGTGCAGATTTGCCAATTTCTAAAAAATACGACAGGGGACGCAACTTTAAAAAAGCACTTAAGAAAAATAAACCTATTGTTGTGTGGTTTTATACAGACTGGTGCGGTTATTGCCAAAAATTTGCGCCAACTTTTGTTGAAGTTACAAAAGACAAAGCTGTTAAGAAAAATTTTGCAATTGCCTTTGTAAACTGCGACAATCAAGACAACAAAGCACTTATGGATGAATACAATGTCCATGGGTTCCCAACGGTTTTTGTTGTGGATGTTAAATCTGGCAAAAAAGTTCAACTTGATAACTTTAAATTCTTTCAACCCAGTGCAAAAGATGATTTAGTGCGCGATTTGAAAGAATTTTTACGACCGGAGCAGTAAAAACTACATCCAGTCGTTAACTTGATTTTTGCTAAAATGTTTTATGCATTTTGCACATTTTTGGGTGTCTAGAAAAGTTCTTTTGGAATAATTTGTCATATCTGAGCCTACTCTTGCCCTAAAGTCGTTAGATAAAGCAGGGCAAGAGTATACCCCATTTGCGCATAAAACACGAGAGCTGTAGCAGTCAAGTTTTGTTTTGTCAAAATTAAAATCCTCTATAAACTCCTCGCTGTCGCCTTTTTCAAAGTATGGCATAATTTTTAAATTAATATCCTCGAGTTCAAAATTATGCTTTTTAAATAGTTCGTAAAATCCTTTAAATAAATCCTCTCTTGATTCTTGATAATAATTGCAAACAGAAATAATCGGGTTAAATTCATACTTTGCAAGGTTTAAAATTGCACCTAGCGCCTTTCTAAAGCTGCCTCGTCCTCTAATTTCATCGTTTTTTAATTCATCAAAATGGTCTAGGCTTATTCTATAAATTGTTTCGAAATTATTTTCATCGTCAATTTTTCTTAAAAAACGCGCCTTTTTGTCATTAATTAAAACACCGTTTGATATAACTGTAACGTTTGAAAATTTTAAACACATCCTTAAAATTGTATTAAAATCAGGGTGCAAAAGTGGTTCGCCTCCTGTTAAATAAATGGAGTTTAAATTTTCACCTTTTGTTTGCAAAAGCGCTGATTTAATTTTGTCTAAAGGTATAAAATCTTTTTCTTGTTTGTAGGGATTTTTTTCTATATAGCAGTGTTTGCACTTTAAATTGCAAGCTTTATGAGATAGTTCAAAAAATAAATTTTTAAGCTCTTTTAATTCCACCTGCGGTGCTGACATAATCTGCGTAGCACAAAAATTATTCTGCGCCTGTCCCTCAATATTTTGCACGTCTTTTCTCCTTTTTGACTAATATCTGCAATCTTTAATTTAATATTAGTTTTTAAATCAAAAATGAAAATTACCCGAGTGTATATAAAATAAAAATCCCTTCCTTTTTTAGAAGGAAGGGCAAACTTGGTTTTTAATCCTCAAGTTCTCGTGTGTGGTAGTCTCTCTTTTTCTCGTGTTTTGTTGTAGC
Source organism: Candidatus Gastranaerophilales bacterium (assembly GCA_944324385.1). Taxonomy (GTDB): domain Bacteria; phylum Cyanobacteriota; class Vampirovibrionia; order Gastranaerophilales; family Gastranaerophilaceae; genus Galligastranaerophilus. The sequence goes on along the minus strand of CALUWD010000002.1, from coordinate 115,802 downwards.
GTTTTCTCTCGTGTGTGGTGGTTTTTTGGGTTTTCTCTCTTGTACTTATATAAAAAATTTCATGCAAAAAATATTGCCTTTTTATATATAAAAGAGACAATATTTATTTACATTTCTTAACAAAATATATTAAGACGCGCTATTATCAGGCTTTTTCACTGATAATGTACGATTTTCACTTATTGCAATTCTTGCTGATTTTATTTTGTCTTTTGTTTCTTCATCTAAAGCGTTACCCATTACAAGCCTGTCTACAAAAGCGTTGTTTAGCCTTACAGCCTTTGGGAGTGCGCCTATTTCATCTAAAATATCTTTTATTTGTAAAAAATCATAAGAAAAAGTTTTTTTAGAGTTGTATGACAATATTTCCCCTGAATTTGCAACGATGTCTTTTCCGCCTTTTTCAAAATAAATTTTAAAGATTGACCTTAAATCTTGAATTTCAGACTGCATAACGCTTATCGCATTTTGCAACCTTAAATACCTTTCAAAAAGGTAATCTGCATTTTGAATTTGAGAAAGTTGCCAGTCGTATTTTTGAAAATACATTTCTTTTAGTCTTGGGTAGCACTGCGCAAGCCCCATAGCATCAGCCATAGCGCGGTGACGAGTTGAAAAATCTACGTTAAATGTATTCATTAAGCACTCTAACCCGCAAGAATCCATTTGAGGGTAAACCTCTTTAAACATCATTTGTGTGTCAACATAGCGGTTTTCAAGCGGTTTATTGTAAAGTCTTTTTGATGTGCGATTTAAAAAGCTAAAGTCAAAAATAGCATTGTGTGCAACAATTACCCCATCTCCAATAAATTCAAAAATCTTTGGAAAAATTTCTTCTTCTTCAGGTGCGCTCTCAAGTGTTTCTTCGCTTATCCCATGTATTGCCTGAGATGATTTTCTTATGTGCTGGTGGGGATTGACTAATGTTTCAAAACTTTCGGTTATTTCACCATTTACAAGCTTTACACCTGCAAATTCAATTATTTTTTCTCTTGTATAATCAAGTCCTGTTGTTTCAACGTCAACTACTACTTCAACTAAATTTTCTGTCATTAATTTTTTTATATCTCCACTTTGAGAAAATATTATCACAAAAATTTATTTTTTAAAATAAGAACCAATTTTTTTAGCGTGCTTATTTGCCCTGTCTAGGGTTTTTTCAAATTCTTTTTCACTTTTTATTATATTGTCTAATTTTTTGTTTAATTCAGGCTGTCTTGTATTAGTGTCATCAATTTCAGTATCAATTTTTTTAAGGCCTGATGAGGCGGTTTTTACTGCGCTAAAAATTTTAGAAACGTTATCTTGATTAATTGCGTCAACAAAATCTTTCAAAGAAGCAAAAATTTTACCAATACTTGCGTACTCATCCATAAGATCGCCAATCCTTAACGTTGGTTTTGAAATTATGCCAATGTCTGACAAATCTTCTTTAGGTGGCATAATTTCAATTGACTTTGAGCCTGCTATACCGCTAAATTCAACTGATGCTATTGAGCCTGAGGGAATTTTCACTCCTTTTTTAGTTATTATAATTTCCACCTCGATTGAATCTTTGTGATAAATGAGTTTTCTTACATGTCCACTGACAAGCCCCATAAACCTTACAGGAGAACCTTTTATAAGTCCGTCAGTATCATTAAAAACAATTGTATAAAGGTTAGGTTTTATAAATTTGTAATAAAAAAATGTGTAAGTTGCGCCAAAAAGTACGCCGATAACTAATATCCAAACAACAATTTCAATAAAAACAGCGTTGTTTAGTTTCTTTTTTAATTCCAGCCACTTTTGCTTCTTGTTCAATACTCCATACCTTCCCTTGCACTTACCCCTATGTCCCAGTAGTGCTTAACAGGGACAATTTCAGATACAAGATGTGCAATGTCAATTATTTCTTGTTTGGCATTTCTGCCAGTTAAAACTATTTCCATATCTTGAGGTTTATTTTTAAGAACTTCAAGAACTTCGCTCAAATCAATTAACCCTAAATCTATTGCAATATTTATTTCATCTAATATAACAAGCTGGTATTTGTTGTTTTTAATGGCATCAAGTGCTATTTCCCAGCCTTTTTTAATTTCTTGTCTGTCAATTTCATTAATATTGTCTTTATAAACAATTCTGTCTGCGCCGGCATTAACTATTTTAAAGCATTTTTTAATTTCATCTGATAAATTTGCAAAAGAATACAATTCGCCATAATCACTGCCGCCTTTTGTAAACATAATAATAAGTACACACCAGCCTCTGCCTAAAGCCCTTAGCGCAAGCCCTAATGATGCTGTGGTTTTGCCTTTACCATCACCTGTATAGACTTGAATATAGCCGTGTTTATTAAATTTTGGATTGTGTAATTTATTTTGCATTATGCATTTTATTATACACTACATAAAAAAATCATAAAATATCGTTATTTATTAAAACTTATGGGGAATAAAAAATATATAAGGCAAAGGCAAGAACTATGGCAATATCCCCAATAGATTCAATATCAACATTTACATATATTTATAACATAAGCTCTGAAGATGATAAAAAGAAACAAAAGGACGAGCTTAACCTTTTAATGCGCCAATATAATCTAATCCCAAGTGACGACTATGACAAAGACGTAGAACGCCTAAGGGAAGCTATGATTATGGAACAAATGGAGCGCATGCAAGAACAGCAAGAGCAAATGGGTGAAACCGAAGGCTATGAAGAACGCCCTTGGTATGACATTATGTGGGAACTTGGTTTACATCAAAACGATTCTGTACAAGAAGACTATGATGATATTATGGAAGAACTTGACTATAGAATTTTAAATGCTCAAGATGAAGAAGAATACGATAAATATAACGACATGAGAATAAGAGCTGAAGAATACTTTAATGAATACAATCAAGGTAGCTCAATTAGCTTTATTAATAACAATACATCATATATGATTGGGCTTTCTTTGCTTGGTACAATGAATATGATGGATTTAGGATTGTCTTAATTTAGTAATATTCCTCATCTTCAGTTTCTTCTTCCTCCTCTTGCTCGTCTTCCACTGTATCTTTTCCTAAAAGTGGTTCAGGTTCTTTAATTGTTATACCCATTTCGGTTAGCACTTCGCGTGCTTTGGGGCCATAAGCAGTGTCAGAGAAGTTTTCTATAACTGTTTTTAGACAATCTATGCACTCGGCTTTCATACCTCTTAATTTGTATAGATTACCTAATTTATAATAAAGAGGCGCATACACAGGTTCAGGAGTTGTGTTCATAATTGTATCGAGTTGTAATTTTAAATTAATTAAATTGTCACTATCTTCAGGTGAATATAATTCTCGTGTATAAAATTTTCTTGTTAAAAGGTCAATTTTTTGATCCATGTTTTTCAATTGTTCTTCATCAACCTTAGGAGCTTCCTGTTTTTCTTTTTTTTCTTTTGTTTCTTTTTTTGCAGCATCAGCAGGCATTGCATAGTTAATTATACACAACATACCAAACATAACAAGACAAATTAGTGTTATTATTTTTCTCAAAATTAAAACTCCTCTCTTATATAGTACAATAACTGATAAAATCTGCCTCAATCCAAAGTATGATATTTATAAAAAAATTATTATATTTTGATATATGAGAAAGTTTTTAATTGCACTAATTTTATTAATTACATTTAACTGCGCACAGGCAGAAGTTTTGCGCGCAACAGTTTCCAAAGATGAAATTCCAAAAGGCTTTTTTGGCACTTGGCATGTAACATCAAAAATATCAGAAACAAACAATCCGGAACTTTTTAATACGCTTAGCGTCGATATATGGACATTAGGAGGATATGGTAACACTTTAATTTTAGAAAACGTGCACACAGGTGCAAGTTCTTCTATTCAGGTCGAATCGCAAAAAAATTTGGACGGCAAGACCTTAAAATTCCAAAGGGTAAAATCAAATACCCGCGGAAATATGAAAATTGTCCAAAAAGAAAGCCCCGAGTTTAAATTAAACGGTAATATTTTTACAGGTTATGATACATATATTATAGAAAGATATGTAAATAATAAGCTAATTCAAAAAGATGTAGTAAAATATAAAGTAGTAGGACAAAAAATATCAGGAGATTTGGGATAAATGGAGAAGATTTTTGATACCATAATATTAGGCGGAGGCCCTGCAGGACTGAGTGCCGGTGTATATTGCGCAAGAGGAAATATAAATTGCGCCATAATTGATACATCACTTTTAGGCGGACAACCTACAAATTACCTTGAAATTGAAAATTATTTAGGTTTCCCCTCAATTGAAGGTTGGGAGTTGAGCGAAAAATTTGAACAACACCTTGATAAATTTAATGTAGAAAAATTCACCATGGAAGAAATTCAAAGTGTAGATTTAATTTCAAACCCTAAAGTTATAAAAACTCTAAAGGGGGAGTATAAAGCGCACAGCGTAATTATTGCAACAGGTGCAAAGCCTACAAAGCTGGGTGTTAAAGGTGAAAATGAATTTGTAGGCAAAGGTGTAAGCTACTGTGCAGTATGCGACGGAGCTTTTTATAAAGACAAAACCGTTGTGGTAGTTGGCGGAGGTAACGCCGCAGTTGAAGAAGGCTGCTATTTAACAAAATTTGCAAAAAAAGTTTATATTGTTCATCGCAGAGATTCCTTGCGTGCAGATAAAATCGTTCAACAAAGGGCTTTTGACAATGATAAAGTTGAATTTATCTGGGACAGTGTGGTTGAAGAAATTAAAGGCGAAAATAAAGTTGAAAAAGTTGTAATTAAAAATGTTAAAACAAACAAAACTCAAGAACTTGAAACAGACGGAGTTTTCCCCTACATTGGCTTTACGCCTAATTGCGATGATTTTAACGGACAACTAAAACAAGATAGCAGAGGTTTTATTGTAGTTGATGAAAATATGCAAAGTTCAATCCCCGGGGTATTTGCAATAGGCGATGTTCGTGTAACACCTCTAAGGCAAGTAATTACAGCGGTTGCAGACGGAGCTGTTGCAGGTGTCAGTGCAATAAAATATGTAGAGGAAGTATTAACGCAAAAAGTGGAAGCATAAAAGAGATTTTGGAGGATTTTTTAGCAAATGAAGGCAGTAGTTTTTGATGAAACTTTGAAACTTGTTGATAATTATGAAACACCAACACCAAAGAAAGGCGAAGTGCTTATTAAAACTCGCATGTCGGGTATTTGTAACACCGACCTTGAAATTACAAAAGGATATATGGGCTACAAGGGTGTTTTAGGACATGAGTTTGTAGGCGATGTGGTTAAAGTTGGTGATGAGTGCGATTTTAAATGGATGGGCAAAAGAGTTGTAGGTGAAATTAATTGCGGCTGCAACAATGACCCTTGGTGCGCACAAAACCTGCAAAGGCACTGCCCAAACCGTCAAACTCTGGGCATTTGGCAAAAAGACGGCTGTTTTAGCGAATATTTTACCTTGCCTGTTGAAAATTTGCTTGAAGTACCCCAAAGTTTAAGCGATGAGGAGGCGACATTTGTTGAGCCTGTGGCTGCTGCTATGGAGATAACTGAACAGTTGCACATAAAACCTGCCGACAAAGTTGCACTTTTGGGCGATGGTAAGCTGGGGCTTTGTATTGCGCTTGTATTAAATGCTCTAAATGTAGATTTAGTGCACATAGGAAAACACCAAAACAAGCTTGAAATCTCACGCAAGGCAGGTGTTAAAACTAAAATGCTGCAAGATTTAAGACCGGAGGATAACAAATCTTTTGATATTGTAATTGAGGCAACAGGCTCAACGGGCGGATTTGAAACATCTTTGGCGTTGACAAAGCCAAGAGGTGTGCTTGTGCTAAAAAGCACAATAGCAGCAAAAGAGGGCTTAAACCTTGCACCTGTAGTTATTGATGAAATAACGGTCTTGGGCTCTCGCTGCGGACAATTTGCCCCTGCCCTAAGGCTAATGGGCACAAAAAAACTGGATATTAAACCGCTTATAAGCGAAATTTATCCTATTGATAAAGCCCTTGAAGCTTTTGAAAAGAATAAAGAAAAAGACGTGTTGAAAGTTCTTTTGAAGTTTTAGATAGATGATAAAAGCATTTGCCCGACACAAAATGTCGGGCAAAATTTTGTCTGGATTATTCACCGTAAACAGTAGTTGTAATTCTTTTGAAAAATACAAATACTGTTTGTTCGCGCACATCAATGTGGCTTATTTCTTTTATATTGCCATTTTTTGCAGCTTTATCAACGCCTGCGTCACCAACTTCTACAATCCATAAAACATTAATTGCATCTGCTTCGCCTTTTTTAAGTTTTGACAAATCATCTATTCTGACACCTGTTGCAGTAACAGGATAATTTGCATTTGTGTAAAATAAGCCCATTGCACTAGATTTTAAATTTTGAAAAATTAAAACACTAAAAACTAATAAAAATAAAACTAAAATCTTTTTCATTTTTTACCTTTCTATTCACCATAAACTGTTGTTTCAAGTTTGTCTACATAAATTGGAATAAATAACAATGGCACATATACCTTATGTTTACTTGTTTCAACATAGTGGATTTTTTCAATACCACCATTTTTTGCAGCCGCCATGATACCTGCGTCACCTACTTCAACCAGTCCCAATATATTTGTTTTAGATGATTTTCCTTGTTTTAGGGAAGATAAATTTGTGTTTGAAACGTTAACAAAATTTTCTTCATTTCTTTTCTTGGCACTCAGTGGCAATGTTGCATTTGTGTAAATAAAACCACCGTCATAGTATTTGTATCCCCCACCAAATCCTTCGGCAAAAGATGGAGGAATTACAAACAAAAATGCCAGTACTATAAATAATTTTTTAATTTTCATAATATCACCTTAATAACAACCACAACTTGGACTTAAAGAACCATCACAACAAAGCGCTCTGCCTGCAGAACAACCGCAAACACCGCCATGATGTGAACAGCAACCGCTCCTTTGGACTGTTGTAAAATCCTGCGTGGCAAAAACAGCACAAATTGGCGCTAGAGCTAAAATTAGAGAAACAAAAAACGAAGTAAAAATGACCTTTTTCATAAGCTACCTTTCTATGTTTTACTTTATAAGTAATAAAATTACTATTTATATAACTTATAACATAGCATGAATAATATAACATAAAAAATAGATTTCAAGTTAATTATATAACCTTTAACAATGTTCAATAATCGAAATATTACATTTAACATTGACAAAGAGGCAAAAAATGAATATTAAAGAGCAACTTGGTCTAAGGATAAAAGAATTAAGATTAAAAAATGGTTTAAAGCAATCCGAACTTGCTGAAAAAGTGAATATTGCAACAAAACATCAAAGTTGTATTGAAACTGGAAAAAACTACCCTTCTGCTGATTTAATAGAAAAGTATGCTAGAGCTTTTAATCTTGAGCCTGCTGAAATTTTTAATGTATCCCACAAAAAAGAAATTGATTTAATTGCTAAAGAAATTAATTGTATGTTAAAAAATGCTAATGAAGACGAGCTTAGGCTAATATACAAATTGATAAAGTCTGTAATTGAATAGCTACTTCCTTATATAAGGCAAATCTTGTATAAAAGGTGCTGCTTTATCCTCTTTTATTTCAGGTGTTTGCAGATTATTTTTAAATTTCAAAAAATATTTGCCCTTATCTACTGCACCAAAGTTATACTGACCATTCTGCCCTGTGCTTGCGCGTTTTAGTTCTGTTCCCTGCTCATTGCATAAAATAACCTCAAAATCGCCCAGACCTTTTACAATATCTAAATCAAGCGAAAACTCACGTGCAGGAGCAGTTAAAATAATTTCAACTTTTGTATTTTTATCAGGATTTACAACCTTTATAGGCTCTTGAGCAAAAACCGGAGCGCAAAATAACAGGCAAAATAAAACAAAAAAATTTTTCATTTAAGTGTTTTAAGGGAAATTTGAAAAAATAACATTGCGCAATCGGGTCGCAAAAGGAGTAAATTTTATTTGTATGTTAAACCTTGCTGTCATGCTGAACGCACACTCCCTTGTCATGCTGAACTTGTTTCAGCATCCTTGTAATTCTCAATACCCCCCGTCATGCTGAACTCAACCCCCTTGTCATGCTGAACTTGTTTCAGCATCTGAAAAAAATGCCCCTATTCGGTTAGCATCTGAAAAATTAACGCGCAAAAGGATTAGACCCTGAAACGAGTTCAGGGTGACGGGTTAATTGTCATGCTGAACACAAAAACCTGTCATGCTGAACTTGTTTCAGCATCTCAACAGTGGACAATGAAAAACTTTAATGCATAAAAATTAGTTTGGGCTAGTCACTGGACTTGTACCCTAAACGAGCCTTGGCGAGGTTATGCGCTTTTGCGCAATTGGGTCGCAAAAGGAGTAAATTTATTTGTATGTTAAACCTTGCTGTCATGCTGAACACCCACTCCCTGTCATGCTGAACACCCACTCCCTGTCATGCTGAACACCCACTCCCCCGTCATGCTGAACTTGTTTCAGCATCCTTGTAATTCTCAATACCCCCTTGTCATGCTGAACGTACACTCCCCCGTCATGCTGAACACCCACCCTCCGTCATGCTGAACTTGTTTCAGCATCTGAAAAAAATGCCCCTATTCGGGCAGCATCTGAAAAATTAACGCGCAAAAGGATTAGACCCTGAAACGAGTTCAGGGTGACGGGTTAATTGTCATGCTGAACACCCACTCCCTGTCATGCTGAACTTGTTTCAGCATCTCAACGGTGGACAATGAAAAACTTTAATGCATAAAAATTAGTTTGGGCAGTACTGGACTCGAACCAGCGACCCCCACAATGTCAATGTGATGCGCTACCAGCTGCGCTAACCGCCCAAACTAATTATTCAATTTTCAATAACGCTGGTAGCGCCGCGCTATTTTCTAAATCGCAAGCTAAACGCTCGCTCAGTGCGCTAAACCAGCCCAAACTAATTATTCAATTTTCAAATCGGCTGGTAGCGCTGCGCTATTTTCTAAATCGCAAGCTAAACGCTCGCTCAGTGCGCTAAACCAGCCCAAACTAATTATTCAATTTTCAAATCGGCTGGTAGCGCTGCGCTATTTTCTAAATCGCAAGCTAAACGCTCGCTCAGTGCGCTAACCGCCCAAACTAATTATTCAATTTTCAATATTATTATTTAACTATAAAATTAATAAAAAAATCAACTGTAAAAACAAATTTTACAGGAATTTTTTATCATATGGTTCTTGTTTGGTGTGTGGTTTTGCCTCCAACAACTTCAATTTATTAAAATAATACTGGAGACGGCGGCAGACGCTCAATTTCTACGGGCTTTGCCCTTGAAATTTTACGCTAACTGCATCCGTCAAATCACGAAATCAAAGATTTCGGATTTGTCGGAGGATTCTCACCCGCTACGCGGCTTCGACTCCAACAACTTCAATTTATTAAAATAATACTGGAGACGGCGGGAGTCGAACCCGCGTCCAAAATGATAACAAGCGCGAATCTACAAGCTTAGAATCTTTTTGTCTCAGCGCCAAATAGGAAAGATATCTTCAACCAAATTAAGCGTCAAAGTCTTTTTTATAAGGAAAGACAACCCCTCAAGGCTAGATACTTAAACGCTTGCACCTCAAGCTACAAACGCAAAGGCTTGCATAATTGACCCTAAATTGCGGCAAGCTGGCAAGATAGAGTGGCTGTCGCGCAAACTATGCAGCGATTGCTCTAGGAGCAAAGTCAGCTTTTACAACGTTATTAGCGTTTATTTTTTTGATTGTTGGTAACGCGCAACATCCGCGCGGCCTGCATCACGGTTGATAAAGCACCCTGTCGAAACCAAAACGTCCCCATATTAAAATTTCAAAGTTCTATGTATATTAGATTATAACACTACTTTAGGCATTTTCAAGATTACACTACAGGGTAGCTGCCTAAAATTTTGTAGTACTGTGTAACTTTTTCTAAATCATCAAGCACATTTTTCAACTCATTAATGCTTTTGTCAATATCAACAAAAAAGTTATATTCCCCCAAAACCCTTTTAGAGGGTCTGCTTTCAATGTAAATTAAATCAATATTATGCTTTTTAAAAACTTCAAGTGCTTTAACTAACGCTCCTGGCTCTTGTTTTGTTGAAAAAACAATGGATGTCCTTATTTTGTTTTCAAAATTAAAATCAGCCCTTGAAACAAGTACAAAGCGTGTTTGATTGTCTTTGTTGTCGTTTATGTTTTTTTCTAAAATCGGTATATCAAGCATTTTTGCGCAATACTCATTACCTATTGATGCCCAGCCTTTACCTTTTTCTTTTAGCGACATTGTGGCATAAGCTGTTGATGATGCGCCTTCTAAAATAATGTCTTTTGAAAAATTCGCGCTAATGTAGTTTTGGCATTGTGAAAGAGGCTGTGGATGCGAGATAATGTGTGTTATTTCTTCTTTTTTTGAATAGGAAATAAGGCAATTTTGAATAGGTATTTGTGTTTGTGCTTGAATTTTTACACCATTTTTTGCACTAAAAAGACCATCTAGCGTGGCTCTTACAATGCCTTCGATGGAATTTTCAATAGGTAAAACCGCTGCAAGTTTAGTGTCATTATCAATTATGTCAATAATTTTTGTAATAGTAGAAATTGGCTCAAAATCTTGATTTAAACCAAGTTTTTCCTTGAATTTTTCAGCGGCAAATTGACTGTATGTTCCTTTTGGTCCTAAAAAAAGTATTTTTTTGATAGAATTATCCATATAATTATTTTATTATGATTGGAATTAATATGGCAACAAAAAAAATCGAATTTGGAACAGATGGTTTTAGAGGAATTATTGCACGTGATTTTACATTTGAAAACGTAGAAAAAATAACCCATGGCATAATAAAATATTTAAAAGATTTTGTATCAGATAAAAAATCTGTCTTAATTGGTTACGATCCAAGATTTATGGCGGATGAGTTTGCACGTTTTTGTGCAGGCATACTTTTAAATGCAGGATATGATGTAATGCTCTCAAATTGTGTTTGCCCTACCCCTGTTGTAGCTTATGCTGCAACGGTTGCCAAAAATTCTGCAGGTGCAATTATGTTTACAGCCTCGCATAATCCTAAAATTTATCTGGGGATGAAATTTATTCCTAATTACGGCGGGCCTGCAACAAAACAAATAACTGATGAAATTGTTAAAAATATTGAGCAAAATTATGTTGCGCCAATATCTGAAATCAAAGGCGGGCTTATAAATTCTGATTTTAGAGAGGTTTATTTTTCGCATATTAAAAATTTAATTGACTTTGAAGCAATAAAAAAAGCCAATGTAAAATTCATATTTGACGGGCTTTTTAGTGCTTCGATAGGTACATTTGACGAGATTTTAAAAAGACAAGGTGTAAATTTTGAAATTGTAAACAACCATTATGATCCTAATTTTGGCGGGTTTTTGCCTGAACCTAAAGAGAAGTTTATGAAACATAGAAAGGCGGGCATGCTGACTTTTGCAAATGACGGAGATGCTGACAGATACGGTGTTATAGACGAAAATGGTCAGTGGGTTTCACCAAATGAAATACTTGCAATTTTATTAAAATATTTAGTTGAAAATAAAAACGCAAAAGGCAAAATGATTAAAACAGTAGGCGTGAGCGCTCTTGTTGATGTTGTGGCTCAAAAGTTAGACATAGAAACAATAACAACTCCTGTAGGGTTTAAGTGGTTGAGCGAAAAAATGAGGGAAAATGAAACAATCCTTGCAGGAGAGGACTCTGGCGGATTATCAACAGGGAATCATATTCCTGAAAAAGATGGAATTTATGCAAATCTTTTGATTTTAGAGATGGTATCGAAACTGCAAAAACCTCTATATCGCCTAAGAGAGGAGCTTTTAGAGTTTGCAAATGTTAATTTTTACTGCGATAGGGTGGATGTAAAACTTGAAAATAAAGACCAAATGTGCAATTTGCAGCAAAAGTTCTTGCAAATGTTTGATATTGCAGGGCTTCACATTTATGATGTTTTAAAAATCGATGGGGCAAAATTTTACTTGGGCGAAGAAAAACTTAGCTGGGTTTTAATGCGTCCATCAGGCACAGAGCCGCTTTTGAGGTTTTATATAGAATCAGACAGTATTGAAACTTTGGATAAAATAAAAGATTTTATACACTCTCATACGTCTTAAAATGTGTTTTTGCAATGTTTTTCAATTCTTCTTTGCCAAATTTTTGCGCAATTTCTTTTGCCTGCACTAAAACTTCACTGTTGCAGCCTTTTTTAAAATTAATTTCATAATCATAAGAAAGGCTTGAAATTCTTTTTACAAATTCCGCGCGTGCAAGGATTGAGGCTGCTGCAACGGCAGTGTCGGCCTCTGCTTTTGTTTGTTGTATTAATTTTATAGTTTTACCTTTTTCTTTTAGTGCGGATAAAATAACATTTTCATTTGCCGCAAATTGGTCAGAGATGGCAATTTTAGCGTCTGTTTTTTTAAGCAAATTTTCTAGAACCGTCGCATGCCCCCAGGCAAGTAATCTGTTTAAATTTTTAAAATTTGAATAAAGTTCGTTGTATTTTTTCGGGTTTATTGTTATAACTTCAAAAATTGAAATTGATTTTATTTGTTTTTCAAGTTCAAGAATTTTTTTGTCAGTCAATTTTTTAGAGTCGCAAACACCTAATTTTTCAAGCTCTTTTGCATTTTCTGATGTTAAATATGCCCCTGCAATTACAAGCGGGCCAAAAAAATCACCCTTGCCTGATTCATCTATTCCTATGTGCGGATAGGGGATGTTTAAAATATTTTCTTGTGGTGCCGGGTTTTCTCCAAAATATTTTGAGATTATTTTGTCTGTGTTTTTGCCCTGAATTACAAATTTGCCGCTTTGATAAAATGAGGCGGTAAAGCCTTCTCCACGTGCTTGAAAGCACATGTATTGAGGGGTTGAAAAAGTCACATTTTCTTTTTCAAAAAGAGCTTTGTATTCTTGCGCCTTAGATGTGTCAAATTTTGCACTATATGTATTCATTTAATTATTATATCAAAAATCTTGAATTATGTTTTTGTTTGAAATATATTAATTTTATGGCGGGTGCACCCTCCGGGTATCCAAAAGAGTAAAACTCAAGCCTGTGGCTTTCGTTAACTCTTTCGTATCGCCTGAAAATCGAAAAGTTTCATGGCGGGTGTCGCCAAAGGTGGTTACCCGGCCATGAGGGATTATACGTTCCGATATTAAAGTGACAATTGAATAGTTTTAAGTACGGCGGGTGTCGCCAAAGGTGGTTACCCGGCCATGAGGGATTATACGTTCCGATATTAAAGTGACAATTGAATAGTTTTAAGTACGGCGGGTGTCGCCAAGTGGTTAAGGCCTCGGATTGTGGTTCCGATATTCGTGGGTTCGAACCCCATCACCCGCCCCATTTAAATTTGGCACTTTTAAAGTGCCATTTTTTGTTGTTATATTTGCATTTGAATGGGTTCTAAGGTTATGGTTTCTAAGGCTAGTTTGGTAATTATTTTTAATATTTTGCAAGGCTTTAAATGTGTCTTTTAACTCAATAGTTAAGTTTTTACCGTCAAATTGTATGGATTTAGTAAGAGTTGTAACAATCAACTTCTTTTCCTCTGTAGTTGCTTTTAAAAATAACTCTGGCAACATTTCACTAAATTTCAATAATTCATCGATTTTGTTGTAGATAAATTTTGAACTTAAATTTGTATTATCTAATTTAATTAATAGTTTATCTTTTTCTTCCTGCCATTCTTTATTCATTAAAACTGCTTCTTCCTTTGATATTCCAGCAGGGATTTTATTTTCCAATATTGCAATATAATTCTTTTTAATTCGATCTGACAATACATTTATTTGTTTTGTAATTTCTGCTCTTGTATTTTTTTCATACGAGTTGAACTCTTTTAAATAGTCTTTTGCGAGAATCTTTAGTCTTTCAATTTGCTTACGCCCTAAACAAATTGTATTTAATACATTAGCAAAAGTATTGTCAAAAAATTCTTCTCTGTAACTTTTTAGTTTTTTATGCCTGTTTTTTGAATTTGAGCAGTGATAATATATGTAATGTCCTTTTTTGTTTTTTCCGCGTTTAAATTCAGCTGTATAGTAACAGCCACAGTCTACACATTTGATTAAACCTGTATAAGCAAATTCAACATCATGTTTTTTGTTTTTATCGATAGATTTGAACATATCTTGTACTCGATAAAATAACTTTGTATCAATAATTGGAGTATGTGTTCCTTCATATTCAATACCTGCCCAATCAAACTTTCCGATATAAAATTTATTGTGCAATATATGCTCTAATTTTCTTGCAGGATATTTTTCGCCTGTTTTAGGATGTCTAAATCCTTCTTTGAACAGTTCTTCTCCTAAATTTTTATAGGAGTACATTCCTGTTGCATATAATTCAAAAGCACGCTTAATATATGGTGCGTTTTTTTCATCAATTATAATCTCATTTATTTTACCAGTATTTGAATTCTTTTTAATGTTTAAATACCCAATTGGAGCTTTACATGGCATTCTTCCGCTTTGAGCAATCGTTTTCATATTTTCTTTAGTTCTGTATCTTATTAAACTTAATTCATATTCTGCATTACACATCATCATATTGCGCATGTAATCACCTTCGATTGTGTTTGCATTTATTTCAGTTGCTGATAATAATAAAATTCCATGTCTTAGTAACATTGGACGGATTACCCCATGGTAATCCACATTAAACCTTGAGAGCCTGTCTATTCTCCATACTATAATTGCGTTTATGCCATTTTTGGCATTGTCGCAATATTTAATCATTTTTTGAACTTCTGTTCTGTTTAAATCTTTTGCACTTTTCCCTTCTTCAATATATGTTTGAGCTATAAAATATCCCTCATGTATTGCAAATTCTTGACATGCTTGAATTTGCGTTTTGATACTAAAGCCATATTTTTTTTGCTCCTCTGTTGATACTCGACAATAAATTACCGCTTTTTTCATATTTATATTTTCCTTTAAACTTTATAATCTTTCACGCTATTACAATTGTTATAATTTAGTTCTCTGGCTCTAATTTTTATAAAAGTCAAGCCAAAAGTTAACAATTCTGTATCATCAATTTCTGGCAATATTTGACCGTCATCTTTAAAAATAATGTTTAAATGGTCATTTTGTTTTTTATTATTTTTCAAAAATTTTTCTCCCGATTATCTACGGTAAGAGCAATAAAAAAGCTCCCGACATGTTATACTAGAAATTTTTCTTAAAGTTATTTTTAGGGAGCCTTGTATTATTTAGATATTTATTTAGTAACACTGTTAAGGAATCTATGCAGATTTGCAGTTGATGTGTTGTATTGTCTTGCAATTATTGTTTTAGGTACTTTTAGTTCAACCAATTTAAGAATTTCATCTTTGTATTCATCTAGTTTTGATTTTCCCTTGCCTTTTGGTCTGCCTAATTTTACGCCTTGTGCTTTTTTTGATTGCAGTGCTTCTTTTGTTCTTAAACTGATTAAATCCCTTTCAATTTGTGCTACAAGAGCAAAAATCGTTGTTGTAACAGTTGATGTTATTGATTTATCATTATTTGAAAAATCTTCTTTGATTGAATACAAAATAATACCTTTTTGTTTTGTTATGTCTATAACTTCAAAAATTTGAGTAATTGAGCGTGCTATTCTTGAAAGTTCAGGAACAATTAAAACATCATCTTTTTTCATTTTTTCTAATAATGCACCAAGTTGCCTGTTTTTAAAATTCGCTTTTCCCGAAATTTGTTCTTCTATAAATTCAACATTCCCAAGTTTTTTTGAATTGGCAAATTTTAAAACATCAAGTTTATTTTTCTCTGTGTTTTGCTCAATTGTACTAACTCGCAAATATGCATATGTTGTCACTTTTACCCCTTTCTTTTGAGGTTATATTTATCAATATCGAAAAAACGTCATTTATATATTTTTATTTTCCAACCCTATAAACTAAAAGTCACCCGTTTTTAGTGTCTTAGTAGCGAAAATTTAAACGGTCGTTTTTATGTTCAATAATTAAAGATGAAGATTTAAAGAATCAATAAACAAAAGATGTGATTAATATAACAAAATATTAATTTAACAGGTGACAATGTTTAATGCAATTTTGAAAATATTGAGGAAATTGCTCAAAACAAGTTTTACAGTCAGGAGATACAAAAACTTTAAATTCATTTGTATATATCATAGGTTCATTAAATTCGCATTTATTTTCATAGCAATCAAGCTGAATAATAGGTGATAAAACATAATTATTTCTTTTATTTTGAGCAGTTTTTAGATAGTCAATAACAAATGGATTATTAACCATAAGGCGGTATCGAGTTTTTGCATTTGCATGCAAATTTTTGTCAGTTACACGCTTATTATACTCAATTTTTTTATAATATTCACACAAATTCCATGCTGATTCAGGCAGCAAATCAATTCCAATATTTATTGGGGCTACCCATATATCATATCCGTCACGATATTGTATTTTTTTATAATTTACATCTTTTTTCTTCAAGTATAGGTTAATTATACGAGCAATAGTTGATTGAGGATGGTTAGTGAGTAAATTTTGATTCCATAATATTCCTAATTTATTGGCAATATCTACAACAGAAATCCAACGGTTTTCTGTATATATAATATTGTGAATAATTTCAAGATAATAGCTTAAATTTCTTAGAGTTTTGTTGTTGTTAATTTCTTCCATGGCTTAACCTTTTTGTTTTTATAGACAAGTTATTATACTCTAAATTATTCCATCTATATATTTAAACTTCTATAAATTGACAACAGACGCAATTGCCTAAAATACGTATACGGTAAAATAAAAATTCGGGCTTTTGGTTGATTGGTAAAATAAATTAGATTTTATCATTTTTATATTTGAATTTAATTACTTATTTATTATTTCCTTGATTTTTCCGTAGCGATTATCAAAATCAAGAGTAATAATTGCTTTTGAATTTTTAGTTGCAATTATATTTATTGTTTTTGATTTAAAACCCTCTGGCATATCATCTTGCATGTAATAAATATCAGGTCTATAAAGAATAAGAACTTCCTCTGAATATTTTAGGATATTTTCAGAATCGTTAAAATCTTTATTTGTTGGAATATTAAATTCGTTATTTATAGTCCCTAAGTTTATTTTTGTAGTGATAAAAATTGTTGCTTTGATTTTATCTGTTATATTTTTTAATGATTTTAAAATTTCTTTGGTGTCAAATTTTTCGTTTATTCTAATCTCATCTATTCCATCAATAAATACATAGTCAGGTCTTATAGAAATAATTTCTTGTATAATTTTTTCTAATTTATACAATGAACAATCATAAATTTCTAAATCCCAATCTTGCATTTCGTTTATAGCCGTATTCAATTTTAGTTTAGCTTCCTTTGTTAAGGCAGAATTCATAAAAGCTTTATATAGAGGTATATTTATATACGTGCATATTAAAAGTTTTGTAAAATTCTCTCTTGAGCTTTCCAAACTAAAATAAACACATTTATTATTATTTAGTGTTTGGTTTATCAGTACATTTCTCAATAAAGATGATTTACCACTTGAGTTAACTCCCCCAACTGTGATTAATGAACCTCGGCTACATGTTGAAAGTATTGAATCCAGCTCAGAATATCCTGTCATAATACTATGCGCTGTGTTATCTATAATATTGCTGTATATTCTTTTTAGTAGTTCTTTATCCATTTTATTTTTTTAATGAAAATCAATGTAGTACGGAAAAATTAATTTTATTCGCTTAGAATGTTGAATAATTGCGATAATAATTATAAGTCGTACTTTTATTTTAGTTATAATATTATAATTTTTCAAGAGATTATCATGTTTGCTGATGGGCG
Source organism: Candidatus Gastranaerophilales bacterium (assembly GCA_944324385.1). Classification (GTDB taxonomy): domain Bacteria; phylum Cyanobacteriota; class Vampirovibrionia; order Gastranaerophilales; family Gastranaerophilaceae; genus Galligastranaerophilus. The sequence continues at coordinate 97,986 of CALUWD010000002.1, read as the reverse complement.
GAATATATATAACACTTATAATAGTTAAATTTTAAAAATGTTTCTGCAAAGCATTGATTATATCTATATAAAGATCAAGTTGATTATTTGACGAAGTATTAATTACTTTATATAAATTTTCTTTTTGTTTTGAATATTTAATTTCTTCAGTTAAGCCAAAATCATTAAATGAAAGCCCTAAAACCTCAACTATTTTCAAAAAATTATTCAATGCAGGATAATTTTTTCCTGTTTCAATTTTGCTTAAATGTTTTTCAGAAATTCCAACTTTTTCGGCAAGTTGAGATTGCTTCATTTTATTATCTTTTCTTGCTTTTTGGATAAGTTTACCAATGTATTCTTTGCTATAGTCCATGTTATTAAATCCATTACCTTTTTGTAGAATAACTTATGTATAACTACTTCTAAACAACATTAATAACGGTTTATATACAAGTAGTTACATGTATTGACTTTTGAGCAATTTTTATATATTGTGATAGTGAGTTGAAAAGTACATGAAGGCTTAATGCAAATAAATAATTTAAGAAATAAATTTAATCTTGAAGTTTTACAATCAGTTGAAGAATCCAAGAAAATTGGATATGTGCCTACTAGATTTATTCAAATGTTGCAACAATCTGGCAATAATGCCCATCAAGTCGTACAACAACTTGTATTAAAGGAATCTACAACAGGATTAGAAAAACTGTGGGAGAAAGGGAGACTGGATTTATCAATGGAAGCAATTATGATTAAACCCCAGTACACAGAATTATTTTCAGAAGAATTGCTTAATATTTGCAAGAAAAAGCTGCAAAAGTATGGATATAAATTTTAGGAGGGTTGAGCCATGAATATTTTTGATACTTTAGTTAAAGGCAAAGGTTGCATTAATGAAGAAAATATAAGTTCGTTTTTAGGTTATCTTTTAGATCCATCAGAAGACCATGGGTTGAAAGATATTTTTTTCAATAGTTTTTTGCATTTAATTAAGGTCGATGAAAGTGAAATTGAAACAACTGATTTAAGTAAAGTTGAAATCAAGCTAGAATACCCTGTTAGTAAAAGAAAAAGAATTGTTGATATTGTTTTTGAAACTAATAACCATGTAATTGCAATTGAAAATAAAATCTCAGAACAATCTAAACAAAAAAATCAGCTACAAGAAGAATATAATGGATTAAAAGACTCTGATTTAGCAGTCAAACCTATTATTATATGTTATTTAGTCCCTGAAGGAAACGATGAATCCATAATTGTGAGTGAAAAAGATAAGCAAATAACAATATTATGGAGTAATGTTATAGAAATTTTAACTACAATCTTACAACAAGAGAATTCTGCTAAAATTAATCCTATTAATGATTATGTTAAACATACTTTAAAGGCATTCATTAACTTTATGAACAACACTTTAAAACCGAAGTACTTTAATTGCGACGGTAAAGCATGCAGAATTTACAAGTATTCATCTGGACAAATCATTATTGAAGAAAAGATTAATGATACATGGGAATGTGTAACGGCAAAACCAATAATTAAAAAAATGCTTGTAAATATGTTCCCTGATATATATAGTTTGGAACAAATGAGCGGTTCAAGCCATACAACTCGTTCGCTCGGTGCCAAATTATTTAAAGAATTGAAATAAAAAATTGCTAAATAACATTAATGCCTTCTAAAAACACTGATTTTGGGTGTATCTTTTTTGTATCATTTGCTTTAATATTCACGTATATTGTGGGTATTACAGAGCTGTGTGATGTACATTTTTGAAACAAAAATTTAAAAAACGGATGCCCGAAATTATTTTGAATATCTAAGATATAATCAAAAGCGTAATACCACAAAATAGTGTATGTACGCTTTTGATATTATTAAAGCTAAGTCAGTTTTTTTAGTTGCGCTATAGCTTTAAATTTTGTTGTTTTAAAACGATTAGGATAAATCTGCTGAATATATCCAATTTTACCCAATAATAATCGGACTTCTTTCAATGTCATAGCTGAAATATCTTTTGCTGATAAGATTTTTATAATTTCATAATTTTTTTTGAACGGAATATCTAATCTTTTATTTTTAGTTAATCTAATACCAGTTATGTGTGCTCCTTTATAACCAAATCTTTTGATTTTGTTTCTGTTTAATTTAAGATCGTGCTTATATAATAGCTTTTCAATATATCTAATACAATCTTGCGATATAGGTTTATTGCCTGATAATGTAATATCATCTACATAAAGCGTAAATTTAATACTTTGTTCCATTGAGTACTGTTGTATTTCATCAAAAATTTCTTTATGAATTAACGTAGCTAAAACCATGCTTGCAGGTGAACCAGTCGATAAATGCCCATTGCAGGTTGTTAAATCAGTAAACAATTTTGCCCATATATCTTCTAAGCCCTGTTGTTCTGCCCATTTAATCACATGTCGGGATGTAGAATTTGTATAATATCTTTCTATATCTGCAGTTAAATAGTAATTTTGACCAAGATGTTCTTTTGCGTTTAAAATATTGTTTTTGCCCTTCCAGCCTGAAAAACAATATTTTGGGCAAATTATATTTTTTTGAAAATAGGCATTAATTTTTTTCTGATAGCTTTTTCTTTTATCTGATGGTGCCTCTATTATTCTAGCTTTATTATTTTTAATTTTTTTATAAATATTGTATTTTTCTTTTGTTGTTTTTATTAAATCTTCAATAAAAAAATTATTTTCTAAAAAATCAGATAATAATTGTTTTTCGTTGAAATTATACATATTGTGTCTCCTTATTTTGCTTATATAAAAGTAGCAAGAGATTCAATAACTTGAATCTCTTGGTGGCTATCTACTTGATATTGACACAATTTACTGAAATTTTGGTTTTGATTTTGAATCTCAAAATCAAAACGTAAAAAATAACGCTTTTAACCAAATATTATTATTGTTTATATTATATATAAGCAACAATTTTATTTAATGTTTTATGCCTTATTTATTTACTTGTTATCATTCAGCCACTTTTTTAAATTGTGCCAACCTTTTTAATTACCTATGTAGTTATATTTATTCTTTTTTTTCTGACTTCTTGCTGAATAATATTTATTTGTCAAAGTGCAATATCTGAAAATTATCGATAATTTAATGTTTTATATAATTAACAAGATAATTTGATTTATTATACTCTCATTTTTATTGTTTTATTCCTATGTTGAAAATTATAAATAAGAAAATTTTGCATTATTAAATACGGCTTTGATATTATTTATCAAACCTATTTTGTTTTTAAATTAAGAGATTGAATTAATTTTTAGTTATCAATTACGCAAAATGCCACAAGTTATATTAACACTGCTTAGATGTTTTCTAGCTTTTAACTTGTACTATTTTGCTTAAAAAATTTAATTTAACTGTTTATTTATTATCGTTTTAATTTCTGTAATAAATTCAGTATTTTTTGTGGATTTATTTATAAATGTCTGAACCTTTTTTAATGATTTCTTGTAACTTTTTAGTTCTATTTTTAAGTTGTCTATTTCTTTTGCTTGTTTATTATTTCTGTAAGTTAATTTTCGTATTTCTTTTCTGTTTATTTTATTTGTTTCGTAATTTGAATTTAAACTTTTATTCGCATATTTAAGTCTGAGTTTTAACTTTTTGTAATTTTGTTGCATTTTATTGCCACTTTTTACATCAGCTCGTTTTAATTTTGATTCTTTTTTTGCTTGTTCAACGGCTTGTGCTATATCTAAACCTTCAATTAAATTCATTAAAAAAATTGCTCTTTTTAAATCGGGAATACTGACTTTATTTACTTTAAGATAATTTTCAATTTCTTCATACATAGATTTGTCATCAAGAAGAAAAATTTCTAATATTTTTTTTATGTCTATTTTATAAATGTCTTTAATAGAGCGTCCTTGCTTGTTTATAATTGAAACATATTTATAATATACGTGTCTTATTTCTCGTTCTTTTTCGGTCATTCCGCCAAAAACCATTTTCGAATCATCTGATTTATCAAAAGATGTAGTAACGGATATTTTATACGCTAAATCTATAAGTTGCCCTTGTTTATATAAACATAATTTTTCTTCTATTTGTGCTTGCTCAAACTCTTGAGCGACAATATTTAGATGTTCCAGTACATTTTCTATTTTGAAATCATCAGTGTTTTTAAGCATATTACTTATATTAGGATTCTTGTATTCAGGTTTTAGTGCTGGTTTAAAATCAAGTTTGCGACTAATTTTTAGATTATTTTCGGTTCTTATATTTCTGTGTAAATTATTAATTTGATTAGAATCAGCCTTGCTTTCATCTTCAAGATATTTTGCTAGGCTTTTATATGGTTTCTGTTCTGTGTTGCAATTTTCATAAAGTGTTTTCTTCTCATTTTCAATTGTTATTTGCATACCTTCATCCTTTCTTTTGTCTTCATTTGATTTGCTTGTTAATTCTTCTGTTTCTCTTAATGTACTCATTTTTACCTGCTTTCTATTTAAATTGTTTTTATTTTGTAAAGTGAGTTATTATACTTATTTGCAAATCAAAATAATAAAAAACGTCATAAATCCTTTATCGAAAATGCTTTTGCCTGTTTTTTGTGCTTAATTAACAACCATTTTTTACTAAATTGGTTGTTAATTTAATTTTTTTTGCTAAAATATTGCTGTGAGAAAGAAAGATAAAAATAATGAATCAATAGTTTGTCCTACATGTTTAAAATCAACACATGTTATAAAATATGCCACTCGCAAGGGTGTGCAAAGGTATTTGTGCAAAAATTGCAATAAAACATTTAATGACCCCAAAAAGCAAAAAGAAAGATATAAGCGAAATACAAAAAGAGTATTATCGCTTTTATTAAATTTACTTGAAAATAATTTCTTTTGCGAGGAATACCTCGAAAAAGCACTTCAAATGACAGACAAAACACAAGAATTGTCTGTAAAAGTGCAGTTTAATTCGCATTTTGCAAAAGAATACAAAAACTGCTTAACTAGCATAATAGGATGCAAAAATCCCAAATTATTAATCTGCCAAGATGAAAAAGCTATTACTTTTATACAACTTCCTTTTTTTGAAAAAAATAGTTGCATTTTATCACAAAAAGACCACATTTTAGGTACTTCATCTCGAACTATAAAAATAATAGATGACCAATTTCTAGGTGAGGCAAACAGGCGATATAATAAACCTTATATAAAATAATTACTTTTAAGCTGCTAATTTAGATAGGTTGTGTAAGCAATATTCACACTCAGTTGACTTCGCCACATCATGAAGTTGAATTAAAATCAGGTCTAAGAGCAACCCATTGCTAGCCCCATAAAAAGACTCCTAATAAAGGGGTCTTTTTTTCATGGGGTTCGAACAATTGCGCTACCGCATAGGCTCGTGTAGCTCGCCTAGCCCCATCACCCGCCCCATAAAAGACTTATTTATCGCATGCAATTAATTTTCTTTACAAGTTTTATAAAATCACCATGATAAATTTTACTGGCAAAATTCCAATAGCAACTTGCAAAATAAAAGACAAGAAAAACAATAAAAATATTGCAGCGACATTTTTTGAGTATGATTGCAAAGATATAGCTGACAGCATAGAAGTTAGAACACAGCAAGGTTTAAACGAATTTAAAGGTTTTATTGCAGGCTACATGAAAATAAAAACGTTAAAAATTAATTCCTGTCGGAAACCTGATGAAGACTATTTTTACGGTATGCAAACAAAAAGTGGTGACATTGTAGCTATTGCAAAAACAAGCGTAAAAGATGATTCCGTACATATTGATTTTATTGAAACAAATCATAAAAAATACAAACACGTAGGTAAAAACATGTTGGCTCTAATTGGTAAAAACATGTTGGAAGATAAAAAAGGCAAAAAGCTTGTTGTTGATTATGCTTTAGATGAAGCTGTAGGGTTTTATACTGATGGTTGTAATTTTAAGCCTAAGGGCGCTCATAAAGACAAAAAATTTGTGCTTCATAAAAAAGGTGTGAAAAAATTAATTCAAAATGCACAAAGTAAATCAAAAGGTTTGTTTGTTGAAGTTTAAAATTTAGGCTAAAACTATTGAATAGTGCTAAAAATAATGATAAAATTAAAAATCATTATTTGGCGAAATTTATGAAAAAGATATTTTCTTTTATTATTCTTTTTAGTTTGTTTTTTGCCCCTTTGGCTTGTGTTGCGGGCGATGACAACGCTCCTAAAAAAGCGTATGTTACAAAATCTCAAAAACAAACAATGACAAGACGTATAAATGATATTTGTGACAGGTTGCTTGAGCGCAATAAAATTTCCACAAAAGTTAGAATGAAATTAAAAAAGACAAGCGATGTTAACGCTTATGCTAATATGTATAGGGAAATTGTGGTATTTAGCGGGCTTATCAAAATTTGCGAAAATGACGACGAGCTGGCAGGGGTAATTGCGCATGAATTAGGGCATCTGGTAAATGCCCATGTGTATAAGATTAACATTGTAAATGACATTGCAAGTATTTCATTGCAGGCGGCAAAAGAAGTGCCAATTGTAGGTTTGCCGGCAGCACTTGTTTATAAAGTAGGTTTTAGAACTTGGATGCGCTCAGAAGAATTTGAGTCAGATGTCACTGCTGTAGATTTGCTTGTTGGTGCAGGTTATAACCCCCTTGGAATGTTGTCTATTTTGCAAAAAATAACAGGTGAAAAATACATAGATTTCCTCAAAACCCACCCTTCGGGTGAAAAAAGGACACTTTATATTTATGATTATATAGCTCATACTTATCCAGAGTTTATAGAAAAAGGTTTTGATACTGAAAGTTACGAGGAATTTTTAGCGTATTATGAGGATGTTTCAGAGGAGCGTGCGCAAAATCCTGAAAAAATGATTAAACATCAAAAGAAATTTGAAAAGCTTGAAGAAAAAAGAAAGAAAAAATACGAAAAATATCAAAGAAAATGGATGAAAAAAGAAGAAAAGAAAAGACAAAAAGAGCTTGAAAATCTCGAGAAAGAAAAATCTAACCAAGACGCCGCTTGATATCTTTATAAATTAAATAAGTCATTTCGCAGTCTTTTAGCCCTCTGTGTGCGCCTTTTGTATCGATGTTTAAGCTATTAGCAATTGTCGAGAGCTTATAGTTTTCAAGCTTATATGCCTTTTTTGCAAGTGCAACTGTGTCAACTAAATTATTTGAGAAATTTTCATCAAAATTTATTTTCATTTCTCGATGTATAAAACCCGCGTCAAATCTTATATTATGACCTAAAATGATGTCATCTTGTATAAAATCTCTAAATTTTTTTAAAACAATTTTTATATCAGGCTGATTTTTGACCATTGCGTTAGTTATGCCTGTTAAGTTCTCTATAAAGCTGCTTATCTGTTTTTTGGGGTTTATGAGCATTGAAAAATCCGCAATTCTTTCCATATTTTTTACTTTAATTGCGCTAAGCTCGATTATCTCGTCCCCTGTAAGGCTAAAGCCTGTTGTTTCAATGTCCACCACGCAAAAATCACTTGGCATAATTTCAATTAATTTACCTTTTGGCTTTTTTGGCAGAGGCTTTTTGGGTATTTCAATATTTTCTTCAAAACTAAGGTTTAATTGCATAATTTTATTATAATATACAAAAATTTTTGCGTATAATTTTAAAATGATAGGAATCTTGGCATTATTAACAAGAATTTTTTCAAATCCTTATTCTAACGTTATTCAAAAACGCTTGGGGCAAAAGGGTTTTAAGTCTTTGTGGATAAGCTTTTTTGCATATTTTATATTGAGCCTTTTTTGTATTATACCCTCATTTTTTACAGACTGGGCGCGCTTTGATTTTGTCTTTTGGCAAAATGTACTTTTGGCGGGAATAGTCGGAGCTTTTGGCAATTGGTTTTTGGTTGAGGCGCTAAAATGCGGCGAACTTTCCGTTTTGGGACCCATAAATTCTTATAAATCAATAGTCAGTGTCATTTTCGCTTTTTTACTTCTGGGTGAAATTCCTGCTATCTTGCAGTTTTTGGGAATATTTTTAATAATTTTTGGCTCTTACTTTATCTTTGACGGCTCGGGAGAAAAAATAAGCCCCAAAATTTTTTTAAGGCGCGATATAAAATTTAGGCTTTTGGCACTTGTTTTTACTGCGCTTGAGGCTGTTTTTATTAAAAAAATTATTCTTATGTCTGATATTTTAACCTCTTTTGTCCTGTGGTGCTTTTTTAGCGCGATTTTCTCTTTTGTAATTCTTGTTGTTTTAAAATCAAAAATCGTAGCAAATTTTTATATATCGATAAAAAGAAACCTCAAGGGCTTTTTAACCCTTTGTTTGTGTATGTTTTTAATGCAGTTTTCAACAAACATTGTTTTTGAAAAAATGAACGTAAGCTGCGCTTTAGCGCTTTTTCAACTTTCATCCCTGTTGAGCGTATTTTTTGGCTGGCGATATTTTAGCGAAAAAAATCTTAAAAGAAAAATTTTAGGGACAATTATTATGATTTTGGGCTCGATTGTTGTTATTTTGCGATAAATCTTCTAAAAATTCCTATACCCTTTTTGTGGTTTTGGGTGATGGGTTGCTATGATGGGCGATAAGAAGAAATAGACCCTGAAATAAATTCAGGGTGACGGTTTTGGTCGTTCAGGGTGACGGGCGGGGTCGTTCAGGGTGACGGTTTTGGTCATTCAGGGTGACTAAATAAATGTCCTGCCGAACACCCCCCTATGTCATGCTGAACTTGTTTCAGCATCTTATTAATGGTTAATTAAAAGTACGAGTTGTGCGAGTTTATAAGACCCTGAAATAAATTCAGGGTGACAAATAAATGTCATGCTGAACACCCCCCTATGTCATGCTGAACTTGTTTCAGCATCTAAAAAACATGTTATAATAAACCAATGAAAAAAACCTGCGCAGTTTATATAATGGCTAATTATTCCCAAAGCTCCTTGTATATTGGTGTCACAAGTAATTTACAAAAAAGAGTTTGGGAGCACAAAAATAAAGTTGTCGTCGGTTTTACTGAAAAATACAATATTAATAAACTGGTGTATTATGAATTAACAGATTCCATAGAAACGGCTATTAATAGAGAAAAGCAGCTAAAACGTTGGCATAGGGATTGGAAAATTAATTTGATTAAAGAAGTGAACCCTGAATTTAGGGATTTGTCACTAGATTTTGAGTAGGGTGCGGAGTTTAAGACTTTTGAGACCCTGAAACAAGTTCAGGGTGACGGTTTTGGTCGTTCAGGGTGACGGGGTGAGCGTTCAGGGTGACGGGCGGGGTCGTTCAGGGTGACTAAATAAATGTCATGCTGAATACCCCCCTATGTCATGCTGAACTTGTTTCAGCATCTTATTAATGGTTAATTAAAAACATGAGTAGTGCAGGTTGTATAGACCCTGAAATAAATTCAGGGTGACGGTTTTGGTCATTCAGGGTGACACTAATCCCCCAAGCTGTCATAAACCCTTTTAACCTCTTGAATATCTTGCCACATAAGCCATTTAGGGCTACCCTTTTCTCTTGAATCATTCCTTAAAAGGTAAGACGGGTGGAAAATTGGCATCATTTTTGCACCATGCGGACCTTCAAACCACTGTCCCCGTACTCGAGTTATGCTCATTTTCTTGTTAAACATGCTCTCAAGTGCCACTCTGCCGCAGATTAAAATTATTTTTGGTTTCATAACATTTATCTGTGTGTCTAAAAACTCTCTGCATGCCTCTTTCTCGTCAGGTTCGGGGTCTCGATTTTCAGGTGGTCGGCATTTTATGGTGTTGCAAATATAAATATTTTTATCCCTGAAAAAGCCTACGCTTGCAAGGATTTTATCCAAAAGCATACCTGCTTTACCTACAAATGGCCTGCCCATTTTATCTTCATAAAACCCAGGGGCCTCGCCGATTAAAATTATTTTATTATTCACAACGCCTTCGCCAAAGACAGTGTTTGTCCTTGTCTTGCTCAATTTGCATTTTGTGCAGTTTTTACAAGCGTTTTGCGCTTCTTCAAGAGTTTCAAACATAGCTTTATTATACAACTTATTTGTTTAAAAACATGTTTATGATAAGATTTTTTTATGCCTACATTAGTCGAAGAAAAACAACAAATACAAAAAGCTGATTTGCCTGAATTTTCGCACAGCAAAAAGCCCTCTCCAATTAAGGGTATAGTTTTTTGTGCTATGTTTGCCCTTGGGCTTGAAACAAATTTTGAAAAAATCAAAAATCTCGGTATAAAACCCTTGTTATTGGCATTTATTATGTTTATTTGGCTTGTAGGTTTTGGTTTTATAGTAAACAAATTTATAATTTAATTTTGTGTTAAAATATTAATGTAAATTTGTTGGGAGTATAAACTATGAATGAAAGACTACAAAACGCTTTTTGCGTGCAAATAAACAAAGAGCTTTACAGTGCTTATTTGTACTTGTCAATGCAAACTTATTTTAAAGAAATGAATCTTGAAGGCTTTGCAAACTGGATGTATGTACAAGTTCAAGAAGAATTAGCACATGCTATGGGTATGTATAATTATGTTTTAGAGCGTGGCGGAAAAGTTACGCTTATGAATGTTGAAAAGCCTGATGACAGCTGGGATTCTCCTTTAAACGTATTTGAAAAAGTGCTTGAGCATGAGCAATATGTTACATCTTCAATAAATGATTTAACAAGCGTTGCTGAGGAAATAAAAGACCGTGCTGCAATTTCACTTTTACAGTGGTACATAAAAGAACAAGTGGAAGAAGAAGCAAATGTATCAAATGTTTTGGGTAATTTAAAGTTAGCGCAAAATGACCCCAGAGCGCTTTTGCTTTTGGATAGAGAGCTTGCAACAAGGACTTTTGTAGCCCCTGTTATAGGTTAAAAGTTTAAACCCGCCTTATTAAGGCGGGTTTTTTCTACTTAATATTTAACTCGTATTTTAAAATGTCTGTTACAGGTGGTTTTTTCAAACACCTTATTGCTTCATTTGCTTTTTGGGTAAGCTCAGGATTGTCGCTAACATCTACTATTGTTTTTAGCAAATCAATTGTTGAGTTGAAAACCCTTAAAAGGTCGCCTTCATGCATAATTACGTACTGTTTTTTTAAGTCTTCAAAAATCACTCGCCAAAAGTCAGTACAGTCTTTGTCGTTTATATAAGGCATATAGGCAAATTTTAAAATTGCGCTTGCAAGGTTTGTACTCATTTTAATCTCATCATCAATACCATGGCGTATTTGCTCTCTTGATATTTGTTCCGCAAGCTCTATAGCTGGAGATAGTTTTTGCGCGGTTTCGCTCATATCATCTTTAAAGTTTTTCCTTGCTTTTTCATCGTTTATATCAGCAAAAATCGCCATAAGTGCTGCAAGTTCCTCAGGTGTCAAGTCTTTTGTGTATTTTGGGTCACTCATTAATTCACAAAAGAGAATTTGGTTAATTCCATATACATTTTTTGCCATTTCGCCTTTTTGGGTAGGAACTAAATTGCCATGCTTAAAGGTAATAAACCCTCTTTCTTTAAGGTAATTAATTTTATTCTTTGCATCTTTTTTAATTTTTTGGGCGTTGCCGTTTTGAAATGTGTAAAAGCTTTTTTGAAGATAATCATTTAAATTATTTAGCTTTGAATTTTGTAAAAGGCTTGCATAAGAAAGGCTTAGCGTACTTTTTATTTTTGTGTCATCCGAGTTCATTATTTTTTTAAACGTTTTAAACTCTTGGGCTGAATTTGGGCAAATTACGACATTTCCTAAATCGTACATACCGCGTCTGCCCGCCCTGCCTGAGCCTTGTTTGTATATTGTGGGGGTAATTTCTACTTGTCTTCTACCGTTGAATTTCTCTAAAGAAGTAAAAACGGTTGTTTTAAAAGGCATATCAATGCCTGCAAGCAGGGTTTCAGTTGCAAAGCAAGCTTTAATAAGCCCTTTGCGCGAAAGTTTTTCAATTAAACTTTTGTATGGAGGCAACATACCCGCATGGTGAACTGCATAACCCATTAAAAGCTTTGGCATGTATTCTTCATCAAAGTTATCACCCAGATATATTCCTTTTTCTTTTGCTTCATTGATTTCATCAAGAACTTGTTTTGATTGTTCAGGGGTTAAAAGTGTGCCGAGTTTTTTGGATGTTTCTTCAAGCTCTTTTTTACAACGTTTTTTTGAAAATACAAAAAACAGTGCAGGCGTCATATTTTTTTCTTCAAGAATTTTTAAAAGCGGTGTAATTTGTAAATTTTTGCAGTAACTCAATTTTATATCATTTGAAACGTTTAGCTTGTTATCAGATAAAATATAGGCTATCTGTCTTGCTTTATCTTTGCTTATTCCTTTTTCTCTCACCAAAACATCGCAAAAATTTTCTGCATTAACTTCATTAAAACTATTTTTTTGCTGCCTTTTTAAAATGCTTACAAAGTCTTCTCCATCATAGAGTTCTTCAAGTTCATCGACCACCTGTTTTTGTCTTTCGCTGAGCAAGTATTTAATTCTGTCAATGTCAATTTTTCTGTTATAAATTTGTTTTAAGGCAAAGCCTGCATTTTCTTTGTACCCAAAAACATATTCATTTAATGGAACGTATCTTTCATTGTCTTGAACTTCTGTCAGGTGAGTTTCGATTTGCGGGTTTATGTTTTGTATCCACTCTGATATTTGTTTTGCATTTGAGGCTGTTGCGCTCAACATTAATTGCTGCATATGTTTTGGGGTACTCATAACAGCTTCTTCCCACACTGCACCGCGATCAGGATCACCAAGGTAGTGAAATTCATCATATATTACTGCTGCAAAATCCCTAAAGGCTTCTGCAGTGGTTTCTTCATCTTCCATATTTACCATGTTGCGATAAATTTCTGTTGTCATACAAATTAACTGCGCATCGGGATTAATAACAGTGTCGCCTGTTACGATACCAACGTTATCCGAGTTTAGAAAAACTCCGTTTTCATCGTAATTTCCAAATTCTTCTGAAAATTTAGTGAACTTCTCGTTGCTTAGCGCTTTTAGAGGGGATAGGTAAATAATTTTTTTGCCTTTTTTAAGGACATCTTCAATACCATATTCTGCAATAAGAGTTTTGCCAATTCCTGTAGGGGCTGTAACAATTGTAGTTTTGCCGGAATTAAAATTTTCAATTGCATCTTTTTGATATTTATCGATAGCAAATTTTTTATTTGAATTTTCAAAAGAGCGCAACTGTTTTATTTCATCTTGTTTTGGCAATGTAATTGCATTTATTTTTGCCATATCAAGCTGACTTTTTGTTTTAGATTTTTTTAGATAAATTAAAAACGGGTCTTTTGAATTGTTTTTTTGATTTGCTTTTTTGATTTGTTGTATTTCTTCTGCTGTAGGCAAATATGGTTTTGGGTAAGTTAAAGTACTTATTGGTATTGTGCTTGTATCTGTTTCCTGCTGCCCTTTTTTTAAACTATTTTTATTTCGGTTTAAACCAAAAGACACATTTTTTATTGAATTGTTAATGCTAAATATTTTCATTTTTACTTCCTTTAATATTTTTACGCCTGTGAAGAAAATTTTTAAACAATATTTTAAATATTTTTATTTCATTGTTACAAAACTTTAAAAAAGTGCTATACTTATGCTGTAGCGAAAAAGGAGTTTATTATGTGGGAAAAAGACATTAACATTCATGAAGTCAAAGAAATTATCTCTCGCACCAAGGTATTTTTTGGAGTTGGGGCGATAAACAAAATTAACGATATTTTGGTTGATTTAAAAACAAAAGGAGTGGACAAAGTTATTGTTGTTTCAGGCAGAAATGCTTATAAGGCAACAGGAGCTTGGGACGTTATTGAAAAAGCTCTAAAGGATAATTCAATTGGCTATGTAAATTATGATAAAGTTACTCCAAACCCCACTACTGATGGTATCGATGAAGCTAAAAAAATAGCGCTTGATTTTGGTGCAAAGGCAGTTATTGCAATAGGCGGAGGTTCTCCAATTGACACAGGTAAAAGTGTTGCAATTTTAATGGATGAAAAATATCAAAATAAAACTGCTGATGAATTATATGAGTACAAGTTTGCGCCAGAAAGCGCAGTGCCTATTGTTGCCATTAATTTAACCCATGGTACAGGCTCTGAAGCCAACCGCTTTGCAGTTGCGACAGTTGTTAAAAAAGACTTTAAACCTGCAATTGCTTATGATTGCATTTATCCTACTTATTCAATTGATGACCCTAAAGTATGCACAAAGTTAAGCCTAAAGCAAACTCTGTACACATCAATTGATGCCATTAATCACGTGGTTGAGGCTTCAACAAGTAAAGTTGCTTCACCTTATGCTATTTCTCTTGCAAAAGAGACAATCAGACTTGTTGCAAAATACTTACCACATGCAGCTAAAAATCCAGAAGACCTTGAAGCAAGATACTTCTTGATGTATGCAGCACTATTGGGCGGAATATGCTTTGATAACGGGCTTTTACACTACACCCATGCGCTTGAACATCCGCTAAGTGCAGTTAAACACGACCTATCTCATGGTTTAGGTCTTGCAATACTTTTGCCTTCGGTAATTGAGACAATTTACCCTGATAAAGCCGCAACTTTGGCTGATATATTAGAGCCTATTGCACCTAATTTAAAAGGTGAAGCAGATGAGGCAAAACAAGCTGCAGCTGCTGTTGAAAAATGGCTCTTTGAGGTTGGAGTAAAAGAAAAGCTTGAAGATATGGGTTATTCAAACGCTGATGTTGAAAAACTTACAAACCTTGCCTTTACTACTCCATCATTAGATGGTTTGCTTGCAATTGCTCCAAATGAAGCAACAAAAGAGCGAGTGGAAAAAATCTATAAAGATTCAATGAAGCCAATTGCTTAAATATAAAAAGCCCTCTTTTAAGAGGGCTTTTTTATGGTGCAGCAGCAGCTGCTTTAAATTTTACACCTAATTTACCTATTGCAAATTGATATCTGTCGCGCGCGTCTTTATTTGGACTTTTTGACCCATTAGTATCTACTGCAATTGCAATGCAAGCTTTTGTTACATCAACAGGTGCTTGATCAAATTCTATAACGGATTTTACTGTAGTCTGGCAAGTGTTGTCATATTGAAAACCTACAAGAGTTCCATCTGCAAGAACAGCCAGTGATTTTCCTGTAAAATCAACGGTATCAGTTTGATTTGCCTTTGCTGGAGCTCCATCGAGACAATTGTCTTGCGCGTCAGAATTGCAAGTTTTTACATAAGAAACATACTTGCCATATAGATCTCTAATGCAGTTATTATCTGCACAGCCAACATTAGCCATTGTGTGAGATGTTGTCTCCATCATAACTATTTGTTTTGTGGCGTCGTTAAATGTGGTGTATGTTTTTTTAATAGTTGCTTCTGCCTGTTTTTTGTCTAAATCAACACTTGTTATTAAAGATGGTATTGTTATGGCTGCAACCACCCCTATTACTGTTAGGGTGATTAAAACTTCCGCTAATGTAAACCCTCTTTTTATTTTCATAAAGTTTGCCTTTTGTAACACTAATAAAAATATTATAGGGGGGGTTTGTAAATATTGCAATACAATTAATGCTTTTTGATGAATTTAAAAACTTCACTTCCTGCAACAGCAGTTGATATTAAGCTTACGCCAAGCCACATGTAATTTATAATGTTAATTGGACTATTTTTCTTTTTTCTTCCTGCATTTTGCAAATCTTCAGGCACTTTTGAATTCACAAGTTCAAGAGTATCTTGAGAAATTTTACCCCCAACTTTTGGTGGCGTAGGTATTACACCAACTTTTGGCGGGGTAAAAGTCATTTGCGGAGTGTTTTTAATTGCTTCTGTCATATTTTAATTAAAACAAAAAATTATTTTAAATTGCTTTTTTGTTTGTGCTTGTTTTCTAAATAACTTGCAATTGGACTTGATATTAAAGGTACAAGTATTCTTTTTTTTTTTTTTTTTGCACCGACAAGGGTAGAAACTGCCCTAAAGCCAGAGCTTGCCTGTTTGAATTTTTTTGGGTTATCTTTTAATTCTGAAAAAAGATGATTGCAAAGGCCATCTTGCACTTTTTTGCTTGCTAGCAAAAGTCCTGTTGAGAGCTGCACTACAGTGGTTGTAATCCCTGTTACAGCATCCATTTTTGCAACGAAAGATTTTTTGTCATCTGGAATCTCATCATTTTTTAATGTGTTATGAACTCTTAGAGCATATGCAAAGGCATCTTTTGAAATACTTGTTGCAAGTAAAGTGGTTGTTAAAAATTGTGGTTTTTTAATGCAGTTGTCTATATGTTTTCTTACAAAATTTGAGTTGGCAAAATTATTTAATTTATTTTCTAATATTCGCATTATTTTGCACTCCTTTTTGAAACCATATTTTTAAAATGCTCTAGAGTGAAAATCTTTTTTGGCTTATTATTTTCAGGTTTTTTTATAATTTTATTCATAATTTTTGGGAAAAAGTAATCTTCAGCCTTACACAATAATGGAGTCAGTGTTATTGCAGCTACAAAACTTACTCTGTTTTGCAGGTGGTAAAGTCTTTTGTGAGTCAAATCCCAATTTTTAAGACTTTCTATTAATTCTTTTTTGTAATTTCCTCCAAAGCTTTCTATTGCCTGTTCAAAATCTTCTTTTATAAGTTTTCCAAAGCCTTTTTTGTCAAGTTTTTCAATTATTTCCTTGCAAGATTTTTCAAGTTCCAAATTCTCGCTTGAGGCTTTATTTAGCATATTTATAAAATTATCTTTTGCGTATTTTTCGTTGTATGAAATTTTTCCACCAATTTTATTTAATTTGTTTCTATTTGCAAGATTTTCAACGTATTTTGAGCAAAGCATTAAAATAGGTACTTCCATTAAAAGTTGAAAAGTTGCTGCGACAGGGTTTTTAAGGGCAGAATACTCTTTTTTCTCTTTGTCTTCTTTTGAAACAAGCATAATTGTTGCAGGTACAAGCACTGCTTTGCCTGAAAAATCAAGGGCAATATTTACCCCTTCGCCAATTTGGTCAATTTTGGCAAATTTTTCTCCTGCGGCACGTTTAAAATTTTTTACAATGCCTGAATGTCCTTTGTAGTTAATGTTGTTTGCTGAGTTTATTTTCATATGTTTCGGCTTTTGTTTATACAAAACCCCTCAAGTTTTTTATTTTCTCATAAAATAAAAATGTGTAGCAATTTTTTACAAAAAAATTTTTTATATATAGTATGAGGAAATTTTTAAGAATTATATTAAATCAAATATTTAAAATGCAACAAAAGGTATATGAGCTGCCAAAGAACAATTTGTATTCGTATTCAAATGGTACATCAAGCTCTCATATTACATCTTTTGCTACAATGTCACTTGATGCAAAAAAGCAAAAGAAAACTCAACTTTTGAGAGAAAAAGTAAAACAAATTGTCAAAAAGAATATAAAAACTCCTGAAAAACTGCTTGAATATGTTGAAAAATCTGGCACAAAAGTGGTTAAAATCCCCTACGCTGATAAAATTTTGTCTTATGTAAACGAGCAAGAGGGCTTTATTACCCCCAGAAGCGGTTTTGAAGCACTTTATTTGAATTTGGTTTTAAATAGAAAAATATCTTTTAAGACACCTGAAATGTTTGTTTTGAGGGATTTGCCCGTTAATATTTATGTTATGTCGCACCAATTCCATAAATGGTATGCTTATAAAATGGGCTTACCTGGTTATGATGAGGCATCGCAGGAAAAATTTAAAAGAGTTTTTGAGTTTTCCGACTCCAAGAAGGCTCAAGAGTTAAGCTATGGCGAGATTATGGCTTTAAAAGAAGCTGTTAGGCGCGATATGGAAGCAATTGACTTTGTTTTAGAACTTTCAAAAGAGCATGAAGGCTCTAAAAAGACTTTAGATAAAATCAAAAACGGTGAAAAAGCTACCCTTTAAGCCTTTTGATGGTTTTTGCAAGCTCTTTTATCTTGTTTTCAATTGATTTTTCAGTAATTGAACCGTCAAGAAGTATAGTTTCCGCAGTTTTATTAATTGTGTCATTTATTTCTTTTTTGTTTTGCACTCCAAAGTCTTTGTTACCTGAATTTTCAAGCTGCTTTATACTCTCACACCTTGCTTTTGCAATTAAATCAGAAGAACATTGACTAAAATATTCATTTTTAAGGGCTTCTTTGTTAACAGGAATGACGTTTGTAAGCTTAGCAAGCTTTATTTGCGCATCTTCTCCTGTTAAAAGGTTCGCAAATTCATGGGCTAAAGATTTGTGTTTAGCGTATTTTGGTATTACAAAATTCATTAGTGCGACGTCATACTTTTGACTATCCCCTAAAAGTTGTGCCGAAATATCAGACTGAGAATATATTTGAGGCGCATTTTCTTTTACCATGTTTAAGAAATTTGACCCCAAAACTACAAAAAGCGCATTGCCTGACATATATTTTTCAGCCATTTCGCGATGATTTATAGTCAAAGTATCTTTTGAGATAAGATTTTTTTTGTATAAATCGTTAAACATTTTGTACAAAGAGCTAGCGCGGGCTATTTCTTCTTCATTTTCAAATGTTGTAATGTTATATTTGTTTAAAATCTTTGCAAGAGAGTCATTTTCGTTTAAATTTATTGCAAGAGGGTAAATACCTGTGCAATTTTTTAAGTTTTGAGCATAATTTGCCAATTCTTCATAGGTTTTTGGCGGGTTTTCATATCCGCAAGAATTGTATAATTTTTTATTGTACAAGGTGACTGAGCTTGTTGCATAAAAAGGCAGAGCAAAGATTTTGCCATTATACCTTAGCATATTTACTGTTGTAGGTATAAATTTTTTGCCTTCATCTTCGCTAAAATAGTCAAGAGCGCCTCTTTGGGCTAAAATTACAGAAAAATCAGGGTTTAGGTTTATTAAATCAGGTGGATTTTTGCCTAAAACCGCAGCCAGAGTTCTTTTCTGAGCTTCAGCTATTGGAATGTCAACCCAAGTTATTTTTATGTGGGGGTAAATTTGTTGAAAGTAAGAAATATTTTCTTCAATTACTTCTTGTGCAACAGGTTTTAGCTGAATTGTCCAAATGGTAAATTCATTTTGTCTGTTTTTATTTTTTGCCCAATAATACCAAAAAACCAAAGCACAAAAAATTACTAATACTATCAAAAAAAACTTTTTAACCATGGTAGAATTATACTATGAATTTATTTGATGCGCTAGAAGACAGTAATAAACAAATGCCACTCGCTGAGATTTTGCGCCCGAAAACACTGGATGAATATTTAGGGCAAACAAATGTCATCTCGCAAAATTCGCCGATTTTTAATTTAATTATGGCAAAAAGGCTTTTTTCTTTTATCCTCTGGGGGCCCCCGGGGTGTGGGAAAACAACCCTTGCGCGCCTTATTGCAAATTATCACAATGCAAATTTTATAGAACTTTCTGCTGTAACATCAGGGGTAAAAGATGTAAAAGACGCTGTAACATCTGCTAAAGAAGCACTTAGGACAGGTGTTCGCACCATTGTTTTTATAGATGAAATTCACAGATATTCAAAAACCCAGCAGGATGCGCTTTTGCCTCACATTGAAAACGGAACTTTTCACCTTATGGGCTCAACTACTGAAAATCCCTCCTTTCAGGTTATACCGGCACTTTTGTCGCGCGCCCAGGTGGTAATTTTAAACCCGATTGATGATTTGAGTATAAGAAAAATTATTCAAAAAGGTTATGATTATTTGCTAAAAACTTACCCTTCGCAAGGTGCTAAAGCAAGTGATGAGGCAGTAGAAACAATTACAAAATTGTCGCGCGGGGATGCTAGATTTGCGCTCAATACTGTTGAAAATTCTTACTTTGCAACAAAGGGTGAAATTACAAAGGAAATAATCGAAACGCTTTTGCAAAAAAGAACCGCAAAATATGGAATAGATGAGCATTATGACCTGGCAAGCGCTTATCAAAAGTCACTAAGGGGTTCTGATGCTGACGCTGCGATTTATTACCTTGCAAAAATGCTTGTATCAGGCGAAGATCCGCGATTTATTGCGCGCAGACTTTTGGTCGTGGCCTCAGAAGATGTTGGAAATGCTGATTTTCGTGCGCTTTTAATAGCTGAGGCAGCATTGCGTGCTGTTGAACACCTTGGAATGCCCGAAGGGCGCATTGCACTTGCTCAAGCAACAGAATTTGTTGCAAGAGCTAAAAAATCTAATCGAGCAATTTGTGCTATTGATGAGGCAATTTCAGACATTAAAAATGGGCTTGATTTTAAACCGCCGCTGCATTTAAGGGACGCACACTATAAAGACGCCTCAAAATACGGTTTTGGGGTGGATTATATTTACACGCATGATGCGCCTGATGTTTATCAGCAATTTTTGCCCGATGAGCTAGTTAATAAAAAGTATTTTAAATAGATGAAATTTGTTGTATAATTCATATGCTTGGTTGGTAGGTTTGTAAATTTTTGTAAAATTTTTAGCTATAATAGCAAAAAAATATATTTACAGACTTTCCACAAGTGTAAGGTTAGGATTAAAAAAATGCAAGTACAAAGTATTAAAAATGTTAATTTTACATCAGGCAGGTTGACACCTGAAGCTCTTGAGGAGCGTGCAATGCGCTTAGAGAACAATGAAAGTGATGACTTTGCAATTAAGCCTGAAGCTGTAGCTGACATATTGGATGGTAAACTTAAAAAAACTGAAACCGGTAGAAAGACAATAAATTTTGTCGTTTCAGCTGCAAGTTTTGCTGCTGCTGCATTGTCTTTTAAGAAAGTTGCACCAAAACTAAGACATGGGGTGGCGACTGCAACAAGCAGGGTCGCTGGTAAATTTGCAAATCTAGGTAAAAAGGTAAGCAGCGAAGGCATTAACCAAATTGGCAGCGAAATGCAAAAAGAATCTTCTAAAATTGCAAGCAAGGGCGATGGCACAATTATAAAAAAAGTTGCCATAAAAGCTTTTGGTGATAAAAACGGAAACAAAGTAATAAACGGGCTTAAACAAGCAGGTATTGAAACAGGCGGTGACGTTGCAGATACTGCAATTGCAGTTGGCGCTGCTGTTCTTGCTGGTCGTGAAGCTGGTGATATTGCTGATGAAACACAAAAAGAACATACCCTAAAAGATGCATTGGGCGACCTTGCAAAAGTTGTAAATGCGGTCCCTGGGGTTGATATTTTACCTGAATAATAAAATCGAAAGGAAATATAATGAATATTCAAGCACTAAATTCAAGCGCTACATTGGGAAGAAGACAAGTTCCCAGAAATAATGATGTTGCTTTCGGTAAGAAAATAAAATTAAACAAAGAAAAAGTTGAAGGCGCTAAAACCGCTACAAAAGGTATTATAAGAACTGTTGGCTCTAAAATTGCTGACGGCGCAAAAGTAACAGGAAAAATTTTAAAAAACAGTTTTAGTAAAGCAAAACAAACAGGCGCAAAGTTTGTAAGTGAACACAAAGGTGCAAAAGGTGTAAAATTTGCTGCTGCAGCACTTACAGCGGTAGTTGCAGGCGGTTTTGCTATTAAAGAAATTTACGACATTGCAACAAAATCAAACCCCGAAAGATAATTATTTGTTAATCACAAATAAATCAACTAAAAAGCCCATTAACAAGTGGGCTTTTTAGCTAGTATAATAGAAAAGTAACGGTTTATTTAAGAGCGAAATATGGTCAAAAAGTTGAATATTGCTTTTGTTTGGCACTTTCACCAGCCTTCTTATCAAGAGAATGCTCAGGGTGACTTTTTAATGCCATGGGTGAGATTGCACGCCACAAAAGACTATCTGGACATGCTCACAAGGCTTGAAGATTTTAAAAACATAAAGCTAAATTTTAATATTTCGCCTGTTCTTGTTGATTCCATTGAAAAGTATATTCAAGGCGCAAAAGACATTCATTTGAAATTACTTTTGTGCGATATAAAAGACCTTGACCGCGATGACAAGCTTTTTATATTAGAAAATTTCTTTGATGTTAATTATTCAAATATGCTTTTATCGCGTCCATATTACGCTCAATTAAGCGAAAGAAGATCTCATTGCGATACTAAAACCTCGCTTATAGATAGCTTTTCAGATCAAGACTATGCTGATATTATGGCAAATTTCACCCTTTGTTGGATTGATAAAAGGTTTAAACACCATTATGAAGGGCTTGATTATTTATTAGATAAGGAAAAAGATTTCACCCTTGAAGACAGGCAAAAAATCTATGAAATACAGCTTCAAATAATTAAAGACATTTTGCCTACTTATAAAAAATATCAGGATGAAGGTAAGATTGAAATTTCTACAAACCCTTATTATCACCCGATTTTACCCTTGTTAATTAACTTAAGGGAAAGTAATTATCCTTATAGCGAAAATTTGCCAAATGCCCTTATAGGCGGTGTTAAGGACGCAAAAGAACAAGTTGCGCGCGCGCTCAATAAATTTGAGGAAATTTTTGGCAAACGTCCGCGTGGCATGTGGCTTTCAGAGCAATGTGTAAGCAAAAAAACAATGAATTTGCTTTCTCATTTTGGTATTGATTGGACTGTTTTGGACGAAGGCATTTTATCTCAAAGTATTGGGCGCGAATTTGCAAGGGATTTTGAGGGAAATCTGGAAGACCCCTTTGCACTTTGTGTAAATTACGCCTTTAAAAAGGATAAAAACAAAACTAATATAATCTTTGCAGATTCACTTTTTGCAAACCTTGTGGGTTTTGGCTACGGCAGTTATGACGGTGAAGTTGCGGCGAATGATTTGTATGAAAAAATCAAAACCATACAAAATAAATTGCAAAATTCTCCAAAGGAAAACCACCTTTTAACTATTGCAATGGATGGTGAAAACTGTTGGGAGAGTTACCAAAACGATGGAGAGGAATTTTTAAATGCTCTTTATCGTTTAATTGAAGAAGATGAAACCTTAAACACCACCCTTGTGAGCGATTTTATTGAAAAATCCCAACCTGAAGACTTGCCAAAAATTGCCTCAGGCTCTTGGATTAACAGAAATTTTGAACTTTGGGTGGGTGAACCTACAAAAAACGTTGCTTGGAGATATTTAAACCAGACTAAGGAAGACTTTGAAGCTTTTTCAAAGGAAATTTTATCATCTGCAAAGTCTAATATTCAAAAAGCAAAAGCAAATAAGGCAATTTATGAAGCAAGGGAAGAAATTTTTATTGCAGAAGGGTCAGACTGGTTTTGGTGGTATGGCGAACCCAACGAGTCAGGCAGTGACATTATTTTCGACTATTTATTCCGCGAAAGATTGAGAAATGTCTATAGAATATTTTCTAAAGAAATCCCTGAGTACTTGAATATTCCGTTGATTTCAATGGTAGGTAAGCCTATAAGGCAAGCAATAGGTCATATTAGTCCAAAAATTGACGGCTTGGTTGATGAAGTTTTTGACGAGTGGGAAAATGCGGGGTACATTTTCTTACCTGATTCTCCGACATTTTCAAAAATGAAATCCATAAAAGGCATTTACTATGGTTGCGATAGTGAAAATCTGTATTTTAAATTTGAAATAAATCGCCAAACTGTTTCAAAAACAAATCATTTTATTAAAAATCAAATTCATATATACCTAAGAAGCCCTATGCAAAGTGTTTTATCGCCATTAAGGGTTGTTTCAAGGACAAGCAATATTTACCCCAGTGCAAAAAATGGTTTTTCTCATGAAATAATGTTTGCTTTTAACAAAAATGATATTCTGCCACCTGTTTTAAGTTTTGCGATTTCAGGCGGTTTGTGGCAAATGAAGCTTATGAAGCAAGATGAATACGCTTACAGGGATGTCATTGAGCTTAAAATTTCCTATAAAGATTTAGGACTTGAAGAAAATACACCTGTTGAATTTTGCGTTGTGAGCGCAACCGGCGGAATAATAAATGAAATTTACCCGCAAGATGTGCTTTTAGCTCTCAATAATCTTTAAAAGCTCTTGTTCTATTTCGCTCAGTTCACTTGATTTTAGGGCGTTTTTAAGTGCTTTTTTCTTAAGCATTGTTTTTATGCAATCTTTGTTTTTGCACACGTAAGCACTTCTGCCTAAAATTTTTGAGTCAGGGTTTAAAAAAATTTTTCCGCTTTTATGTTCGCGCGTAATTTTATGCATTAAATCCGCGTCTTTTGTTTGTTTGCAGCCTTGGCATTTTCTTTGTTTCATTTTGTTGCTCTTATAAAAATAGTTTTAGAATTTACGGTTATTGTCTTGTCGCCCAGAGCTTTTTGGACTTCAAGAATGTAATTATTTACTTTTTTTTCATCAAAGTATTTTAAAAATCTTTCTCTTGATGTTGGTCTATCGGGACTTGGCGCGCTGTCGAACCATTTTATAATAGAGTCTTTTTGCGCAACATAAGTTGAGGGGGTATCTTGAACGTCAATATCTCCATCAGAAAAACCTGCGATATCAAGGTTTTGGGCTATTGATTGTGCATCAAAATTTGTTAAGGGGTCATTGATGTCTGTCATAAAATCATCCTCAGCCTCTTTAAAAGCTTGCCAGTCGGTTATTTCATCAGGGCTTGTAAGCTCATGGTATCTTGTGTTTGATTTTATTATTGGTTCAAAAGCACTGTAAGTACCGCCTTTTTTTAAAATTCTGTAAATTTCATTAATTGCTTTTTGCTTGTCTACAATATGCACAAGTACTGAGCGCGTCATTGCTTTGTCTACACTAAAATCAGGCAATTTTATATCAAGACAGTCACTTTGCAAAAATGTTGCTTTATTAGGCACATCGCACTGGGATAAAAGTTTTTTGCACTCCTCAAGGCAATCTTCAAATTTATCAGAAAATATTATATCGACACTGTCTTTAAATTTTTCTATAACTCCAAAGGCTAAAAGTCCACTGCCGCAGCCAATGTCTATTACTTTATCTCCTGCTTTTATGTTTGCTTTTGATATTACAATATCCCTAAGCGCAAAAAGCCAGTTGAAAGTTTGTTGAATTTGCACTTCGTTCATATGTGCAAAGCGAGTTTGACTAAGCCATTGTGTCCAGTTTTTACAAATGTCGCTCAATATATCCTCCGAATCGTGTATTTTGGTGCCTTCTAAAATTGTATTTTACCACATATTATTCTATAATATTACCAGAGTTTATTTTTAGGCAACTATGTCAAACGATAACGAAATATCTAATATTGAAAATAATGTAGTCCACTTGAACAGAATGTTTGATATAAGTACTATTGCAAACCAGTCATCAAGTGTACATGACTTGTTGAAAAAAATGTCAGACTACATTGTAAAAGTTATAAACAATCAAAATATTTCTTTCTATGTGTTAGAGGGGCAAATTTTTAAAAGTGTTGTAACTGCTCAAAATGCAAGAGTTGATGAGTGTTTTGAATCTGAACAAGACAATGAAGCCTTTTTAAGTGCAATAAACGAGGGTAAAATAATTGATGCAAAAAATGAGCATGGCGATGTTTTGTTTGCATCTTTTTGGGAAAAGAACGGGCTTGAAAAACTCAGAACAAGGTATTTAAGAGCATTTTTCTCAAACGGTGTTCCTGTGTGTTTTTGTTTTATAGGTGAAAGTGATACATTTAGCACATTGACCCCTGAGCAAAGAGAAACTCTAAACATTGCTTTTGACTATATTGAGCCTATTATAGGGAAATTTTTAAATGATTTAAAAAAAGAACATGAAATAATAAAATTGCAAAAATCACTTTATAATATTTCTATTCTTTATAATATTTCTCAAGCGGTTAATTTTATCGACGATTTGAAACGTCTTTTACAGGTTATTTTATCTAAGGCAATTGACACACTAGAGGCTGAAAAAGGCTCACTAATGCTTTATGATTATTCTCAAAACTCCCTGCAAGTAAGGGTTGTCTATGGTCTGCAAGATAAAAAAGTTGAAGAAGGTATTAATAACGGCATTATTCAGTGTTCTAAAATCAAAGCAGGCGAAGGCGTTGCAGGCATGGTATTTTTAGAGAGAAAGCCGATTATTACAAACCTTGGTTCTGCTGACCCGCGCTTTATTGTAAAAGATATCCTAACAAATACGCACTCTCTTTTGTGTGTGCCATTAATTGCAAAAGGTGAAGCAATTGGTGTTATTAACATTACAAACAAGAAAAACGGAAAACTCTTTAATCAAAAAGATTTAGAGTTTATGACATCTCTTGCAAATCAGGCAGCTATTGCAATTGATAACGCAAAATTATACGAACTGGCTACAAAAGACGGTCTTACAAAGCTTTATATTTATCGTCATTTTTACACCTTGCTTGAAAATGAAATCCGTCGCTGCGCGAGATATAAGCGTGATATGTCCCTTGTGATGCTTGATATAGATAACTTTAAAAACGTTAACGACACCTATGGGCACTTGATAGGCGACCAAATTTTAAGAGAGTTATCGCGCGTTATAACAGAAACTGTAAGGAAAATAGACATCCCAGCGCGTTATGGCGGCGAAGAATTTGTTGTAATTTTACCTGAAACAACAAAAGAAGACGCTGTTGTTATAGCAGAGCGTTTGAGAAAAAATATTTCAAAAATTGTTGTTGCGGCTAATGATGTTACAAACATTTCACCTACAACAAGTATTGGTGTTGCTCAATACCCATATGATGGCATTGATCCAAAAACACTTATAAATTCAGCAGACACTGCACTTTACCATTCTAAAAACAATGGCAAAAACGTTGTTTCAATTTATTCAAAAGACGGATGTCAGCTTATTGAAAGAACAGAAATAGTTTAAAACTGTGTATCAAGGTTTTTAGTTTCTCTGTCAGCATTTACAATTGTTCCCAATTGCATTGTTTGGATGTTTATTTTGTTAATTTCTTTAGCAACTTCTCCGCTGAAAACATTGTCATTTGTGGCAAGATAGTCTAAAACAGGTTCCCACATGTCCCCAATGGCTTTTTCAACGGTGTGCGCCGCCTGTTTGCCTTGACGCAAATCCGGAATGACATTTAATCCGAAAGATTTTACGTTAAAATTTGTGGACATATAACCATTTCTCCTTCTTGAGGTCTATCCTTGTATTTATCTCATCGTAACTTTTACCCTAAAACTTTAATGATTTTTGTTTACTTGTAAAGAAAATTTACAAAACTATACCTCTTTTCAAACATGCTAAAATGTTATACAATTAAGTAAATTTTTGTTAATAAAATTTTAAAATCTGGCACTTTTTTTATTTAGGGCACTTAAAAAAGAAGAAGGCACAACATCTGAGGTTAGGATGAATTTCAAAAATTTCAAAATAGTTAAAAAACTTGCAAACATAAGCCCAAAGCTTAAATGGTTTATGTTTAAAAATATTCAGGACTATAAAATTGGTTCAAAATATATTGATTATCTTATTCCAAGTGACCAAAAAACTCCTGAATACGACAATGACAAGCTTGAAAAAATGGTGAGAGAAACTCTCATTAAAGAATTTTCACCTAAAATCAAAGAGTCTAAATCATATGAATTGCTTGTTGATGCTGTTGTTCACAACTTAAAAAAGAAACAGCTTGAGGCAATGGGCGATATTGAAGATATTGAAATCTAGCCATTGTGATTTCATAAATTTATTAAGGGAGTAATATGGACAAGAATATAATATGCATGAAATGGGGCGAAAAGTTTGACTCGTCTTATGTTAATCGTCTTTATAAAATGGTGCAAAAAAATATAACTGTGCCTCATCGTTTTATTTGCTTTACAGATAACCCAGACGGGATTGATAAAAACATTGAAACTTTCCCTATTCCACCCCTAAAAGAGGATGGAATTCCTGATAGAATGTGGAAAAAACTTACGGTTTTTAATAAAGAATTGTATGATTTAAAAGGCACAGCCTTGTTTTTAGACTTAGATATTGTAATTAGACAAAATATCGACGCTTTTTTTGAAGAAGAAGGCGAGTTTTTAATTATAAAAGATTGGGATTTTCCGGATGATATTATTGGAAATTCCTCTGTTTTTCGCTTTGAAATAGGTAAACACCCAGAAGTCCTTGAGCATTTTTACGGCCTTGGAACTGCAATTAGAAAACATTTTAAAAACGAACAGGCATTTTTAACTTATGAGATGTTTGAAAAAGGCATTTTGAAATATTGGAATAAAGACTGGTGTGTAAGTTTTAAAAGATGTTGCTTGCATAAATTTCCCATCTGTTGGTTTAGGGTTCCAAGAGATCCTAAAGAAGCAAAAATTGTTATATTCCATGGTAAACCTAATCCAAAACAAGCTTACAAAGGTTACTTTGGAAAAATGGGCTTTAGGTACATAAAACCAACAAAATGGCTGGATAAATATTGGGTGAAAGATTAACTTTCAACAAAACGTGGTATTGAAAAATATATAAATAAAGTTGTATAATAGTTGACATGGGTTTTTTTGACTGGATTAAAACATCTAACGAAAATCTAAAGCGCGTAGAGAGCCAGATTTACGATCATAAAAAAGACTATCTTGAAGTGTACCAACGAAATCAAGCTCTGGAGCGTGAAATTGCGCAGCGTACCGAAGAATTGCACAAGGCAAACCAGACATTGCTTACGCTGGAGCACGTTTGGGATATGATGAACTCATCGCGCCCTTTGTCTAACGTTCTTGAAACAATTGTGTCATCACTGCATGGCGAATTTGGTTATTTATATAGTTGCATTGTGCAAAAACAGCTTGATAAAGACGGCGTTTTTTACTCTCTTAGAACATATTTAAAAAATGAATTTTCGCAAAGGCTTGAAAAGTTTTTAGGCAAGTCGATTTTTGACGTTAAATTAAAAATTAAGAAAAATGGTAAAATTCAAGAGGCGATTGAAAATAAAACCGCTGTTCACTATACTGATTTATTTGAAATCTTAACAGAGGTTTTCCCTGAATTAAGTGATGAAGAAGCAAATGAAATAGTTAAAAAAACTTTCACGAAATCGGTTATAATTTTGCCGCTTATTGCCTCAAAAGAATTTACAGGATTTTTGGCAGTATTTTCTCCTCGTCAGGAAGCAAAAGATGATGAACTTAATTTCTTAAATCTTTTCGCGCGTCAAATTGAGCTTGCAATTACAATAGCAAATCTTTTTGAAACGGTTAAAAAGCAGGCTGTTACCGATCCTTTGACAGAACTTTTTAACAGGAGATTTTTTGATGACGCTATTGAGCGCGAGGCAAACCGTGCGCTGCGCTTAAATCAACCTTTTACACTTATTGGACTTGATTTAGACCATTTAAAAGAAATAAACGACACTTATGGTCATTCTATGGGCGATAGGGCTATTGCAACAGTTGCCCGCGTAATTTTAAGAAATGCGCGCTCGGTCGATATTGCTTCTCGTATTGGCGGAGAAGAATTTTCAATAATTCTCCCCGGTATTGACGCTCAAGGCGGACTTGCAGCGGCTGAAAGACTTAGGGCGTCTATTGAAAAAGAGCCTGTCGAAGGTTTAGGTAATGTTACAGCCAGCATTGGTGTTGCGACTTTTATTGAACATACACTTGATTTAGACGATTTAATAGAAATGTCTGATAAGGCAATGTATGACGCTAAAGAACAAGGCAGAAACAGGGTGTGCCTTGCTCAACCACAAAAAAGTGTTTCTTGGCAAGATGTTGCAGTTAACGCTTTTGTTGAAATCCTTGAAAAACACAGAATACCTTTTAACAACAAGTTAGCGCTTGAACTTTCAAATAAATTGCAAACCCGTCAGGATAATGTAAAAGGTAATTCCGCTCAAGAGCTTTTGTACTCTGTTGTTGATACAATTTCACAAACTTACACGCCATCTAATCAAGAAGGTATAACAAAGGCTAAGATGTCGCTTGCAACTCTTGTAGCCAAGAAATTTAAACTTTCAAAATCTGAGATTGATAAGTTAAAAATCGCAATTTTACTTTATGACATAGGTAACACCATGTTGCCTGATGAAATTTTAAAGAAACCTGCGCCATTAACAAAGGAAGAAAAAGACAAAGTCGTAGAACATCCGCTTTTGGCGGCACGTGAGATTTTAAAACCTATTACAAATATTTCAGATGTTATTCCAATTATTGAACATCACCATGAAAACTGGGACGGCAGCGGTTATCCAAATCAAATAAAGGGCGAGAAAATTCCTATAACTTCGCAAATTATCTTGATTGTTGACTCATACTTTGCAATGATTTCAGACAGACCATACAGGCGAGCATACACTCAAGAAGAAGCAATTGAAGAAATTAAACGCCAAGCAGGCAAAAAATATTCAGAAGAATTAACAAATGAATTTATTGCTGCACTGGATGAGTTTTACGATATTAAGTAAGCCATTTTTTAAAAAATTTAATGCCTGCCTCTGAGCTTTTCTCAGGGTGAAATTGCACCGCACAGACGTTATCTTTTTGAACTGATGAACAAAAATCAATGTGATAATTAGTAATTGAGCTTATTATATTTTTGTCCTCAGGCACAACGTAGTAAGAATTTACAAAATAAAAATAATCATCATCAAGGTAAGTATTTGCTTTTGTTGTTTTAATTTCATTCCAGCCTATTTGAGGCGTCTTACCCGTTTGAAATTTTTTGACTTCACCTTTAAAAATGCCAAGCCCCTCTACATTTGGAGCTTCTTCACTTTTTTCAAACAAAACTTGTAAACCGAGGCAAATTCCTAAGAAATCTGCCCCGTTATTTATTGCTTCTTTTATGGTGCAGGGCAAATTTTTGCTGTTTAATTTTTTCATTGCCTGCTCAAAATGTCCTTGTCCAGGGAAAATTATTTTTTTTGCCTTCAGGATTTTTTCCTTCTCGTCAGTTATTTCATAATCTCTGCCGAGATATTCAAGCATATTGCCCAGGCTTTTTACGTTTCCCGCGCCATAGTCAATTATTACAATTTTATTTGACAAAGGTGTGTCCGTCCTCTTTCATACGCCTTATAACTTCTTTCAGTTCTTCTTCAGCAGCGACGATTGAAAGCCTTAAATAGCGTTTTCCTTCATCGCCAAAAGCATCCCCCGGAACTGCTACGATGCCTGATTTTTCAATCAACTCATCGCAAAAATCTTTTGCACAAGCGTATCTTGGCGGAAGGTCAATCCACAGGTAAAATGTAGCTTTTGGCACTTTTATATTCCAACCGAGTTCATTTAAGCCGCTTACAAAGTCCTCAAGTTTCTTTTGAAGTTTTTTGTTTGCATTTTTAATATATTCATCGCCCTCTTTTGAATTTAAAAGGTCTGCGCCTGCAAGTTGAATTACTTTAAAAACACCTGTATCAAGACTGGATTTTAATTTGCCAAAAGTACTTATTAAATCTTTGTTTCCGCAAACCCAGCCAAGACGCCAGCCTGTCATAGCGTAAGGTTTTGAAAAGCTGTAAAATTCAACTGCAATATCCTTTGCTCCTTTGCATTCAAGAACAGAAGCAGGTTTATCTTTTTCATCAAAATAAATGTCGCAATAAGCGTTATCTGACATTAAAATTATGTTGTGTTTTTTACAGAAATCTACGCAATGCTGCAAGTATTCTTTAGTACATGTGCAGCCAAGCGGGTTGTTCGGGTAGTTAATAATTAATGCTTTAACTTTTTTAGGGTTGTTTCCCTCTTTTAAAAATTTCTCCCAAACTTCATCTAAATTTGGCATGTAATTATTTTCTTTTGTTAGGGGTACACCGTAAGCTCTGCCGCCTGAAACTTTAATCATTTCAGTGTATGAGGCATACCCGGGATCAGGAATTAAAATAATTTCCTGCTCTTTTTTATCCATTGTAGGGTTAATAATTGCTCTAATAAAGTTTGCAATACCTTCTTTTGAACCGATTAGAGAGAATATTTCGCTTTTTGGGTCAAGTTCAACGCCAAAGCGGTTTTTCATTCTTTTTGCTACTGCTTCAAGGAAAGGAACTTCTCCTTTTGGTACTGAATATGTGTGATTTTTTGGGTCTTTTAAATGTTCTTTTGTACGCTCAATAACATAATCAGGAACCATATCAACGGGTGCACCCATAGAAAGTGCAATGGGCTTTCGACCTTTTTTTGTTAATTCTTCGGTCATCGCAATCATTTTTGCTTTAATTTGAAACATAATGTAAGTTTCAAGTGTGCCCATGTAAGCGTTGAAATTTTGCATATTTTTTCCTCTCGTTAATGCGTCTGAAATTTATTATACTACAAAAGTTTAATTTTTTACCTTTTGTGTCTTTAAAAACATGGCTTGATGTTGTATAATAGAAAAGTTGCGCGGATTATATGGCGCAGCTAGAAACGGAGACACTATGCACATTCATGTTAACGGACGAAACGTAGAAATTACAGACGCTATTAAAGCCTACGTTAAAGAAAAAGCAGGAAAAGTTGCTGCACATTATGATCAAATTCAGGCTATTGACGTTGTTTTGACAGTTATCAAAAATCCGTCCGTTGCAGATTCTCACGTTGCGGAAATTAACTGCAAAGTCTTGGGCGACACTGTAAGGGTGGAAGAAAAAGCCGAATCAATGTATGCTTCAATTGACCTTGTTTGCGACAAATTAGACAGACAAGTAAGAAAGTACAAAGAAAAATACTTAAAAGCAAAAAGCGGCTCACCTTCAATAAGAACAGAAGCCATTGCTGATGAGGAAACAGTTTAGAAAAATTTAATAAAGTAAAACTAAAGCTCCCTTTTAAGGGAGCTTTTTTAAATCTCTTTTATATCAGGGTTTGAGCGAAAATAAGTAAGTTGTCTTTTTGCAAAGTTTCTTGTTCTTTGTTTAATTTTCTCAACTGCCTGATTAAAATCTTGCCAAACGCCTTGCTCAAGTTCAAAAAATTCCCTGTAACCGATTGTATTTTCAAGTATTTTTGAATTAGGGTAAAGCTCTTTATTTTTTTGCCATTCCTCAAAAAGCCCCATTTCAAGCATTAAATCAACCCTTTTGTTAATTCTTTCATAAAGTTCATCTCGCTTTATTTTTGGCATATACCAATTGGCGCAAAGAGGCTCTTTTTGCTCTCTTTTATATTGTGAAATTGGCATATTTAAACCTTTGCACATCTCAATTGAGCGTATAACCTTATCTTTATTATTTTTGTGAATTTGATTTGCACGAACAGAGTCAAGTTCAAATAAAATCTGCCAGAGTTCATCATTACTTTTCGTACTTAATTTTTCCCTTAATTCTTTATTTATTCCTACTTGAGGCAATTCTTTTTCATCTAAAAAAGATTTTATATAAAACCAAGTACCGCCTGCAATAATAACGTTTTTGCCCCTGCTTTTAATGTCTTCAAGCGCATTTTGGGCGCATTTTACAAAGTCCCCCGCACTAAAGTCCTCATTTGGTTCAACAATGTCGAGTAAATGATGTTTAATGCCTTCCATCTCGTCTATTGTTGGTTTTGCACTTACAATATCAAGATTTTTATACACGCTTCGAGAGTCTGCGCAAATAATTTCAGCATTATTTTTTTTAGCTAAATTAATTGCAAGTTTTGTTTTTCCCGAGCAAGTTGCACCCGTTATCACCGTGATTGTAAAATCTTGACTCATAGTAGTCAAATATTAGCACAAACACAAATACCCAGAAATATATAGCTAAAATCATGAATATAAAGTAAATCACCACATTTGTTGCAAAAAGCGTACTTGTTATTCTAAAAATTAATCCTAAGATTAAAATAAACATATAAAGCGCAAAAGATTTCACAGGGTGTTTAAAAATTGCAAAAAGCGAATTTTTAAGAGCACTTAGGGGGTTTGTAGTACATTTTTCAGGATAATAAAGAGCAGATGCCCAAAACATCATAAAAAAGTTAAAAAGCCCTATGGTAAACAAAAATAATATTTGCCAGTACCAAAGGATTAATATTTTATCCTGTGGCATAGAGGCAAAAAACGCATGTAGACCTTGGGAATCTTGAGGAATTGAATTTATTTTTTCAACAAGAAAATCAAGGCTGCCAATAAAATGATTTGCAAATTTTATATTGAATGTTACAAGTAAAAAGAACATTACAAGGTATAAAATAATTCCCCCTAAAAGTGGCAAAATGTAAACGGGAATTGCCGCAAAAAAGTCATTTTTCATGCAAGAAAATTCTTTTATTTTCTCCTCATCATTGCGATTTTCTTTTTTAGAATTAGCAATTGCAGTTTTTACCATCTGCAGCCAGCCTGCAAAAAAGGCAGATGTAAAAACTAAAAGCAGTAACAAAATGGTTATAAATAAAATTATATTCTGCCCCATAAAAAGTTTTGGCATTATAAGGGTCAAAAATATTAAATATATCACAAAACTTAAAGTTAAAATCGGATTATCGACTATAATTGAAATACTTTTTTTAATTGCACTATACATTTATTGCTCTCTTTTAAAATTTATGTTTTACTATATAGATATTATTGTTAAACGACAAAAAAAACAAGGTAGAAAATGTTAAGATTTTCAAAAGACCATAAACTGCAAGGTGTGTTGATTTGCGTTGAAGGCATTGACGGTTCGGGTAAAAGTACCCAGCTTGACTTACTATACAGTTGGCTAAAGTCAAAAAATCTTGATGTTATTTTAACGCAATGGAATTCTTCAGAGCTTATTTCTCAAACGACAAAGCGTGCAAAAAAGAAAAATCTCCTCTCAGGCAGGACTTTTTCGCTTTTACATGCGGTAGATTTTGCAGACAGGCTTGAGCGTACAATCATTCCTGCTCTTAAAGCAGGTTTTATAGTACTTGCAGACAGATACGTATATACTGCTTTTGCTCGTGATGTTGCTCGAGAGGTTGATCCTAAGTGGGTTAGAAATATGTATGGTTTTGCAATTAAACCTGACTTGAGCGTGTATTTTGATGTAAGCGCAAAAGTTTCTTTGGATAGAATTTGTACAAATCGCCAGCCAAAGTTTTATGAGGCAGGCATGGATTTAAAATTATCCAATAACCCCTATAAAAGCTATGTAATTTTTCAAAACAGGGTTATTGAGCAGTATAAAAATATGGTTGATGAGTATTCTCTTGTGCAGATTGATGCAAATGATACAATTCATCAAAAACAACAGTACTTTAGAAAACTGGTAACTGAAGTGCTTAAAAAGCGCGGCATAGAAATTAAAGAGGATGAAAATGGCATATAAAAAACACGGCTATGACGGGCTTTTGGTTGTAATAGAAGGCACTGACGGTGCGGGTAAATCAACTCAAGTTAATATGTTAAAAGGCTTTGTAGAGGGCTTAAGCTACGGGTGTGTTGTGTCTGAGTGGAAAACCTCCAGACTTATTTCAGGACTTATTAACGAAGCTAAAGAGAAAAATTTGCTTAATACTACGACTTTTTCGCTTTTATATGCGGCAGATTACGCTGACAGATTGGAAAATGTAATAATTCCTGCGCTTAAGTCAGGTTTTGTCGTACTTTTGGATAGATACGTTTATACAGCTTATGTGCGTGATTCAGTTCGAGGTCATGATATAAATTGGGTTAAAAAGCTCTATGAATTTGCTCCTGAGCCTGATTTGGTATTTTATTTAAAAATGCCTCCTGATTTGTTGATAAAAAGACTTATAGCATCAGGCGGACTTGATTATTTTGAATCAGGTCGTGACATAGGTCTTTCAACAGATATTTACAAAAGTTTTGAAATATATCAAAAAAGATGTCTTGATGAGTACAAAAAACTTGAAAAAGAATATGGCTTTATAGAGCTTGATGGGACAAAAAGCAAGGATGAAATTCATAATGCTATAAAAAATAAACTTAAAGAAGTCCTTGATTTAGGTGTTGTTAAATAAAATAAAAAATAAATATTAGTAGCAAAAAATATTTTTTACATGTTTTATTAATATGCGGTCATTCGCAAAAAGATTGTTAGTTGTGAGAGGGTAGTTGAAAGGAAGTCCCTAATGATACAAAAAGTAACTTTAAGTCCTGTAAGCGTTAAAAACCAGGCAGTTAAATCAAATAGTGCAACAACGCCTGCTAAAAGTCAAAATGTTAGTTTTGAAGGTTCAAAAACTCAAGCTTCAAAATTAGCAAGTGCATATCAAGCACTTAATGGTATAAAAACTGCAAAAACTGTTAATTTTGCCGGAGGCATTTCGTTAAACGAAGTATTTGATAAATTTAACATGGAAGTTGTAACTTGTGATGATCCTGCTGCAGGCATAAAGGGTGAAATGGTAGGAAGTAGAGCAAATGTTTCTGAAATTATCGAAGAATTACATGATTCTTTGCCTAAATACGAAGATGCTGTAAAAACAAATATTGTAGTTTCAAAAGAAGATAGAAAAGAACAATATGAAGAGCAATTTAGTTCCACAGGAAGATATTATAAGTATGAAAAAACTGTGCCGTATGAAACTATAGCAAGAACTCAAGTTAAAAATGCAGGAGAAGATTTCTTGTATGAAATGGCTGTTCGTCAACCAAAATCTGCGAGAAAAATGCGTGCTGATATATCTTTACCACTAAAACAAAATATAAGAGTACTGCTTACGCCTGATTCAAAAATGCCAGAACCTATGAAAGAGCTTGTTTATGTGTTAAATACCAAGGGCAATTTAATGTCTGTAGTTGAAGACAACTCTTCTTCCAACCCTATAGACAGATTTATTCTTATGACAGACACTGGTAAGATAAGTAAAAAGGACACCCTTGAAGGTACATTAGTTGTTAATGCAAGGAAAGGTGATAATGTATTTGTGCCTTTTGAAGCTCCAGCGCAAGTAGTGCGCGAAAGGCATCCTGAACCTTCTATTGGAAAGGGTACTGAAATTGTAATCGGTATGGAAAACGGACGTTTTGTTCCTGAAATTATTCAAAGTATTGTCGAATTCGAAGAAAAAATTAACAGCGGTAAAATAGTTCTTGATACATTTGTTGCAGCTCCGGATGCAGATAAAACACAGATTGCCATGCTTGCTGGTGGATTTGGTTCTCGTGCTGAGTACACAAATGCTTCTTCTGATGGTATCTTTCATGGTAAAGACAAGGGAAAACTGGAACATGGCGCACAATCTACTAAAGGTGTATTTAGAACTCCTACTGGTTTAACACCTATGGAAACTACATTTATCACGCTTCATAATGCAGGTCTTCTTGACTGTTCAAAAGGTGTATTTGGTGTAGGTAAAAATGTTAAATTTTATTTGAATAAGTCAGGTGTTAATAAAGGTAATGGCGGTTTTACAATTGATATGTACAATAAAATGAAACGTGCCGGCAGAGAAAATTTATTAATTTTACCAAACGATCCAATTTCTAGAGTTACTAATGCTATGGTTAAGGCAAAAGAACTTATTGATTCTGGTGAAGCTGCTATGGTCATGATAGCAAAAGAAGTTGACCCATCCTTGGCAAAAGATTTTGGTATAATGAAACTTGGCGCCAACAATGAAATACTGCAGTTTGTTGAAAAACCAAAAAATCCTTCCAAAGATCTTATTTCGCAGGAAGGTAAATGTATGGCAAATACATTCCAATTTGCAGTAAGCAAGGAAGCATTTAAGGCGCTTGAAATTCTTTCCCCATATTTTCCTGCAGGTAAGGGTAAAGAACCAAGAGACTGGTCAAAATGTTTAACACCCATCTTAATGTCACTTACACAAAATGACGACTTATTTGTGATAAGAAAAGAGATTGCATCTTTAGTTAATGCCAATGAAGGAAGTATCCCAATGGATAAAATTATGTTTGCAAAAAAATTCTTAGGGGACCAAAAGATTTTAGCTGTTCCTACAGATGAGCCTTGGGCAGATTGTGGTAGTTTGAACCAACTTTACCATACTACAATGCAGATTGCTTCTGGTGACTTTAAATTAGAAGACTTTGAAAGAGCTAATGTTCTTAAGTGTGTTAATACAAAAACAGGTCTTGTTGCAACATCTTCTGAATTAAAAGATAAAGTTGAAAGTAAATACGATATTAAAGGTCAAGTAATGGCAACTGAACGGGCTGAAAAAGTTGACCCAAGTATTGTTGATTATTTTGCTGATGCAATTACCATCAACGAAAAATCAGCTTAATTTGAAATTTTATACTGATGTTTAAATTGAAAAACCGTCGATTATATCCAACCGGCGGTTTTTTTAATTTAATTAGTTGTACAATTGGATTTTTTTAAAAACTTCATTAAAATCTAAGCAAATGAAAAATTATTACGATATTTTAGAAGTTTTACCTACTGCAACAAAAGATGAGATAAAATCTGCTTTTAGAAAAAAAGCGCGCAAATATCATCCTGATGTTAATCATACCCTTGAGGCGGAGATAATTTTTAAACAAGTTAACCTTGCCGCAAAAACTCTTTTGGATGATAATATGCGCTCCCAGTACGATTTTGCTTATGGATTTAACCAAAAGAAAAAAGAGGATAATAAAAATAAATATCAAAATGCAGGTTATACTTATACAAAGGCAAATGAAGCCTATAAAAAACAAAACGATTTTGTAAAAAATTTCTATGAGTTTTTTAAAGAAACTCAAAAAACTGCTAAAACGCCTAAAAAAATTGATGGTGAAGACATAATCACAAATGTTACTATAACTTATGATGAGGCAATCAGCGGTACAAGTCGAAAAGTGAATATTTTGCAGAGCGAAAAGTGTCCAAAGTGTTTTGGTGCAAAGTTTATTAATGGTGCAAAATGCACATTTTGTGATGGCAAAGGTGAAAAAACAAGTTATAAAAAAATTAATGTAAAAATTCCTCCAAACATAAAAGACGGGGTAAAAATAAGGGTAAAAAATGAAGGCGAAGAAGGCAAATTTGGCGGTAAAAACGGCGATTTGTATTTAATTGTGCACATTGAAAAAAATGCTGCGTTTAAAAGTTTAGATGGTCTTGCTTACCTTGAAATTCCAATTAACCCTTATGAGGCAGTTTTGGGTGCACAAATTAAAATCCCTGTACCAGATTGTGGCACAAAAGTCTTAAAAATTCCCCCAAAAACAAGGACAAATACTACTTTTAAGCTTATGGAAAGCGGTTTTTTAAATGCGCAAACAAATAAGCGCGACCCGCTTATGGTAAAAGTATTTATTGACATATCACCTTGTATGAGAGATAAAGAAGTTGAGATGTATCGCATTATTTCTGATGAAAATTGTGATAATTTAAGAGAAAATCTTTATGACAGACAAAATTAAAATAAAAGAAATATTTGATTCCATACAGGGTGAAGGTCCTTATGTCGGCGAAAAACAGCTTTTTGTGCGTACGACAAAATGTAATTTAAATTGCAAATATTGTGATACGGATTTTTTGTGTGATGAAAATTCAAAAGAGTATAATTTTGATGAATTTTTTGAAATTTTAAAGTCGAGTGATGCTCAGACAGTTAGTTTTACAGGTGGAGAACCGCTTTTAGAGGCAGATTTTTTATTTGAATTTTTTAAGAGGTATAAAAACAGGCTAAATAAAAAAATATACCTTGAAACAAATGGTACAAATGCTAAAAATCTTAAAAAAATTATAAATTATGTTGATGTTGTATCTATGGATATAAAGTTAAAAAGCGCAACAGGACTTGAATTTAGCCTTATAACTTTTGACGATTTTATAAATATTGCAAAAGAAAAAGAAGTTTTTGCAAAAGTTGTTTTTGATGAAAATATTTCAAATTCTGAAATTACAGAAGTTACAACTTTGGCAAAGAAATATGGTATTTTGCTTATTTTGCAGCCTAAAATGCCTATTAGCAGTACTTTAAATATTGATGAAATATTTGAAAAATTTTATTCAAAATACAAAAATGTTCGGCTTATTCCTCAAGTACATAAATTTTTAAATGTTCGCTAGAGGTTAATTTTAGGTATTG
Source organism: Candidatus Gastranaerophilales bacterium (assembly GCA_944324385.1). Classification (GTDB taxonomy): domain Bacteria; phylum Cyanobacteriota; class Vampirovibrionia; order Gastranaerophilales; family Gastranaerophilaceae; genus Galligastranaerophilus. The sequence continues at coordinate 58,355 of CALUWD010000002.1, read as the reverse complement.
AGCCTAAAAGCAGTTTTGTGTAGTCGTCTTTTGGGTTTTCAAAAATTTCATCAGTCAAGCCCTCCTCTACAATAATGCCGCGATTTAATATTGCAATTCTATTGCTTATATATTTCACAATATTTAAATCATGTGAAATAAACAAAAAAGTCAGGTTTAATTTGTCTTTTAACTCTATTAAAAGGTTAATGATTTGCGCTGCAATACTGACATCAAGTGCTGAAATAGGCTCGTCCGCCACAATAAATTCAGGTTTTAAGACAAGAGCGCGAGCAATTGCAACCCTTTGCCTTTGCCCTCCTGAAAATTCATGAGGATATTTTTTTAAGTCATTTTGATTTAAACCGCACATAGAAATGGTTTCAAGCACCCTTTCTTTTATATTTTTTTCTTTATGAATTTTAAGGGGTTCTTCAAGTATTTCTTTTATTTTCATTTTAGGATTTAGGCTTGAATAAGGGTTTTGAAAAATCATTTGCGCTGATTTTCTAAAGGCTTTTGTTTGTTTTTTGTTGTAATTTAAAATGTTTTCGCCTTTAAAAAAAATTTCGCCCGAGGTTGCATCTAAAAGTTTTAAAATGCAATTGCCAAGAGTGGATTTTCCGCAGCCTGATTCGCCTACAAGGGCAAGAATTTCACCTTTTTTAATTTCTAAATTTATTCCTTTGAGCGCACAAACAGGCTCTTTTTTTGCGCTAAAGAGCCCGTTATTTTCGCTGTAAGTTTTATATAGGTTTTTTATCTCAATTAAATTTTCCACAAAATTGATTGTAGCATATTTTTTATCTCATTACATTGCTAATGTAAGTAATCCTTAAGACTTTTTGCTTCCTGCGAACGTCTAAGTTTTTTTAGCGCTTCGCATTCAATTTGTCGTATTCTTTCTTTTGAGAAACCTAAAATTTTCCCCAACTCCTCTAATGTTTTTGTTTTTCGCCCCCCTAAACCAAAACGGTTTAAGATAATAAATCTCTCTTTCTGATTTAAAATGTCTAAAATATTTATTATGTCATTATTTAAAAACTTTTTTTCAGTGTCAATCTCAGGCATTTTGTGTTCGTCATCTGATATGTAATCCTCAAGACACAAGTCCTGTGCTACCGGTGTATCAAGGCTTACAGGTTCTTTTATCATCGCTCTTTTTATTGTTTTAACTTTTTTCTCATCAATTTTTAAATAATCGCTCAACTCCTCATCTGTCGGTTCAGAGCCTTTTTGCACGCTTAATTTTACAATTGCTTTTTTAAGTGTCCTTATTTTGTCGCTCATATGAACAGGTATTCTAATTGAGCGCGATGAATTAGCAATAGCGCGGATTATAGTTTGCTTTATCCACCAAGTTGCATAAGTAGAGAACTTAAAGCCTTTTGAATAATCAAACCTTTGGGCTGCTTTAATCAACCCTAAAGACCCCTCTTGAACTAAATCCATAAACAAAATACCCTGACCTGTGTACTTTTTGGCTATTGATACCACAAGTCTTAAATTTGCCTGAACAAGTTTCTTTTTGGCAATTTGCGCTTCTTTTCTGCTGCCTTCTTTAATTACTTTTCCAAGTGCCATTTCTGAATTTTTATTTAAAAGTTTTATCCTCCCAATGTCTTTTAAATACATTTGCAAAATTTCATCTTTATTTGCAATTGTAGAAAAAGTTTTAATTTCCTCTTGTTCTTCCTCATCTTCTAAAAAGTTATCAAATAATATATCTTCCTTTTGCTCACAAATGTTAATACCCAATATGCTATTCCTCCAACTTTTTAATTATCTTTTGGAGGGATAGACGAAAATTTATAATATATGTTCCTTATAAACTATTGTTTAATAATTGCAAGATGTCTTTCAAAGTTTTCTTTTAGAGGTAAGTTGTAACTAACTATTTTTGCACTTGCCTCTTTGATTTCATTTAGTTCATCCTCAAGGGTTTTAGACTTATAAATTACAAAATGTCCGTTTTCTTTTATATGTTTTTTTGAAAGCCTTAGGACATTTTTTATTGTACCTACTGCGCGAGAAATGACAATGTCGCAATTTAGGGGTTCTAAATCCTCAACTCTTGCGTAAGAAATTTTTAAATTTTTAATATCAAGCGCGTCTTTTATATCGATTATAAAGTTAATTTTTTTCATTCTTGAATCATTTGCGACAATTTCTAGTTCAGGAAAGAAAAGTGCTAAAATGACAGAGGGAAACCCGCCACCTGTACCGACATCAAGAATTTTTTGCTTTTTATAAGGATTAAATTCATCCCATTTTAAAATTGCAAGAGAATCAAAAACATGCTTTTCAAAAAGAACTTTTACATCTCCTGCGCTCATAAGATTTGTGTGTGAATTGTATTCAACAAAAAGTTTATGCCACAAGTTTAGTTTTTCAATTGTGTCTTGATTGATTTTTATGTTAAATTCTTTTTCCAAGAGGTCAATATTTTCTTTGCTAAACATAATTTTCCTCTATTCTTTGAAATTCCAAAGGTAACATTTTTATTTTCATGTCATTAATTCTCTGATTTATTATCTGTTCGTTTTCTTCTAAAATGTTTTCACCAAGGGTTTTTTTAGCTTCAAAAAAGCATTTAAGCGCAAGCTCGTCCTGATTAAAATTATAATATAAATCACCTAATTCAAGATATGCAAATGCTTCTTTAAACTCGTCATGCATTTTCTTTGCGCACTCAAGTGCTTCTGTTAAGTAATCAATTGCAATTTCAATGTTTTCAGTTTCATATATTTTTGAAAGCTCACGCGCTGCAAAGTAAATGCCTGAGAGGTTTTTGTTTTCCCTATCGGTTTTAAGTGCAAGCTCTATGTAGTTTTTAGCTTCATCAATGTTATTTTCGTAAGAGTAAATTAACCCTAAATTAACATAGCTTTGTGAAATCCACCTGTTTGTATCAGGATTAGAGCTTGTATTTATGTTCTTTAAATAAAATTCCTGTGCGTTTTTAAAATCTTGCATATCGTCATATAAAATTGCAATTTTAAAATAAATTTCGCACAGCGTATTTGTATCTTTTTCATCTGCAAAGTCAAGTGCTAAATTGTAATTTTCAAGCGCTTGATTTATTGAATTTTCACTTTCAAAAACATCCCCTAAACCCAAGTAAGCCAGTGTTTTTATTGAATTGTTTATTTCTTGTTCGCAATTTACGATTTTTAAATACTCGTCTTTTGCACTTGAAAATCTGTATAAATTTTTATACAAATTAGCAACCTCAAGTATGGTTTTATAATATTTTTCATAATCTTTTTCTATAAGATGCAACGAACTTACTTGAGTGTAATAATCAAGAGCATGCTCAAAGTTGTTTAATTTTTCGCTATTGTGAGCAAGGTGTTCAAGAATTTCTATTTTTGTTCTAGTGTCATCGGTTTTACTTTTTAGTTGTGACAAAATTTCATTTGCCTGAGCATACTGGTAGTCTTGCTCAAGCTCATCTGCCCTTTTAAATTCTTCCAAGAAATTAAATTCTTCGTTTTCTATTTTTTCAATTTGCTCAACTTCATATTTTCTTCTTCGGTATTCTTTAAGCATAAGCGCGTCTTCTTCGCTTAAAGTACTTCTTTTTGGGGTAAGTTTTTTATTTTGCAGTTCTCTTTTTTTATCAAGATATTTTTGTTTTCTATCCATTTCTTTTTTGTCAAACCAAGGGTTTGAGCCCTCTTGAGATAATGAAATGTATGAAAAATTGCTTTTTGATACACTTGTTTGTTTGCCAAGAGCAGGAATATTTTTCCTCACAACCTCAATTTGTTTTCTGATGCTTTCTCTTGAAAGCCTTAAAAGCCTATCGCGCGGGCTTTTTGAGAGTTCTTCTTCGTAAATTTCAACAAGACGTGAAAATATTTTATATTTTTCTTGCAAGGAAAGTGTGCTTATAAAATATTGTTTAAAATAATTTCTCAAAATAACGTCATTGTCATACTTTGAGATTAAATAATTTCTCTCAAGGTATTCAATTTGTTTAATGTCACCAAGATTGTAGTATTTTATAAAATCAACGCTTACAGAGTGATTTAGGCTGCTTAAATTTTTTATAAAACCAAAATACATGCTGGGTACTAGCGAAATTAATTTTAAAATTATAAAATCCTCGAAATTATTTTCTTTTTTTTCAAATTCAGCCAAAAGCTCTGAAATTTTTAAACCTGTGATTTTTGAATACCTTAAAACCATCCTTAAATAAAGTCTGTGACCTTGCGCAAGTTCATAGAGTTTATCTAAAGCTTCATCGTTTATCTCAATTTCTTCGTTTTCTATTTTTTCTCTAAAGCCTTCTTTTGTGTCAGGTTTAATTTCAATAATCTGGCATGGCAGATTTTCATTTATGAAAAAATCTATATTGTTTTCTTTTGAAACAAGCACCACTTTTGTGTTTTCAAAACTTGCAATGTGGGATAAAAAGTTTAAAATTTCAAGATTATTTTCTACAAGTTCAAAATTATCAACTGCAATAATGCATTTTTTATCCATATTTTTAAAGTAAAAACTTACTTTGTTTTTAAAGCTCTCACCCATGCTTTTTTTTAGGCTGACTTTTTTTTCAAGAGAGTATTTTCTAAATGAATCGTAAAAATTTAGCAAAAAGTCATCTATTGTTGTGTTTTCAAAGCACAAATGCCTAAAGATTAGAGTGTTTTCATCTTGATTTTCTAAAGTTTTGTTTAGAATTTCACTTTTAGCACAACCAGAAAAACCGCACAAAAGCAATAGCTCATCTGTCGAGTTGTAAAAATTATAAATTTTACTTATAATTTCATTACTAAATTGAAAATCAGATATTTCCATATAATTATTTTACATAATTTTTAAGGATTTATCTACATTTTAGTAATGTTGTTGGTGTAATAAAAATATTTGTTAATGAATGTAAAGTTTTTTAAATTAACTAACAAAAATTTTTATTCATGCTTTTTAGAAAATATGTGTGTGTTAATTTTTTTGGAGTGTTATTAACAAGGTGCAAACAGGACAGGTAAAAACGGAAAATATACCAAAGAACGCATACTACGTTCAAGCTAAACCGGAAAAGGAGCTTTCAAATACCTCTGATACAATTATTAAAAAGACTCCTTTAACCGGTGCCAGAATAACTTTGAGTAAGCTTGTAAATGATGTTTTTGTCTACGCGCCAAAGGGTATGAAAGGTTCAAGAAACTCTAATTTCTATGAATTTTTATCTTTAGGTTTGATACCAAATATTGTTGGCTCTGCTATGCTGATAGCTTTGTTTAATGCTGCAAATAAAGGTTTTAAAATGCCTGACAGGGCGTTTGCCGCTATCCCTGGCAGAAAAATGGCTTTTGGTGTTGTTTTTTATGCTCTAGGTAAATGGCTTGGTGCAAAATTTTTAAATAAAGGTGTTCATTTGAAAACTGGTATTGATCCTGAAATGCCTTATAAAAAATTTGTCACAGAGCTTCCTGAAAATACTGGTGATAAGGCTTTAACAAGAATTGAATATCATAGAGTATTTGAAAGTGTTGATTTTCCTCGTTTTGACCTATTAAATAAAATGGGCGAAAAGAAAGGAAACAGAAACCTTTGGTGGGATAAAATAGCTAGAAAAATGGGCTTCAAAGACCCTCTAAATTGTCCTGAACAAATGGTTCAAGATAAAGTAAGAGAAGTTAATACAAAACTTGGTGCTGCAAGGCCTATAAGCTCTTTTGCTTGGGCAGCATTAGGTGTTGCACTTGCTGCTCAAGAACCTTTTGAAAAGAAAATTAAAATGCCTGTTTCAGGTACTACAGCTCAGAAACTCCAAGGTTTTGGCAGAAATTTTGCAACTACCTTAAAAGATAGCTTTTTAGATTTATACAACGGAAATAACAAGAAATTTACTACTGCTTCGAAAATAGTGGGCAGAACACTTATTTTCGGCGCTGCTGCTTCTACAATTTTAGGTATATATAATGCTACACGCGGATTTAAAATTGCAAAAAATCAACCTGACACACAAATTGATCTTAATAAAGAATATGAGGTGCAATAATGGATAATAAAGTTAATGCGCCAATTCAAAATAGTCAATATCAAAAGCAATTAAGAGATAAAATTGCTCAACAGGACATTTATAAAGCTTTTGTTTTAAATGCTAATTCAATTGCACCACAAGAACACAGGGCTTACCTTTTAAAAAGCAGAAATCCTGTTTCAAGTTTTATTATTGCAACTGCTGATACAGGAAAAGATGTTGTAGAACTAGGCAAGGCTCTTGCTACAGGTAAATCTAATGACAATCAACTTGGTAGATTTAATGATTTAGGCATGAAATTGGGCAGCTTGGGCATTGCATCTTATCTTTTCACAAAACGTGGAACAGGCACAAAAGGTCTAATGGAATTCATTGGTGCTGGCGCATTTTTTGCTTCAATGGCAGCTTGGCCAAGACTTTTTATATCAGAACCATTAAAACTTCGCTTTGGTTTTGATATTCGTCAGCAATACGTTGATGCTCAAGGACGCAAAAAAAGATTATTCCTTGATAACCAATTTATCCCAGATTTATATTCAAATGAAGAAATTGATAAAATTGCAGATAAAATGGGTGTAGATAAAAAATTACCTGATTATCGCGAATTAACAAAAGAAAAAATGCGCACTGTTGCCCTACAGGGCAATACATTGTGGATGTTAACAGCTGGTTTCAGCCCTCTTTTGACTTCTATGATTTGTAATTTGGCAGAAAGAGGAGTTACAAAATACATTATTAACTCTCAATACAATAAAATTTTAAAAGGTATTAATAACCCAACAGAACTTGTAAACAATAAACTTAAAGATAAAAACTTTAATTCTGTTGATTCAAAACAAGTTAAACAAATTTTGGAAAATAGAACTGCAGCACCTGATGAAAAATTCCTAAATGAAATTTCAACTTTATTTGATCCTTTTAAAGTAATGATTAACGCAAAAGATGTGGATGATGCTAACTTAATAGCTGAGGTTCCAGGTTTTGCACCTGATATAAGAAATGGTATTAATCAAAAATATCTATTAATGAAAAATCAAGATGCTGCAAATGGCATGTTAAAAATTGATGAAATTGTTCCTTTGCTAAAAAGAAATCTTGGTGGCGTTAGCGATTTACAAGGTAATGCTGGTGCACAAGGTTTAACTTCAAATGTATTAAAAGAGTTGATTAAAGTTAAAAATCAAGCAGATAGCAATGGTCTAATTAGTGTAAAACAACTTGAAAATATTTTCGACTCAATTACTGATGGTGTGAAAAATCCTGATGAAATAAAAAGATTGAAAAATATTTACAACCAATGCGTCGAAATGCAAAATGCTAGTCCTGAAACCATTAAACAATTCTATAAAGACTTATTAAATGTTTATGAAACTCAAGTAAGACCAATAAGTGCACGTACTTCTGTCTATGCTGATTTTGTAAATGGTTTAGTTGGTCAAAAATATGAATCTGTTCACACAGGTATCCATATGAGAGCTACCCAAGAATTTGTAAAAGCTGCTCATATTCCAACTAAAGAATTAAAAATTGCAAGACAATCAGCGCAATCTTCAAGAAAAATTCTTGAGCAACATTTATCAAAAATTGCTGCTGATGAGCAGTATTACAAAATATTTATTTCAGATTTAACAGAACAACAGTCTAAATACGAAGCTGCTACAGTTGATAACTTGTTGAAACAAATAAAACAAAAAATCTCTAATGATTTTAACAATTTATTTAGAAATATACCTGATGATTCTCCACTTGCATTTTTAAAAGGAGAAATTGGCCCTGTTTCTAAAAAACGCGCAACAGTATTTGAAAAAGCAATAGATTTATTTGTAGAAGAAAAAGGCGCAGGTATAAGAGCTACAGGCCATAGATATTTGCTTGAAGCAGATTTTGAAAAGAGATTGCAAAGCGGCGAACTTCAAGATTACTGGAAATACCTTACAGGTCAAGATAAGCTTAGCGATAGGGTAATCAAAATCTGTAGAAATATTTTGTATGATTCTTCAATGAATGATCTTTCTAACAAATTTTATTTGGATAAAAACGGTGATGAAGCAACAAATATCATAAAACTTCTTTTCAAAGAAACAGATATGATTGCTAATAATTCAAGGCCATATGGTAGTCTTGCACAAGCAACTTCAGAAAGCTGCAATCCTGCACTTTTGAAAAAACTTCAAGAAACAAGGGAAAATTTCTTTGCAATTTATTCTCAAACGGTAGATTTTGCAAGACGCGGACATGAAATTCCGGATGTTAAAACAAACGCATTATCAAAAACTCAATATGCAATGCTTGGTAAGGCAGGCTCTGATTTACTTATGGAAACTGCAAGCAAAATGTATAACGATAGACATTGGTTCAAAATCTTTGGTACTCTAACAGGTGTTGCAATTGGTGTTACATTGATTACTCAACTTTTGTTTGGAAAGGCAAGAAATGAGCATCTCTACAAACACAAAAAAGAAAATGGAGGTGTAAAAAATGCAAGTAAATAATATACCAATACCACAAAAATATATTATTTATACTCAAAACACAGCTCCTAAAAAGACTCAAGAACAAAGTCAACAGCAGCCTCAAACGCAGCAAGAGTTGCCATATAACCCTATGCTTAGCAAGTACATTATTAAACAAACAAGTCAAATACTTCCTAGCCAAAAAGTTCAAGCTGTAAATAATAATACTAATGTTCAAAATGTTCAATGGAATAACCATTTTAGAGATATGCTAAGGAACAATGAAGCAACAATTTTGGGTGTTGTTCCAAGAACAATGAACGCTAAAGATGTTGACGGTAACGGGCTTATTCAGGCAAATGAAATATCAGGTAATTTCATAAACGCAATAGATAGACTTGATGAAATTAAAGACATGGGTATAAATACTCTGCACATTTTGCCTATTCATCCAACCGGTAAAACTTTAGCTATGGGCGTTGCAGGTTCTCTATATGCTCCTGACAGATTTATTGAAGATGACGGTAAACTTGCAGTTGACCCTAATTTAAAGGACCCCAATACCCCTGGTAGTGCTTGGGATCATTTTAAAATCTTTATTGACGAGTGTCACAAACGCGGTATTTCGGTTATGTTAGACTTACCATCTTGCGCAAGCCTTGACTTTGCAAAGAAACATCCTGAGTTAATGGCAAAAGAAAAAGATGGCCAAGATAAAACTCCGCAAGGTTGGCAAGATATTAGAATGTTCAGAGTTTGGGATAATGAAGACAAGAGAATCCTAAATCCTAAACTTCTTGATATGCACAAAAAATATGTAGATGCTTGTACTGAATTAGGCATTGATGGTATAAGGGCCGATGTTTCTCGTGCTAAGCCAATTGAGTTCTGGAATGTATTGATTCCTTATTCTCATACTCTTGATCCTGAATTTGGCTGGCTTGCAGAATCATACACCCATGAAGATGCTTCACCGCAGTTAAATATGCCATATGATAGACCTGAAGATCAATTAAGGGGTGGTTTTAACTCTTACTATGGTCAGTTCCACATACTTAACCAATGGACAAAAGCAGATGACATATTCAACTATATGAGAGAAAATATTGAAATGTCCAACAGGATGAATGAGCCAAAATCTTTAATTGGTTCTATGACAACTCATGATGACCAAAGTCCAATGTTTCACGGTGGTGCACCATGGGTAATGTTTACAACTGCTCTACAAAATACGCTCCCTATGGTTAACCCATATTACATAGATGGTGTTCAAACTGGTGACTATTATTTATATCCTTATGACCATGCTAAAGCACCAAATTCTCAAACTGACAATAATGAATGTACAGTTCATACGGGCAGATTGGACATATTTAACTTCTCAAGAAAACCAGGTGGCGATTTCCCTCAAATCCAAGAATTCATAAAAGCAGCACATAATATGAGAAGCGGAAATATTGACCCTCAATATAAAGATTTAATTGAACATGGTTCATTTATCAAACTTGAAGCAAATAATCCTGAAATAGTAGCTTATGCAAGACATAAGGACGGCAAAACACTTTTATTTGTTGGTAACAGAAACGCAAATTTAAGAAGAAGTGCAAAAATTGAAATACCTGGGTTTAAGCCTGATCAACAGCTTAACAATTTGTTGCCATCGTACGCTCAACCAAGCTATTTCCAAAAATCATCAAATGCTCTAACTGTTGATTTAGGGCCATTAAGAGCGCATGTATTTGAAATTAATACGCCTGAAATTGAATACTATTCAAAACCTGAGAATGTAATGAAACAAAATTTTGAATATAATTCAAAACCTCAAGAGGCGGCAGCTTAAACTGATAACATCTGTAAAAAATAGGTTTAAAACAGGCAATTTTATCTTTTCAGATGTTTTATAAAAATTGAAGGGAATAACAAGGGTAAATATTGTGAAAATTTCAGCAATCAATCTAAGGGAAGAAAGCATAAGTAATATTAAAAATCAATCATTCACAGGGTTAGAACGCACCCCTGATGATGTTTATAAATTTTATGCTCCGCCTTTTGACAGAGAAAAATACGATATTTTACTTGAAGTTTGCCCAGTAGTTGAAGATGGTAATGGCGGTTTTAAAATCGATAAAGATTTTTGCAATCCTATTACAATAAACAATTCTTACCATGATTTTAAATTAAAAAATTCAACTGATTACCCTAGAAATACCGTAATAAGTGACCCGAATTTCAGTGAATACATGGGCTATAGATTTAGGCTTGTAGATAAGGAAGATGCAAAACGTGCCTATAAAAATCTTGATTCTGAAAACAAAAACAATGTTTTTGGTGAAATAGAAACAAAAGCATATATTAACAATGACCCAGGTAGTAAATTTAAAGATAATGAATTTGGTGAATTTACGGTTATTTCAAATAGAATGGGCGTTACTCCAAAAGCAGGTTCTGCTTTACATGTTTTTTATGATTCTTATACAAGTAATGGCATAGATAGAAATAAATATAACAGAATCCATTTTAATAAAGCAGGCGGTGATATTGACGGTATTTTATATAAAAAAGACGAAAAACTTGCTCCATTTCGCTATGTTATGTCAAACCCCTACATTGGAGCTGATACAAAATCTTCACACAAATACTGGAGTGAAAATACCCTAAGAGTTCCATCTCAAGCAAAATTTAAAAAAGTTCTTACAGAATTATTTAGAGATGGTAAAGGTTATATTGCCGATGGTGCTTTTACTTCGCACAGTCTGCAAAGCCCCTTTTTCCAAGATGTGCTGAAAAATGGCACAAAATCTCCATACTACAATTGGTTTAAAGTTAAAAGCGGAGACAGAATAAAAGTCGGTGTCTTCCCTGATTATATACCAAGTGAAAACCCTAGACATGCAAATGCTTGGGATCACATAGGTTTTAAAATTATAAACCCCATGGGTGTCAAGGGTTATGATTCCAATAAACCAAGCTATATTCAGTTTTTTGACGACAGACTTGCAAGTAAAGAACAGCAAAATGATACAAAAAACTTGATTAAAAGCTACGATATACCAAATCCAAAAGATCATTATGATATTACACTTCATGAAGATTCAATACAGCCATTTTTCTTTGAATTGGATTATTCTGATAAAAGTGTAAGGGACAGATTCAGTGGTTACACAAATACAATGCTTACCGATAGGCATAAATCGCTTATACAAGAGTATGGTGAAGACCATGCAAGAATTATAGATAATTTGCATTCATTTTTCTCTTTTGAAAACTATGACATAGTCGAAAAAGGCAGAGCTGGCGGTGCTGATTATTGGGCAGGTAGTGTAGACCTTGTTAAATTAAATCTTTCAAATCCTAATGCAAGACCTGAAAATGTTCAAGGTTATTATGATGCAAGGCAATATTTGTATGATACAGGAATACAGTGGTCAAGATTTGCTAAAAATGCTTTTGTTGAAGATATAGCAATGGAATATGCAAAAAATAATGCCGAAGGTAGAAAAAATATAGCAGAAATTGCTTATAAAAATGATATAGAACCTGAAAAACTTGATGAAATATACAAAGAAACTCAAAATATTCAAATTGAAAAGAATTTGACTGATGAAAATGCATCTGAAACGCTGCAAGATATAATAAAAGATACTAATTTTAGGTATGGTGCATTGGATTTATCACCACAGCTTCAAGTGGTTACAAACACTCCAGTGTTTAATGAATATATGAAATCACCTGAAGCAAACGAGCTTTTAGCTAATTTTATAATAGGTGCTCTTGCTCAAATGCAAAATGAATCAGGCGAAAAAATTATTGAATTTTCTCAAGATTCAATTGATATTTTAGCAAGTGAAAGAAATTCAAAAACATTCGAGCAAGATTCTGATGATGAAAATGCAAAAGATTTAAGACAAAGCGCATATTATAATCCAAAATTTGCAAAACTTACACCATATGGCAAGGAAATCCTTAAATTATTAATGCCAAATATCTTAAATTATGCAGTGACAAAGGCGATTTATCCTAATGGAAAAATTACTTTTGATTCTGAAAATGGTGCAATTGTAAGTTCAGAATCTTTAAGAAATGCTTCTTTAGCTCAAGCAGGTGTTTATACTACAGGAGATACAAACACTGATGCTAAAGATTTGTATAAAAATGTAATTAGAAATTTAGAAGACAAGAGATTTATACAACAAGCAGGATATGAATTTGCAAATGCGCTTAAAAATACTAGTATTAATAAGTGTTCTTATGAAGGTATAAAATTTGCAAATGAATTTGTTAAACAAGCTCGCGCAGGTTTAAACTGGCGTTTCGATGCTGCAAAAGATATTTCAGATTTAATGGCAAGTTCTAATGGAATGAGAAGAATGGAAAGCGCCATTGATGATATGGTGGAATTCTGGGGAACATTTATTAAAAATGCCAGAGAATTTAACCCTTCTGCCTACACTGTACTAGAGTTAACTGACTTATGGTCTTATTATAACGGTAATCCTGCATATTACAAAGAAGCAAGAAAAGATCTTGGCCCAAATGCAACAGAAGAACAAATCGAAGCCAGAGTTAAAGAAATCAAAGAAATGGATTGGGGTAAATATATTAATCCTGATATAGCAGAAAGAATGATAGATGAAAAAACAGGTGCCACAACAGGTTCGCAGTATTCACTATTCTTTAATATGCTAAGCCAATTCTTCTCAAAAAGCTTTGAATCAGGCAACAAAACACACTACTTTGCTGATTTAGATTCAGTAAGAGATGGCTTGGAAAAATTCATTCAATCAGGCCCTGCGCTGAGTGTTCTTTTTACTCACAAATTCTGGGATAACCACGATAAACCCCTTGGACTTTCTTGTCTTGCGGTTGATATGGGTGCTTATTTATCAAGGTTTGGTATAAATACTCACAATTCACAAATAACACAAGATGATGTTCAAACAGCAAAAAGAGCTGCTCAAGTAGTAATAGGCAAAAATCCTAACGATCCGACTTCAAGCTATGACAATTTAAGTTCAAAAGCTATGATAATTGGTGAAATGTATAAAAATGCCTTTACTTCTATCTTAAAGGATGACAAGCAAAAGCTTGATATTATAAATAAAGCAATAAGCGATTTGGCTCAAGGCAAATTTATGGGCGAAGAAGAAGTTGATTTCTTTAGAGCCGAAGCTTTTGGGCAAACTTCTTTTGATGTTTCAACAAGAGATATTCTTAATCAAGCAAAATATCTTGCGCAGTTTGAAGATATTGATTGGTTAACTAAGGATGAAGAAAAAGAACTTTCTAAAAAAGTACTGGAAAAAGTTCTTGAACCTGCAATGCAAAAGTTGAGCAAAATGACAGACTTTACCTGTGCTATGCCTGGTACTCCTTTCTTCTTTGCAGGTTTTGATATGGGTTCTACAGGTTATGAGTACCTTACAAAAAATATCACTCAACAAAACAGAAACCTTGTAAGGCACGAATGGGTTGACCCGTCTTCAAGTGAATTTATACCAAAAATTAAAGAATACTATGATAGGTTAGATGCATCTTGTGCATTGTATAAAGAATATGGTATGTCTGCCATGTCAGAAGGTACGCCTGTTATATTGCCGCAAAAGGATTCCAAGAATCTTCTTGCAATGCTTAAATACGACAAAAAAGGTTCAAATGTTATTCAGGTAATATCTAACATGGGAATAGAGGAAAGCTCTCCTTATGAGTTGTCAAAACCTAAATCAGTTGTTATACCATCCGTTAAAATTGCCGATAAAAATGGAATCGAATATAAAATAAAAGATGCTAAAGGTAATAATGCTGAACTTCATCGAAAAGTATATGATAAATCAAAAGCTAAATTTGTTGATGAAACAGACTCTAACGGAAAACCTGTAAAATACGTTGTTGTAGATGGTGAATTAAGACGTGCTGACGGAGAAAAAATAGTATTAAACGATACTGTTACAACCTTCTACAAGCCGCTTATGAATGATAGTCAAAAACAACTTGATATTATGAAAAGATATCATATTGCAGGTTAATTATTTTAAGTTAACAAAACCAAAAAATCGGCCATCGTCGCCCCTAAAGCGAAGCCAGCCGGTTTTTTGTTTATCGTCATAATTTTCAACTTTGACTAGAATCCAGTTTCCTCTCATAAGCCAAGGTTCAATGTGTGTAGCTAAGAAAAAACTGTCTACACAGGCACTTTCGTTATCTGGTGCAGAATATAGCCGCTTATATTCCTTTGGAACATCACGAAATAAATACATCCCGTATTTTTTGCCATAACTTATTAAAAACTCGCCCCAGCTTAAATATTTTGTGTATTCACTTTTTTTAACCCAGCCAAAAAGTCTATGTCTTTGGTTGTAGCATACATTTATCCACTCGTTATTTTCATCTTCTACACTTAGAATTGCAGCATTGTTGGATGGTGCAAAACCTAAGAAAATGTCTTTTGCTTCACACTTCATTTTTGTGTTTTTGCAAAATAAATCGCCTTTTTCATCCCAAATGATTTGTGCTTGCATTTTTGAATTTACATCAGGTCTTTCATAAATTTTTATGTTTTTATCAATTTGAGCAACACCAATTCCAAAGTGAACAACAGATGACAGATACTGTGGAGTAACATCCGCATTTGCCTTGAGCATAAAAATAATTGAAAATAAAATTGTGAGTATTATCTTTTTCATGAATTTTCCTTATATACAAATTAATTTTACCACAAAATGTAAAGATATGTAAAACTTTCCTCTTGACTGGCGTCTTTTAGCGGATATGATTTTATAAGTCTGACTAAGATATTGCAGGATGGGAAATAATCATTTTTTGCAAAACTTAAAAGTTCAAGAAAGAAAAATACCATTAACAGCTGTTTTAAAATTTAATTGTAATTACATATATTAGAGGTACTTAGATGTCAACAACAAAATATGCGAACCGAGTTACTCCTATGGGCATACCCGAAACACGCCTTAAGGATTTACCCGACTTGATTGAAATTCAGAAAAAGTCGTTTGAGTGGTTTTTAAAAGAAGGTTTGAAAGAAGAATTTCTTTCTTTTTCGCCTATTAAAGACTACACAGGCAGATTAGAATTGCATTTCTTGCCGAATTATACATTTGATAATCCAAAATATACAATAGAAGAAGCTCGCATCCATGACGCTACTTACGCAAAACAACTGCGCGTTATGATGAGACTTGTTAACCGTGATAGCGGTGAAATTAAAGAACAAGAAGTATACATTGGTGATATTCCTACAATGACTGACAAAGGTACATTCATTGTTAACGGTGCAGAACGTGTTATCGTTTCTCAAATCGTTCGTTCCCCAGGTATTTACTACAAAAAAGAAGTTTCACCAACAGGAAAACGTTTGTATAACGCTACTTTAATTCCTAACCGTGGCGCATGGTTAAAAATCGAAACAGATTCTAATGACCTTGTTTACGTAAAAATTGATAAAAACAGGAAAATCCTTGCTACAACATTATTGAAAGCTTTAGGTATTACACCTGTTGAAATGGAATCATTATTCACTCACTTTGAGTTCTTAAAGAAAACTTTG
This sequence comes from Candidatus Gastranaerophilales bacterium, assembly GCA_944324385.1. Classification (GTDB taxonomy): domain Bacteria; phylum Cyanobacteriota; class Vampirovibrionia; order Gastranaerophilales; family Gastranaerophilaceae; genus Galligastranaerophilus. The sequence continues at coordinate 42,370 of CALUWD010000002.1, read as the reverse complement.
GAAAAAGACACAACAAATTCAACCGATGAAGCACTTATTGAAGTTTATAAAAAACTTCGCCCCGGTGATCCTGCTTCTGCTGCAGGCGGTCGTTCAATTTTGGAAGCTCGTTTCTTTGATGAAAAGAAATACGATATCGGTAAAGTTGGTCGTTATAAATTAAACAAAAAATTAGGTCTTAACTTGCCTGAAACACAAAGAACAATTACTGTTCAAGATATCGTTGCAGGTATAGAGTACTTAATTAACTTAACTTATGACGAAGGCACTCTTGATGATATTGACCACTTGGGCAACCGTCGTATCCGCTCAGTTGGTGAATTGCTTCAAAACCAGTTCAGAGTTGGTTTAAGCCGTATCGAAAGAATTGTTAAAGAAAGAATGACACTGCAAGACAGTGAAACTTTAACACCTTTGAACCTTTTAAATACAAAGCCTCTTGTAGCATCTTTAAAAGAGTTCTTTGGTTCTTCACAGTTATCACAGTTCATGGACCAAACAAACCCATTGGCTGAGCTTACTCACAAAAGACGTATTTCAGCTCTTGGACCCGGTGGTTTAATGAGAGAACGTGCAGGTTTTGCTGTTCGTGATATTCACCCTTCTCACTACGGACGTATTTGTCCTGTTGAAACACCTGAAGGTCCTAACGCAGGTCTGATTGGTTCACTTGCAACGCATGCTCGTGTTAATGATTATGGTTTCATCGAAACACCTTTCTTTGTTGTAAAAGACGGTGTCGTAACTGATGAAGTTCACTACTTAACTGCAGATGAAGATGAAAACTATCGTGTGGCTCCTGCTGATATTCAGTTGAATCCTGACAGAAGCATCAAAGAAGAATACGTGCCTGTTCGTTACAGATCAGAATTTACAATGGGCGAATCTAAAAAAGTCGACTATGTTGGTGTTTGCCCTATTCAGATAATTTCAGTTGCAACTTCATTAATTCCATTTATTGAACACGACGATGCTAACCGTGCTCTAATGGGTTCAAACATGCAACGTCAAGCAGTTCCATTGCTTGTTACTCAACGTCCTGTTGTAGGTACAGGTCTTGAAAAACGTGCCGCAAAAGACTCTTGTATGGTAACTTGCAGCGAGGTTGATGGCGAAGTTGTAAGAGTTGTCGGTGAAGAAGTTCATATTAAAGGCGATGACGGTAAAATGTATCAATACCAATTGCTTAAATATGTTCGCTCTAACCAAGACACTTGTATTAACCAAAGACCAATCGTTCGTGCAGGTGATAAAGTTAAAGCAGGTGACGTTATAGCAGACGGTGCTTCAACTCACCAGGGTGAACTGGCACTGGGTAAAAACGTTCTTGTTGCTTATATGCCTTGGGAAGGCTATAACTTCGAGGATGCTATCTTACTTTCTGAAAGATTGGTTTATGATGATGTATTTACATCAGTTCACATAGAAAAACTTGAAATAGATGCACGTCAAACAAAACTCGGACCTGAAGAAATTACACGTGAAGTTCCTAATGTTTCTGAAGATTCAATCAGACACTTAGATGAACGTGGTATTGTAAGAATCGGTGCTAGAGTTTACGCTGATGATATTTTGGTTGGTAAAATCACTCCAAAAGGTGAATCTGAACACCCGCCGGAAGAAAAATTGTTGCGTGCGATATTTGCTGAAAAAGCTCGTGATGTAAAAGATAACTCACTTCGCGTACCTCATGGTGAAGGCGGCCGCGTAGTTGACGTTAAAGTATTTGACAGAGAAAAGGGTGATGAACTTCCACCAGGTGCAAATACTGTAATTCGTGTTTACATTGCGCAAAAACGTAAAATCTCAGTTGGTGATAAATTATCAGGACGCCATGGTAACAAAGGTATTGTTTCAAGAATATTACCAAAGGAAGACATGCCTTTTTTACCAGATGGTACTCCTGTTGATATAGTCTTGAACCCTCTTGGTGTTCCATCTCGTATGAACGTTGGTCAAACTTATGAATTGTTACTTGGTTTGGCGGCATACTTAACTGGAAATTACTACGAAGCTCCTTCATTTGATGAAATGTATGGTGCTAACCAGTCTGAAATAGCTACAAAAGAAGAACTTCTTAAAGGTATTAAAGAATCTGGCTGTGATTGGGTAAGAGAAGACGGAAAAGTTACATTGTATGACGGCAGAACAGGTGAGCCGTTTGATGAACCTGTTGCAGTTGGTCTTTCATACATCCTAAAACTTGTTCACTTGGTTGACGATAAAATTCATGCTCGCTCAACTGGTCCATACTCACTTGTTACACAACAACCTCTTGGTGGTAAAGCACAATTCGGCGGTCAAAGGTTTGGTGAAATGGAAGTTTGGGCGCTTGAAGCTTATGGTGCTGCTTATACCCTTCAAGAAATGTTAACAATCAAATCAGATGATGTTAACGGTAGAAGCAGAGCTTATGAGGCTATCGTTAAAGGTGATAACATACCTCGTCCGGGTATTCCCGAATCATTTAAAGTACTTGTTCGTGAATTGCAAAGTATCGGCTTAGATATTGCAGTATCTAAAAAAGGCGGCGAAGAAGTTGATTTAATGTCAGACACTGATGATTTAAGAAAATCAGCTCCAAAAAGAGTTCTCTCTGATATGGACAGTGAATTGTTAAATATTAACTTCTTTGAAACACCTACAAGCTTTAAAGATTAGTAATGATATAAACAACAGTTAAGGAGAATAAAAGTTGTCTACTAGTATTGATTATTTTGATTATATAAGAATTTCAATAGCCTCTCCCGAGCGTATATTGAAATGGTCATACGGCGAGGTTACAAAGCCAGAAACAATTAACTACCGCACCTTAAAACCAGAGCGTGATGGTCTTTTTTGCGAAAGAATCTTTGGACCTTCAAAAGACTGGGAATGCTATTGTGGTAAGTATAAAAGAGTTCGCCACAAAGGTATCATTTGCGAACGCTGCGGTGTAGAAGTTACAGACTCTAAAGTTCGTCGTCACCGTATGGGGCACATTAAGCTTGCAGCACCTGTTTCGCACATTTGGTTTTTAAAGGGTATTCCTTCATACCTTGGTTTGCTTTTGGATATGACACTAAAAGATTTGGAGCAGGTTATCTATTTTAACAACTATGTTGTTGTTGATGGTGGCGAAAGCCCATTTAAAAAATTCCAATTGTTAACTGAAGAAGAATACGAAGATTATATTCTTGAAAATGAAGACTCTACACTTAAAGTGGGTATCGGTGCAGAGGTTATAAAAGACCTTTTGGCTGAAATAAAACTTGAAGAACTTGCAAATGAAATTAGAGGCGACTTAGACGCTGCAGGTGGTTCTGTTCAAAAAAGAGCAAAATTAATTAAAAGATTGAGACTTGTTGAATCTTTAATTGAATCAGGAACTGAACCTACTTGGTTTATTATGGATGTTCTTCCTATTACTCCTCCGGATTTGCGTCCTATGGTTCAATTGGATGGTGGTCGTTTTGCAACATCAGACTTAAACGACCTGTACAGACGTGTAATTAACCGTAACAACAGACTTTTAAGACTTCTTGAAATGGGCGCGCCTGAAATTATCGTACGTAACGAAAAACGTATGTTGCAAGAAGCGGTTGATGCCTTAATTGATAACGGTAGACGCGGTAGAACAGTTGTAGGGCCTAATTCAAGACCTCTTAAATCTTTATCAAACATTATCGAAGGTAAACAAGGTCGTTTCAGACAAAACTTATTGGGTAAACGTGTTGACTACTCAGGTCGTTCGGTTATCGTTGTAGGTCCTCAGTTAAGCTTGAACCAATGCGGTTTGCCTAAAGAAATGGCAATTGAATTGTTTAAACCTTTTGTTGTTAATAAATTAATTGAGCGTGGCTTAGTTCAAAACATTAAATCAGCTAAAAAGAAAATTGAACGTTCTGAACCCATCGTTTGGGATATATTAGAAGAAGTGGTTGACGGACACCCTGTTATGTTAAACCGTGCTCCTACCTTGCACAGACTAGGTATTCAAGCGTTTGAACCAATCCTTGTAGAAGGTCGTGCTATTCAGCTTCACCCGCTTGTATGTACAGCGTTTAACGCTGACTTCGACGGTGACCAAATGGCAGTACACGTACCATTGTCAATTGAAGCTCAAGCGGAAGCAAGAATGTTAATGCTTGCTACAAATAACATTTTAGCTCCTGCAACAGGTAAACCGATTATCACACCATCTCAAGATATGGTACTAGGTATTTATTATCTAACTATCCTAAAAGACGAAAATGCACCTGTTAAGGGTTATTTCCACGATTACATGGATGCAATTTCAGCTCTTGAATCTGGAATAGTTAAGCTTCATGACAAAATCGTTGTAAGAGATGATGAAGGCAAGAGAATAGAAACAACTCCTGGTAGAATTGTGTTCAACGAAGTTGTTAGAAAATCAATTCTTGCTTAATTAGACGTAATTTTAAAAATGATGAGGAAATAATAAAAAATGACTACATTAACTCCACAGAGTAAAAAGAAAAAACATACAGTTGAATTTATTAACAGAATTGTTGATAAAGGTGGTCTTAGAAAACTTCTTTCTCAAATTTATCTTGAGTGGGGTGGTGCTAAGACAGCTGAGCTTGCAAACAACCTTAAAAACTTGGGTTTTAAATATGCAACAAAAGCAGGTACAACAATTTCAATCCACGATTTGAGCGTTCCAAAAGTTAAGAAACAATTGTTGGAAGAAGCTCAAAACCAGATTGAAGAATCAACAAACAGATATTTAAAGGGCGAAATTACAGAAGTTGAAAGATATACAAAAGTTATTGACACTTGGTCAGAAACAACTGCAAAGTTAACTGAGCAAGTTGTTGAGAACTTTGATAGATTAAACCCTGTTTATATGATGGCATTCTCCGGTGCGAGAGGTAACTTATCACAGGTATCACAGCTTGTTGGTATGCGTGGTTTGATGGCAGACGCACAAGGTCAAATTATCGACTTGCCTATTAAATCAAACTTTAAAGAAGGCTTGTCAGTTACTGAATACATTATCTCCTCATACGGTGCACGTAAGGGTCTTGTTGATACCGCACTTAAAACCGCAGACTCAGGTTATCTAACACGTCGTTTGGTTGACGTTGCACAAGACGTTATTATCAGAGAAGAAGACTGCCATACAAATAAATCAATTAAATTAACAGCTATTATGGATGGCGATGAAGTAATTGTTCCACTTGAAGACAGATTGCTTGGTAGAACAGTTGCACAAGATATTCTTGATAAAGACGGTAATGTTATTGTTACTAAAAATACAACAGTTAACCGTGAAGATTTAGCAAAAATTAAAGAACTTAAGCTAAAAGAAGTTGATGTACGTTCAACTCTAACTTGTGAGCTTGAATACGGTATCTGCCAAAAATGTTATGGTTGGGCAATGACAACTCAAAAACTAGTTGATATCGGCGAAGCAATTGGTATTATTGCTGCTCAGTCAATCGGCGAACCCGGTACACAGCTTACAATGAGAACATTCCACACAGGTGGTGTATTTAAAGGTTCAGGTGCAATGAAACACGTTGAATCACCTGTTGATGGTACAGTTAAAACCGCTGTTAAAACTCGTGAATTGAGAACTCGTCATGGGGATGTTGTTCAAGTTGCAGTTAAAGAAACCGATATTGAAATTGAAGATAAAAAAGGTAATATTTCAAAAGCTCACGTACCATCAGGTGCAAAAATATACGTTACACAAGGTATGGAAGTTAAAAAAGGTCAAGAAATTGCAGAATATGAACCAGCTTCAAAAGGTGATGGTTCTCGTTTGACCGAAAAAGCTACAAAGGATATTACATCTGATATTTCAGGTGAAGTAGTTTTTGAAGACTTTGTGGCAGATGAAAAGAAAGACAGACAAGGCAACATCTCAAGAACTTCAAACAAACAAGGTATTGTTTGGGTATTGGGTGGCGATGTTTATACACTTCCTGCTGGTTCAAAAGTTCTTGTTTCAGATGGTCAAAAAGTTAAAAAAGGCGAAAAACTTGCTGAAACTTTAATTGTTTCAGAACATGGCGGTGAAGTTCGCGTTGGAAATTCACTTGAAGTTGAAGAAGTTAAATTTGATGGTAAAACAATCAAGAAAATTGTTGCTGGTAAAGAGTTAACAATTGTTATTGCGTCATTACAACCGTCAAATGCTACTTTTGAACAAACTAAAAAAGAACAATTCTGGACAGTTGATAAAACCGGTGAAAAATATATTGTTAAATGTCCAATCGATACAACAGTTGAAAACGGCATGATTATTGCCGAATTGATTGATGAAGAACACAAAGTTGAATCATCTGGCGAAATTCGTTACAATGGTGTTGAAGTTGATGAAAATCAAGTTGTAACAAAAGCAGGCGAAGCAATCTTTATTCCTGAAGAAATTCATCAAATTTCAAAGGATTCATCTCTAAAACTAGTTGAATCAGGCACATACGTTGAAGCAGGTACTGAAGTTGTAAAAGACTTGTACACCCACATCGACGGTATTGTTGAAATTAAAGAATTTAACGATATTATTCACGAGGTTGTTATTCGCCCAGGGGAATTGCATACTCTGGATTCAATTAACGATTTAAAAGTTGATGAAGGCGAAGTTGTCAAAGCTGGAACAATTGTTGCGGCAGGTATCAAGGCGAAAGTCGATTCAATAGTTACAATTGTTGAAAATGAATCTGATGTTTTAGAAATAGATGATCTTGATGAAGAAATAACAGAAGACATCGTTGAAGATGACAACATTGAAAACAAATCAGTTCAAATTCTTATAAGACCTATCCAAAGATTTGAAATTAAACCAAAAGATGTTTCAATTAAATTTGATACAACTGATGATGCTATTGAAATTGTTCCATTAACTCAATTGCAATTCAAAGATGGCGCAAGAGTTAGAAACCTTGATGGTGCAGTTCTTACAAGAACATCATTAGTTCTTTCAATGGGCGGCTACTTAAGCCACTTAAAAGGTCTTGTTGAACTTGACAAGCAAGGCAACTTGAAAATTGTTGTACTTGAAACTTTAATTGTTCGTCGTGAACAAGAAGAAGGCTCAAGAATGCTATCTTCAACTCAAACAGAACTTCTTGTTGAAAACGGACAGGTAATTGAACCAAGAACACCTGTTACAAAAACTCAAGTTCTATCTGTAAATGATTCTGTTGCAAGTATTAAATCAACTGACAAAGAATTAAGAAGATTGCTACTTGTTTCAGATACTTACGAAAATAAAATTGAAATTAAATCTAAACCGACAGTGAAAGTTGGCGAATTTGTTAAGCTTGATAGCGTAATTTCATCTTCAGGCGAAACTTCAACTTGCTCAGGTCGTGTTGTAGAGGTTACTCCTAAAGCTGTTACAGTTAGAATAGGTCGTCCTCACTTAATCAGCCCAGGTACACTTTTGCAGGTTGATAATTCAGCTCTTATTTTAAGGGGTGACTTACTTGCAACTTTGGTATTTGAAAGACAAAAAACAGGTGACATCGTTCAAGGTCTTCCTCGTGTTGAAGAACTTCTTGAAGCAAGAAAACCAAAAGACTGCGCTATTGTTGCAGAAGAAGACGGTGTAGCTGAAATTGAATACGAAGATGACGTTGCAAGATTGTTTATTGTAAATGAAAACGGTAGAACAGAAATTAAATATCCAATTGAATCCAGCGTAATTGTTATGGATAAACAAAAAATCGTTAAAGGTCAAGCATTAACTTCCGGTCCTTTGAACCCACATGACGTTATTAGACTTAGAGGTGCAAATGCTGCTCAACAATATCTTGTAGACGAAGTACAAAGAGTATATCGTTCTCAAGGCGTTGAAATTGCAGATAAACACGTTGAAGTTATAGTTCGTCAAATGATTAAAAAGGTAAGAGTTGTTGACTCCGGTACAACAAAACTTCTTCCTGGTGAACTTGTTGAACTTAAGGAAATTGAAGCGCAAAACGCTGAAGTTGAAAAACAAGGCGGTGAAAAAGCTACTTATGAAGCACTTTTACTTGGTATCACAAAAGCTTCATTGAACACAGAAAGCTTTATCTCTGCTGCTTCTTTCCAAGAAACAACAAGAATCTTGACAGAAGCTGCTGTTGAAGGCAAAAAAGATATGCTTCGCGGTCTTAAAGAAAACGTTATCATTGGTCGCTTAATTCCTGCGGGTACCGGTTATTACCACTTAATCAATGCTAATGAAGAAAAAGAAAAAGAAGCACTAAAACGCGCTCAACAGAAAAACCAAGCAAGAAAACCTTCTGCAATATTAGAAGAAATTGAAGGTATGTTTGGGGCTCCTGATTTTACAATTGAGTAAATAAGCACAAAAATAATAAAGTTGTCCTCTTGAAAAACAGAGGGCAACTTTTTGTTTTTTCATGTTTTGTACTCGTATAGAAAAATTAAGGTTTTGGTTTATGAACTCTATTACTCCCCAAATTTATAACTTTAATGGCGCAAGTTTACCTAAAAAGCAAATTGTAAATAGCGCAAATGCTCAGGCAACTATTGAAAATGCCCTAAGTTCGCCTATGGGTGCAACTGCTGCTATAACTACTCTAGCAGGTGTTTTTTGCGGAATTGCAAATCTTGCAAAAGGTAAAATAAATACAAATGATGTTCCAAGAAATATTAAATCGGAAGTTGTAAATAACCTTGAAAATGTTGCAAGGAAATTTATAAATGAAGCAGGGGAAGAAGTTAAAGATGTTGTTTTAAAGGGTAAGGCAACTTTGTCTGATGGCTCAGCTTTTAGTGGTGTAATGGAAACTGTTAACAAAAAAGGCGACAAAATTACAATTAAATATAAAGACGGTTTTATGCGGGAATCTTATATAAATGATAAATTGCATAAAATCTATGAGCAACTCAAGAGTATCCCGCTTGTCACAGGTCAGGAGCCTATAAAATATTCTCGTGCACAGGGAACTAAAATAAAACTTGTTAAAGACGACGCTGTAGTTAAAACATTTATGAATCTTTATGATGATAGTGGCAAAGCAAGGCGTACACTAGCTCAGGGGCTTGATGGTGCATATGATATGCTGGATATTCAAGGTGGAAAAATTGTTGCAAAATCAAAAATGAAAAGTTTAAACTTACAAGCTGAAGTTTTTGATGAAAATGGAAATGTGATTAAAAATATTACAAAGCAAGGGCCTAGAGCTTTTATCAGGGAAAATATTACAGGAGATTTAGCATATGAAACAGGCGGTACGCTTTCTTTTGACATTGTCGATACTCCCGCTGTTGATTATGTAATTACAAATCCAAAAATTTTCAGAAGATATAAAAATGGCGAGCAAGTAGAAGAAATAAAAAAAGAATATAAAAACGCAAGACACATTTTAACAAGTAGTAAAAAATATCAAGGTGGCAGTGATGATTTGTTAGAAATAAAGTTGCCAAAAGGAAAATTATCCGATAAGGATAATAAATATATTAGTATTGCAATTAAAAAAGGTGATAAGGTAGAATATGAAGCTATAATTGGCGAAGAAGGCAAAAATTTATCAACAAACGCAAATAAAAAAACGATGAAAAAGCTTGAGCGAAGAGTAAAAAATACTCTTGATTTTGCGCAAGATGCCAAACTAGACTTTGATTATAAAACTATACTGGATAACTTATCTAAAATATTTAATTTTTAATTGCCAAAAGGTGTATTTTGTATAATTATTTTTAATGATAAAATAGTTATACAAAATTTATATTGGAGTGATCATGATTAAAAAAATATTAATGAGTGTATTGTGTCTATTAGTATTTTTTGGTTGCGCTTGGGCAGATGAAATGTCTGATGTTCAATCATTTTTTAACAGTTTTGTAAATGCTTCAAATACTTACTCAACAACTCTGCCTTCTTATTATGTAAACAATGCAAAAATAGTTAGAATTGTTTATAAGCCTGATGGCACAAAACAAAGCGTGGTAGTACCTTTTGACAGATACCTCTCCGAACTTAAAAAAGGTGCAGCATTAGCAAGAACTGTTGGTTATAAAAACCGCTATGTTAATCAAAAAATAACAAAAGTTGGAAATGATTATAAACTTAGCGCAACAAGAATCCCGCGTAATGATAAAACAGGGCTCAATGCTTATTTTATAATCACAAAAACCCCATCAGGCTATAAAATAAAAGAAGAATATATGGGTACAACTGTACAAAGGTTTTTGAACGCAAAATAATCATAAATAAGCTCTTTATTTAGCTACAATGGCAATTTTTTTTATTTTTATGTTTTTATATAATTATCAAATGCTAAATTAAAGGGAAGATAAATGGAAGTGTTTTCTAATTTTAATTCAAAATATATTGGTGCTCTAAACTCATCAAACAATACTAAAACTGATTATGCTGTTTCAAGTCCCATAAAACAACAAGGTGAACAAGAAGCTTTAAAGTCCCAAAGCCAAACAGATTCAAACGGTCTTACAAAGGCTCTTGCGGGACTTGCAGTAATAGGCGCTGGTGTTGTGGGTGCTGCAATTTATTTTAAAACAAGAAAAAAGTTGCCAACTGATGCCCTAGATGCAAAAAATATTTCTTCCCAAGCGACTCAAACTGTTAGTGATTTTCAAAAAGGAGTTAAAAAATTCTTTAATGCTTCAGGTGATTGCGTTGAGAATGTAAAACTCCAAAGGGGCAAGGCATTGCTTGAAGATGGGTCAGGATTTTCTGGTGTACTTAAAACAGCAAACAATAAAGGGCAGGAAATCTTAATAGAATACAAAGATGGCTATATGTCTAAATCTGCAATTAACGGTGTAACCAATAAAACATATGAGGCTATAGAAAGCTTGTCCAATGAAGGAGTGAATAAAATAATAATCCCTCGTGATAAAGGTGTTTTTGTAACTCAGTTTGATGAATATAAAAATATTAAAACGCAAAGCGCGCATATATTTGATGATAATGGCAATTTATCACGCAGCTATTCTCGAAATAACGGCAGCTGGGCAGTTGCAACTGACTACAAAGATGGAAAAATTGTAGCAAAAACAGAGTTTGGTTCTAACAATATTAAACAGGCGGATGTTTTTGATAAAAACGGAAATGTTGTAAAAATGGTAAAAAACGAGCAATTTAGCGATAGTAAACATTCTGTTATAGATATTTTACCTGACGGCAGCAAAAAAGAAAGAGTAGGCATGTTTGATTATGACAGAATTACTACTCCTGCAAACGAATATGGCAATAAAATAAGGCCGGATGTTGTACGAGATTATAGTAAGGATGATAAATTAATTAACACGCTTTTATTAAATAATAGTAATAATGGGAAGGAATTACAGTTTATACAAGATAATGGCACTATTTGCGCAATAATAATGCCAAAAGGAAAGATTGATAATGCTAATCCGGTAAAATTTGAGTATCTTTTACCTGATAATACTAGTTATTCAGCTGCAATAAATGATTCAGGTAAAAATATTGCAATAAATGCCAAAACATTGACAAAACAAGATTTGGAGTTTATTCAAAAGAAAGCAAGCGAAGTTTTGTCAAAAGCAAAAACTGAAGGAATGGATTTTCCTTACGACAAGGCTGAAGAATATTTGTCGAAGATATTTAATATATAATATTGGTTTATATAACGCAAAATAATTTTTTTTCAAGTTTTATACACTTGAACGGTTAGTAAGGTGTATGAAATATGATTAACAAAATTAATTTTACAGGTAATTATGCCCATAAAAGTCAAGATAATAAAAAGAATATTGCAAAGGCAGTAGCTTTTAGCTCCATTTGTCTTGGTGCAGGAGTTATGGCTCTAAAGCTTGCAAAAGGCAGAAAAATTTCTGTACCAAAAGATGTTTTTGAATCAGGAGAAGGCATAAAAAATGTTCTAGATAAAAAAGCTACTACTGTAGTTGGCGATAGCAAAAATTTAGTTGGCGAACAAGTTGCTACTACTGCAAAAAAAGCTAAGGATACTTTTAAGGATAAAGTTAATTCAGCCCTTAATGAAGGCAAGAGATTGTTTGTTACATCTGATTTGAAAGTGCATGACATTACAGATAAAAGCTTGGATTTGTCAAAAATTTGCGATAATGGTATTTTAATGGCCAAAAATAAAAGTGGTCTTGTTGAGATAAGATACGAAGATGGCGACATTGTAAAATCTTTTATTAATGGAAAATTATTAAAAACATATAATAGTATGGATGTTGCTGAAGCTGATTTTAACAGTAAAAATTTCCAAACAGGCAGTTATAAGGTAAAAAAGATTTTAAAACTTACACGCAATGGGAAAAAGCAAAAGCAAACATTTTTAGCCTACGCAAATGATGGCAGCTTAAAAAGAAGACTTGTATACGATTTTAGCAAAGACAGTTGCAATGCGATAGATTTTTCTAAAAACGGAAAACCCTATGTTTTTAGCAATTATTACTGTACAAATCAACCTTGGCTTGTAGAACAAAAAATTTATGATGCCAATGGCGAAAAATTACTAAAGGAAATAAAACATACAAAAGATGGTTATCAAGTGCAAGACCTCAAAAAGAAAAAAATAAATATTGGTCATTGCTCTCGTTCTTTTGTAAGTGACTACTCTCTAGATTCAAAAGTTGACGTTGTGTTTTTCAAAGAACCTAATTTTATGGAAAAAGCAATTGACAAGTTTGCATATTGGTTAAGAAATAAATAAATAAAAACCGCTTCATTGAAGCGGTTTTTTAAAATTAATCTTGTCTGTTATTTGTAACTTGTGAGTTTTGATATTGCATATCCTGAAGATATTGCTGACCATTCATAACCACTTGATACAGCTGTTTTAAATCATTTTCAAGCTTATTTAAAACTTCCTGTGCGTATTGCTGTGCACCTTCTTTTATTTTAATTGCTTCCTCTTGAGCTGCAAGTCTTGCACTTTCTGCTTCGTTAAAAGCTTTCATTTTAATTGCTTCGCATTCTTCTATAACTTGTTCTCTTATTTCTCTTGCACGTTCTTCCACAGCTTTATTTAAGCTTGATTCGTTTAAAAATCTGTGTCTTTCATTTTCTGCATCAGCTATAATGCGCTCTGCTTTCATTTTTGCATCTTGAATAATGTCTTCTTTTTTTCTTAAGATAACATGTGCATCTCTAATTTCATTTGAAATTGCATCAGGAAAACTTGAAATTATTCTGGATAGTTCCTGACTTTTCACTACAATCAGAGGAGGCAGAATATGAAAACCTGTTTCCCAGAGCTGATTTAGCCTGTCTATTAAATCATACATTTTTTCTTCTGAAGGAGACATTTTATTTTAATTACCTTTCTTTTGCTTTTGTAAATATTCTACCACACTTTTTGGTACAAATTTTGATACATCTGTACCAAAATCAGATAATTCTTTTACAATACTTGATGAAATGAAATTATATTTTGGTTTTGTGGTTAGAAAAACCGTATCTATATCAGGCGCAATGGCAGAATTTGTCTGACACAATTGCAATTCGTATTCAAAATCGCTTACTGCGCGAAGTCCTCTTATTAAAAAATGCGCACCTTTTGATTGAGCATATTCTATTGTAAGTCCTTCGAAACTGTCTACCTCAACATTATCAAGATCTTTTATGCTCTCTTTTATGAGCTTAACTCTGTCGTTTACAGGTAAGAACGATTTTTTTGATGAATTTTTAAGCACTGCAATTATAACCCTGTCAAACATTTTGGACGCTCTCTCTAATACATCCAAATGACCTTTTGTAACGGGGTCAAAGCTTCCTGGGTAAATTGCAGTTCTTTGATTTTGCGCTTTACTTTCCACATGGATATTATATTTTAAAAATTTTCATGTTCAAATTCTATTTATGGCATGAATGCTTTTGTAAATATTTTGTTACAATTAGCCTACTCGTTTGAATATCATTGTTGAATATGCAGGAACAGAAAGTAATGTTGCATCATGCCCATTACTTGTGTAAGTGTATGGGTTTGTATGCTTTCCTTTGCCACCATATTCTTTGCTATCGGTATTTAATACCTCGACCCATTGACCTTCAGGGAGTACAATGCCATATGAACCTGCGCCATACCTTGGATAATCAAATCCTGAGAAGTGCGAAATTGTGAATATCTCATTGTTGGCATGTTTAGCCTTAATGTGTGTAGCATGTAATTTTGAAGCACCATCGTGTTTTATTGTTCTTGCAATGTAACCATCTGATAGGGCTGGATTTTCGTCGTTTATTCTGTTTAAATCCTTAGTAAGTTTTTTGAATGCATTAATTTTAGTCATTCCTTCATTAGAGTATTCAATATTACCCATCTTGGATTCTTTAAGAGATTTTTCATATGGGTCATATCCTTTTTCAATTTCACGATTTTGTTTATCGCCTTCAGGGTTGAAACTAAATTCTCTAAAGAATCTAAACGGTGTCATATCAGCTTTTTCATCCCCTTGGAATATCATCTTAGGACCAGGCTGACCAAAGACTTGAGCGTTTGCCATTTTGGCTTGTGCGTATGATATTTCATAAGCATTTTCAATTGAATCGTATGTTATAAGGTCTGATAAATTAGCATGTGGATTGTAGAATAGAGGATTTTTTATTCCAAGATTTTTCAAGACCTCATGATAGAACATATTGTATTTGTGTAGTTTTTCTTGATGACTTGCATTTGGTGTAGTTTTATATTTTTCTAATTTGCCTTCGAGTAGCATTATTGCAAGTTTTTCTGAAGCAAGTTGGGCTTTTTGGCATGTTTTGTTCCATTTTGCTATACCAAAATCACGATTTTTGAGTTGAGCAAGCTTACCTGCTTCCATATTTAAGTCAGGATTATTTTGGTCTATAAAGTCGTTTATTCTTAGTTTTGGAACCATTAATTTAGCAATAAACCTTGTGCCTTCATAGTTTCCTTGCTCGTCATGGCTCATGACATACTTAACTTTATCAGCTCCGCTCCAAATAAATTCATCAAGCTTATTGATATTGCCTGCCTCATACACCATTTGTTGCAGTTCATGCATATAAGCAAATGACCATTCACTATTGCAACCTATTCTGTTTAAATCAGTTTCGTTATTTTGGATTCTATTTATTGTATCGCAATGCCTGTCATCGTTTTCATCAAATGAGCAGTTTTCCCAATCTTCAAGTTTTGTTCTCATTGCAGATATTTCGCGCCCATCTTCTGCAATTACAAAAGCATTCGGGCAGTGTCTGTTAAGCTCTGCAACCATTTGTTTTAAGGTGTAATCAGGACCATTGCCATCCCTAGATTCTATATATCTTGTCATGTCAAATCTAATACCATCAGCATGATAGTTCATAACCCAGTTTAGTGGCATATTTGCAAGATAATCTCTTGTGTATTTGTAATTAGGGTGCTCTTTTTTCACATTGTACATATCACCAAAGCCATTACTTTCAATTACCGGTTTTCCGTTTTCATTTAGTATTACATTTCCATTGTGGTCGTATCTGTATCGTAAATATGGCCCTGTAGAATATAAGCTGTTTCCGTCTATGCCTTGATGGTTCGGTACAACATCTATAATTACGTTTAGTCCTATTTCGTGCGAATAATCTATAAGTTTTTTTAATTCATCAGGTGTGCCAAAACGCTCTGATGGAGCGAATTTATCAACACCGTCGTATCCCCAGTTTTCACTATTTGTGTTATCAAGTGGCATAATTTCAATAGCGTTAAAACCTAAGTCTTTAATTTCCTTAAGTTTTTTGGCTGCAGCTTTGTATGTGCCTTCATTTGTAAACGTATCTAGTTGTAGTTCGTATATTCTTAAACTTTGAGTATTTTTTAAACCGTTTTCCCAATTAGCAAGACGGCTGATTCTGTTTGCATTTTTTCCGCTCATCCAATCTTTATCTTGCCATTTGTATTTTGAATGGTCATAAACAGTTGAATCGCCATTCAGGGTTTCTTGACGCATTGCATATGGGTCTTTTACAGTGACTTCCTCTCCGTTTGCTTGAGTAATAACATACGAATACTTATCCCCTGCTTTAACATCAGGAAGTTCGCCTGTTACATATCTGCCTCTACCTCGATGGTATTCATCTTCATGCATAGGATAAAATTCTACATCACCATTTGGTTTTGTAACTTTTACACTTGCACTTTGAATATCCGGAAATGTAAATAGTGTAAAACTTGTTGATTGTTTTTGGGGGTCATATTGCGCGCCCCAGCTTTTATGTTCGCTTAACCTGTGACCAAATGATATGTTTTGAGGAAAATAGTATAAATTACTAATCTCTTTTATTTGCGTATGATTTTGCTCTTTTGAAATTGGATTTGTTGTGTTTGCTTTTACGCTTGTTTTGTTTTGAATTCCCCTTAATCCGTTAATTTTTCCTATTTGCATTTTAACCCCCAACTACATACACAATTTTACTAATATAAAACATGTCAAAAAAGAAATTTGCGTTTTAAAAAAATTATATATCTATTAAACCATGACTTTGTAAAAAAAATCATTAATTTGTATGAAAAATTAATATTATTTCAATGTTTAATTGAAGTAGTAAGGTTTAGTGTCCGTTATCCCCTTTAGGGAGGTAATTTTTAGATAATGTTCAATCCGAAAATTCAATCTTATATCAATTCAAGTGGGGAAGCGCAAGCAAAACAGCGTGCGCAGCAGCTTAATTCGTATATTGATGCACTTTATCCAAAGCCGATTGAAAATTCTGAAAATACCACAGTAAAACCTTTTAATGAAGTTTTAAAAGTAACAAAAGATGAAACTTCCCCTGTGTTTTCGGTAGACAAACCTCCGCAAATTCCTTTCGGTTCATTGTCAAGAAAACTAAAATACACAAAAGATGAAATTTTAGATTTAATTGACAGAACTGCTCAAAAGTATGGAATTGATGAAAAACTCGTGCGCGCCCTTGTAAAACAAGAATCAGGCTTTAACCCTAATGCAAAGTCGCACGCTGGAGCGTTAGGCTTAATGCAACTTATGCCCTCAACTGCAGAGGGCTTAGGCGTTAAAAATCCTCTTGACCCTGTGCAAAATGTTGAAGGTGGGGTTAAATATTTAAAATCTATGCTGGATAGGTTTAACGGTAATACAATTTTAGCCCTTGCAGCATATAACGCAGGCCCTAATGCCGTTAAAAAATATGGCGGTGTGCCTCCTTATAAAGAAACACAAAACTATGTACGCTCAATTTTAAGCCAATACTTGTAAAAAGGATTAAATTATGGAAAATGGAATTGCACCAAAAATTAATTTATTTGAAAGAATGGAGTTTTCAAAGTTAGACGCCCCAGGGAGTATAAAATCCGCGCGTTTAGACGATATTGAAAAACCCGAAACAACTGATTTTAACGGTGTTTTAACAGGGCTTGTAGAACAGTTAAATCAAACTGTTAATGCTCCAGAGCAATTAACTCAAGATGCTATGCTTGGCAAAGCTGATGTTCATGACGTTATGGCGGCGGTTGCAAAATCCGAAATTAACGTCAATATTGCAACAACTGTTGTTGGTAAAGTCGTCCAAACGTATGAAAAAATCATGCAAATTCAGATATAGCGTTAACTATTAATAAAATTAATAGTATAATTAATTGTGTAGTACTATCACCTGTTGTATAAAGATATGGACTTTAAAAAAATACTTGAAAATAAGCCTCTTTTTTATGGAATTATCGCGGGAGTCGTGATAGTTGTCCTTTTGTTTACCATAACTTTAACGGCAGTTATTTCCTCATCAGCTAAAAAAAGCGGTGGCGCACAGGTCGTGCAAGAAAAAGTTATAAAAGAGCCGCTTGATTTATTTACAACGGATAAAATTGGCCAAGCTCTGGAAGTCCAAGCACTTCTGGCTAGAGAAGGTATACGCGCTCAAAGAAAAGTTGATGGTACAAAATCAACTGTTTACCTTGCTGAGTACACAATGTCTGAGCGTGATAGGGCGCTTTTGGCTATTGTAAAGTCAGGCTTAATTGATGAGCATACAGGGCTTGAAATTTTTGACAAAGGTGATTTTACATCTACTAAAGATGATAAAAAAATACGTCTTGTGCGTGCAATTAACGGCGAATTGTCCCGTTTAATAAGGAAAATCCCGCCTATTGAAAACGCTCAAGTTTTCATTTCTATTCCTGAGCAAACATTTTTTGCTTCTCAGCAAAAACCAATTACTGCAACTGTTCAAGTTACAATACCATCAGGCGAAAGACTTGATAATATGAAAATAAAAGCAATTACAAACTTACTTTTAGGTGCAGTACAAGGGCTTGAACCAAATAATATTTCAATAACTGATACCAATGGTACGGTTTACAATAGCATTATAGGTGCATCTGATGATGCATTGTCTAAAATTGAAGAAAATGATAAATATATGCAGTCTAAAGTTTCTTCTCAGTTAGACAGGTTAGTTGGTAAGGGTAATTATGTTGTTACTGTTTCAACGTTTTTAACTCAAGCTCCGGTTGAAAAAACAAGTATTATTTATGACCCTAATCAAAAAACTTCAGTAAGTGAACAAAACTTTACGGAAAAATTAGGCGATAACACAAATGATATTAACTCTGCAACAAACGCTGTAAGTACATATTTGCCTTTTGGTGTACCAAATAGCGGTTCAAATTCTTCTCAAGATAGAAAATATGTTCGTCAAGCACAGGAAACTCAATATGGCGTTACAAAAACACAAGTTAACGAATATATGAAAGCGGGCGTAATTGAAGAAATTTCAATTGCGGTGTCGCTTGAGGAATCCTCAATTCCTATGAGCATGACAATAACAGAACTAAAAGAGCTTATAGCGCATGCTGCAAGTCCAAAGGTTGATCCTGAAAACGTTTCGATTGCTTTTGTAGAGTCAAACAGCCCGATTTTAGCGCCTGATGAAGGGCCTAATTTGCCAAAACCTGAGGAGTCAGGCAACCCTTGGTGGGTTGTGGGTGCAATTTTACTTACAGGGCTTGGCTTTGGCTTAAGGCATATTATGCAAAAAGTTAAAAAAGAAGCTCAAAAACAAGAAGAAGAACTTGAACTGTTAAGAAAAAAAGCCCAAGAGCAAGAAAAACAATTAAATGATGTTAATATGAAGGCGGCAGAGCTTATTCAAAAGCAAGCTCAAATGGCACAAAATCTTATAGAACAACAAAATTTACATGCAGCAGCTATTGCTGCAGCGACTCAGGCACAAGGCGCTCAAGCTACAGCACAACCTGTGCAAAATCAAAATGATGATAACATTAAAGATGTGCTGGATGAGTTGAGCATGGATTTTAATGACCTTGATGAAAATGAGGCTGCTGAAAAGTTAAAAAATTGGATAGAAAATTAAAAATCCTGATATACTAAAAAAGAGGAGAGATGGCGGAACGTAAAATAGAAGGATTTGATCATAAGGCTTTTGCAAAGAACCTTGCTGCTCAAGCAGGGCAGGTTGTTCCTGCAGATATTTCTCAAGAAGATAAAAAATTTGTAGTAGATATTGTCTATAAGTTTTCTTTTTTATCAGGCGACGCTTTAATAAAAGATGAAACAATTGCGCTTGATAGTGCGCAGGCGTCTTTAATTACTCAGTTTATTGGCGAGTGGTCTTTTCATAAGTCAATTGATTTAATACGTTCAAAAATTGACCCGTCTTTAAGAGAGGGGATTTTGCAGCGCGTTGCTTTTACTGTTTTTGAGATTGCAAAACAGGCAACACTAAAAAGAATGCCTCAAGAGCAAATTATTCCGCTTGTTGAGCACCATGTTAATGTTTGTTTTAAGCAAGCACTTGAAGATTTGAAGAAAAAAGGTGTTCTTGATGATAAGGCTGAGCAAAATGCACTAAGTCAGTCTAACATTGACGCTATGGCGCAGAGTGAGGCTCAAAAAGAAAATGAAATAGGCTCAGATATGAGTGATACAAAAATATTAAAACTAGCCTCTCTTGCTCTTTTGATAAAGAATTTTCCACAGGAAAAAGTTAAAAATATTTTGTCAAAATTCAATAAGCCTGAGCGTGAAGTCCTGCTTCAGTATTTGTCTATGAAAGATTTAGAAACAAAAATTGATACAAAAATTACACAAAGGTGCTTGAGCGAAATAAAACAAGCACTTCCGGAGCCTCAGAATATGTCAATGGAAAGAATTCAGAAAAAAATATTTAAAATTGTAAAAAATTCGGATAAAGAAGAAATTTCTAATATCATAAAAGAGGAACGCCCTCAAATACGTGAATTTGTATTATCAGGCGCGACAAATGAGTGCAATATTCCAACCAGAGTAGCAAATGTAATTTGCAAATATTTAGAAGATAAAATTCTATGATTATAAAAAGAAGACAAAAATCACAGGAAAATATTAAAATGCCCACTGTAGAGCAAATTATACCTGCTCAGGAAGATGAGCCTGTAGTTGATGTGCCTCAAGAACCCATTAAGGATGAAGTTGCGCCCAAGCAAAAAACAGAACTCGACACTCTAAAAGAGTTTGAAAAAATTGATATTTCTGATATTGAATTTAAAGAAAGAATAGAAAGGCGCAGAGGGGACAGGAGAAAAGGCTATCGAAGAATAGACGAACGCGCCCTTGTTTCTCGTGCGCAGGAGGAAGCGCGCTCTATTCGCGAGCTTGCTGCAAAAGAAGGCTACAAGAGTGGTTTAGAAAACGCACAAAAAGAAATTGACAAATTAAAAACTGCGCTAGAGGATTTTTTGTCTTCAAGATATCAAATCTATGATGAATTTATGCCTCACATCCTTGAAATATCACTTGAAGTAGCTAAAAAAATCATTAAAAAAGAAGTGGAATTGTCAGATGATGTGTTGAAAAATATTATTAATGAAATCTTAGGTGAATTAACAAATAGTGATGAAAAAATAACAATCAAGGTTGCACCTGATGATGTTGACTTTGCTAGAGCATCTTTACCTGAGATAATTGAAACAAACAGAATAGATGCAAAAGTTGTAATTGCAGCAGATGAAACAGTTGAAAAAGGCAGCTGTATTGTATCCTCAAGCAATGGTGTAGTAGATGCTAATTTTTCAACACAATTGCAAATAATCCAAAATGCCTTTGGCATATACAAAGGAGGTCAGTAAACTTTTAAAGGATGGCACAACCAAACGCACAATCAAATCCTATAAGTGAAATTTTTCTTGCAATATTTGTAATCGTCTTGATATTGATATTGCTTATTGAAATGCCAAACTGGGTTATTAACTTTTCAATAAGTTTAAATATTACCCTTGGCATTGTCCTTTTAATGATTTCACTTTATGTACAAAAGCCTCTTGAACTTGCCTCTTTTCCATCAATTATTTTGATTGGTACAATGTTTAGGCTTGTTTTATCTATTGCCTCAACTCGTCTTATCCTTGCAAAAGGGGACGCAGGCGAAGTGGTCCATGCTTTTGGAACGTTTGTAACAGGTGGTAATATGGTTGTCGGCGGCGTTATATTCTTGATTATCACCGTTGTGCAATTTATGGTAATTACAAAAGGTGCAGAGCGTATAGCCGAGGTTGCAGCTCGTTTTGCATTAGATGCTATGCCAGGTAAGCAAATGACAATCGACGCTGATTTTAACGCAGGGTTAATTTCTCCTGAAGAAGCGGTTAAACGTCGTGAAGATTTGCAAAGAGAATCATCCTTGTTTGGTTCAATGGATGGTGCTATGAAGTTTGTAAAAGGTGATACCATTGCAGGTATTATTATTACTGTTATAAACATTGTCGGTGGTTTGATTATTGGTATTATAATGAATGGAATGCCAGCTGCTGACGCTGTTTCAAAATATACGATTTTAACAATTGGTGATGGTCTTGCGGCTCAAGTGCCTTCTTTGCTTATGGCAATTTCAGCAGGTATTATCATGACCCGCTCGACTGCAACAGGTTCGTCTTTGGGTTTTGATTTATCTGCACAAATTTTATCAAAACCGCAGAGTTTGTTTTTTGCATGCGGATTTTTAATTTTAATTGCTATTACAAGTCCTGTAACAGGGTTGCCCTGGCTGCCTTTTGTTTTATTTACAATAATTCTTGCGCTTGCAGGTTTTTCTGTTCTTGTTAATGCGGATGTTCAAGCGCAATTGGGGCAATTGGATGCAGTTAAACAAAACATGCAAGACCTTGTTAACCCTAATAAAATGTATGAAAGATTGGGTGTTGACGTTTTGAGCTTGCAAGTGGGTTCAGGCTTGCTTATTATTGCTGACCCTGATCAGGATGGTCAACTTTTGGCAAAAATTGCTGCCCTAAGGCAAAGAGTAACTGATGAACTTGGTTACATTATACCTAACATTAGGATTATGGACTCATCAGCTATTGCAGATAATGAGTATCTAATCTCAATACGTTCAAATACAGTCGCTACAGGCATGGTTTACCCTGGTAAATATATGGTAATTGCTGACCAGTGGGAAGCTTTGGGTAAAAAATTGCCTGAAAATGCTATTGTAAGTGTTGACCCAACGTATCAATCACAGGCTTATTGGCTTGACCCGCAGTTTATTGACAAGAAAGATAACATTACAGCGGTTGACTCTGTTGATGTAATTGTTACGCACTTGCAAGACTGTGTTCGTAAATACGTGGATGAAGTCATGACAAAAACAGACGTTCTAAAACTTATGGAACTTGTAAAATCTCAAGACCCGACACTTGTTAATGACCTTGTACCGACAATTATTTCAACAAGTGACTTAAGAAAGATTTTTGTTAATTTGATTCGCGAAAAGGTTTCAATTAAAGATATTATCTTTATATTTGAGCGTTTGTGCGATTACGCAAGGTTTTCAAAAGAGCCTGATATATTATCTGAAAGATTGCGCGCAGCTTTGGGACGCCAAATTTGCCTTGCTCACTGCAACAAGGAAAAAGTCTTGTACGCGCTAACCTTATCTAGCGAATGGGAAAAAACTCTTGATGACAGTTGCCAGAGAACAGAGCTTGGAACAATGTTTTTGCTTAATCCTATGCAGGTTCAAGAGCTTATTGAAACAACTGCAAATACGCTTATGCGTGCTCATCAGGCGGTTGGAGTTCAGCCTGTAATACTTTGCTCCCCAAGAATACGTTTGCCGCTTTATCAAATGCTAGAGCGTCATATACCAACAATTGTTGTTATTTCTTATTCTGAACTTATAACTGATATCAGGGTTGAAGCTATTGATACAATTGGCGAAAGTTCATACGTCTAAGATATTTTTTAAAAAACTTTTTCTGTGATACTTTGTAATTCCAAATTTTTTAATGGCGTCGATATGCTCTTTTGTTAGGTATCCTTTGTTTTTTGCCCAGTTGTATTGAGGGTATTCTTGAGCAATTTTTTTCATAAAATTATCACGTTCGACCTTTGCTAAAATACTGGAAGCTGCTATTGAGGCTGATTTTGAATCCCCTTTTATAATTGTTTTCTGTGCAATTTTTAAATCTTTAATTTTTTTATTGCCATCAATCAACAAAAGTGGTGCTTGAGGCGAAATTTTATTTAGAACATCCTCCAGCGCAAGTTTCATAGCTAAAAGCGATGAGTTTAAAATGTTTATTTCCTCTATTGTTTCAACATCAACGGATTTTATTGAAAACACGCTATTGGCACAGATTGTGGGGTATAGTTCTTCTCGTGTTTTTTCGCTTATTTTTTTTGAGTCGTTTAATTTTGAAAGTTCATTTTGAATTTCAGAATTAAAAAAACAAACACACGCTGCCCAAACACCGCCTGCAGCTGGGCCTCTGCCAGCTTCATCAGTCCCTAAAATGTGGCTAAAGGTTTCTAATTCTATACCTAAAGGCGTTTTTCTTTTTTGTTTAAATTCTTCATCAAATTCAAACAGGGGGCTTTTCAAGAGTGATTTTTCCAATTTTACCCTCTCTAAAGTTTGTTAAAACAAACTGCGCTGTTCTTGTGCTATCGGGCTGAGCGCCTTTTATGAGCCAGTTTCTGGCAAGTGCAATATTTTCTAGTGTAATTTCATCCTCAACTTTGTAGTATTGTCTTAAAAGCTCCTCGTATCCTGCCTCTTGGATTAATTTTAAAAGTTCGCGCGCTACAAATTCATTGTCATAAGCATTTTCACTAATTGAATTAACACAAGCAAGCTTAATCGCTTGTTTTTGGTCGTCTTGAGTAGTGGGGATTATCCCCGGGGTGTCTAAAAGCTCTACTTTTCTGTTAATTCTAACCCACTGTTGCTGGCGTGTAACTCCTGCTTTTGCCCCTGTTTTTGCTTTGCCTTTTCGAATTAAGCGATTTATTGTGCTTGATTTTCCTACATTTGGCATGCCAATAACCATTGTGCGAGCAGCTCGTGGCAAAAGCCCTTTTTTAACAAGTTCAAGCATAATTGGGTTTGCTATTTCTACAATTTTATCAATAATTGTATTTATGTCTTTTTGATTGTTCAAATCGGTAATTATAACAGGGGCGCAACTTTCTTCTTCAATTTTTTGCGCCCACAATTTATTGAGTTTAGGGTCAGACAAATCAGCCTTATTCAAAAGAATAAGGCGTGATTTATTTCCTATTAAATTTCTTACATTTTTGTATGCACTTGAATAAGGTATTCTGGCATCAAGAACTTCTACTACAACATCAACGAGGCTTAATTTTTCTTTTAAGTCACGCTGAGCTTTGGCAATGTGTCCCGGAAACCAGTGTATATGAGCCATAAAACCTCTTTGTCTTGTACAAAAAGATTAACGTTTGTCCATTTTTTCGCGGATACGAGTTGCTTTGCCTGAGCGTTCTCTTAAGTAGTAAAGTTTTGAACGTCTTACATGACCTTTTCTAAGTACTTGAATTTTTTCAATTCTAGGTGAGTAAATAGCAAAAACTCTTTCTACACCAACACCTTGGAAAATTTTTCTTACAGTGATGGTTTTGTTTATGCCAGCACCATGTTTTTTAATAACTGTACCTTCAAAAGCCTGAATTCTTTCTTTGTTACCTTCGATGATACGTACAAAAACTTTAACAGTATCGCCAGGGTTAGTTTCAGGCATTTCTTTTTGAGTATATTCTTTTTCTAATTCTTGAATAATCGGATTCATTTTACACCTTTTCTGACTTATATTCTATGTAACAATGATAATAACCAAAACAAACTTAATATTCAAGCGTTTTTTAAGAGTAAGCCCTTTTTTTGTAAATATTTGTAAAATATTCTTTTATAAGCCCCTTTTTGTCGGATAATTCAGCTTAGATGAAAGTAAAAATTTTCTATGTGTTTTTGGTTTTAGTATTATGTTTTGCTTTTTTGTCAAGTTTGCAGAAAAGTTCCATGCCATCTTATAAAATTTTAAAGGTAAATGACTTTGGGCAATTTTGTATTGATATAAATAATGATTTTGCCTGTCAGGAGGACGAGTTTTACAGGCTAAAGGATGTTACAAGTTATTTTCCTGATGAAACAAAGTTTAATAAAGAATCAAATGATTTTTTAAAAAATACCCTGCAAGGCAAGCAAATAAAGCTAAAAGAACCACTTTCGCTTTTTTATAAGTACGCAAGAGTTGAAATTGACAATCAAGACGCCGCGATTTTGCTTTTAAAAAATGGTTACGCGCAGCCACACAACAAAAATGTGCCAACCAGCTATTTTTTAGAGTTTAATAAAGAAAAATTTTTGGAACTCTTGCCAATTCACAAGGCGGAAATTTCTCCCAAAAAGCAAGAATACAGGGAAATCATTGAAAAAAGGACGCCTAATTTTATAAATGGTGCAATTGAGCTTTATTTAATTGACCCAAATTTGTACCCCTTGCCCTCAAAAAGGGCAAGAACAAATTTAGCGCAGGCGATAATTTATAATATAAATAACTCTAAAACATCAATTGAGGCTGCTTTATACGGTTTAGAAAATCAAGACGAAATTTTAAACGCGCTTATTAAAGCTAAAAACAGGGGTGTAAATGTAAGAATAGTAACAGATTCAAACCCTTGCGGCGAGGATACTTATTTTGATACTTACAAATTAAGAAAAGAACTTGATGCAAAAAGTGACAACAGCCCTTTTATTATGCACAATAAATTTTTTATTTTTGATTCTCAAAAGGTTTTAACGACAAGCGCAAACATTTCTTCAACTGGTGTTGGCGGGTATAACTCAAATACTGCTGTTTTGATAAATTCAAAAACCGTTGCAATTACATATTTAAAAGAATTTGAGCAAATGTATAGCGGTGTTTTTCACAAGTTTAAAAGCAAAAACGAGCTTTTGGATTTTAAACTTGATAAAAATACGACATTAAATGTCTACTTTGCGCCTGTTTCAGATATTTTAACCCCTGTTGTAAATGAAATAAATGACGCTAAAAAAGAAATCCTTGTTAGTGCTTTTTATTTGACACACAGGGAAATTATCGCTGCCCTAATTGCTGCAAAAGCTCGCGGGGTAGAGGTTTTAGTTACAATGGACGCGCTTGGTGCAAACAAATTTAAGGAAAGAATAAAATGGCTTAAAGATGCAAATATCAAGGTAAAAACAGAGAATTGGGGCGGTAAAAATCACCAGAAAAATATTCTTGTCGATAGTTGCACTTTTGTTAGCGGCAGCGCGAATTTTTCTAAAAATGCAGTTATAAAGAATGATGAAAATCTTATTGTTTTAAAAAATTGCAATATAGGTGAGGCGTATAGAAAATATTATTTTAAGCTTTACAATTCAATCGATGAAAAATACCTTTTTAAATACCCCAGAGCAGAAGGTATAGAGTCCGGAAACTCTTGTTATGACGGCATTGATAATGATTTTGACGGTAAAATTGATAGAGAAGATGAAGGTTGTAAAAAATGATACAATTTTCTTTATAATTTGCACTAAGCGCCATTTTTGGTTAAAATATTATCAATACAGAATTGGTGAGAGTTAAAGGTTATGGAATTTTTTAGAAGACACAGAAAAATTATAATTTTAATACTAACCATTATGTTTGCCACTTGGATGATTGGTGCAACTGTACTGTTGCCAATTTTGTTTAACTAAAATTATGCATTATTTTTACAAAAAAGTTTTATCATTGGTTTGCTTATTTGCATTGTTGATTGGGGCAATGCCACTTGCTTATTCACAACCTGCAAATGCTAATACTGCAAAACAAGTTGAACAAAAACGTGCAGTTGCAAAACAGCAAATTCACAAATTAAAACTTTTGGAAAAAATTGAAACAAATAAACTTTACAAGAACCAAAGAAATCTTGAGAGAACAGAGCAAACTTTAAATGAGAATAAAGCACAGTATCAAAGTGCTCAAGAGGAGCTTGTAAGCCTTGAGAGTAAATTACAAAAACTTACAAGCGACTATAAAGCTCTGCAAAATGCTACAAATAAAAGAATTGTGCAGATTTTTAAAACAAAAAGAAAAAGTTATGTAGAGTTTTTGCTGTCTTCAAAAAACGTAAACAATTTCCTTGATAGGCTCTATTTTGAAAATATTGTCATGAAGCAGGATAGGGATAATATTAGGAAAATGCAGCGTCAAACAAGAAAAATAATTGAAGTTAAACGCCAGATTGAAATGCAAAAAAGATATCTTGCAAGTTCAATAAAATCAATAGACAGAGAACAAAAAAATATTCAAGATGCTATAAGTCAAAATGAAAAAATGATTTATAAGCTTAAAACAGACAGAGCTACTTGGGAAAAGGCAGAAAGAGATTTGGCTCGTCAAAGTAGAGAAATTGCTGATATGATTAATAAGCAAACTGTTAAAGCGGAAAAAAATCAGCAAAAAATCAGTGTTTCAGGTGGTTTTATAAGACCTGTTGGTGGCCCTGTTACCTCTCCTTTTGGTTGGAGGGTTCACCCAATATTTAAAAGAAAAATTTTTCACTCTGGTGTGGATCTTGGTATGCCTATGAATGCATCTGTCAAGGCGGCAAACTCTGGTAAAGTAATTTTTGTTGGTTGGTATGGCGGATATGGCAAGGTTGTAATTATTGACCATGGCAGAATAAATGGCGTGCCTACAACTACACTATATGCCCACTTAAACAGTTATAGGGTTTCTGTTGGTTCAACGGTTGTAAGAGGTCAGGTTATAGCCAACGTTGGTACAACAGGATATTCCACAGGCCCGCACTTGCATTTTGAAGTTCGTCAAAATGGTAATCCAACAAATCCTTTTAATTTTGTACCAAGATAATAGGTATTTTGCATGGTGTAAAAAAAATATTTTTGCGATAAAATACTTGTGGTCAGTCTTATAGAGGAAACGTACAAAAACGTGAGAAAGGCTAAAAGACTCTTAATATCTGTTTTTTCACTGGTTGCATTTAATTTTAGTTTTAATGCAGGGCATGCCCTTGAAGTTATAAATGCGCCTACAATTGACCCTAGTAAATCTGAAGTACAAACAGATGAACAAAATTACGAAACAAGTTTCGGTACAGTTAAGGCTGATGATATTTACGAAGGCCCTGGGGTTGAAATTCCGAATTTAATTGATGTCATAAAGGAAAAAACGAATATTGGCACTCAAAAGGCCATAACGCCAGAGGAAGCCGCTAAGCAAAGTAATGCCGTTGCTGCACAAAAACAAAGTTTAACATTAGATGCTGATGAAATGGAGTATTTTGAGGATAGAAACGAAATTGAAGCCAGGGGCAATGTTTTTATAAAAACTTATCCTGATGGCACTACCCTAAATGCTGATAAGGCAATTTTTAACCGTGATACAAATATTATAAGATTATTTGATAATGTGGTTTTAAACAAAGATAACTCAACCCTAAAGGGTGATTTTATGAGTATAAATCTGAATGAAGAAAATGTGCTTATGAATCAACCTACGGGAAATATGGGCATGATGACAATAAGGGCGCAAGAAGGATATGCTTACGCTAATGAAATACAAATGCTTAACGGAGATGCTAAGCTTGCAAAGGAAGTTGATTTGACGCTACAGTCAAAAGGGTTCGGTTATTTAGACCAGACTATTGTTCAAGAAGAATTTGCAACTCCTGAGTTAAGAAAAAAAAGAAGTGAGCCGCTTAAAATAAAAACAAAAGAAATTATTATCGAAAGCAAAAGAGATCACGATACAATAACTTTTAAGCATGCCGATATTTATTATAAGAAGTTTAAAATCGCAACTGCAGAGAGTGCAGAAATTTTAACAGATAAAAGCCAAGGTTATGTTGAAACAAATTTGCCTGAAGTTGGTATGATAAGGGATTTTGGTACATACTTTGGCTGGGGTTATGCAACAGAAGTACCTTTTGGCGGTACATTAAAGGTAATGCCGGCTATTGTTTATGATTCAGGTCTTGGAATTGGTGGTATTGCAAGGTATCGTTCAAAAAGAAATTTTTTAGAGGCAGCATATGCTACTGCAAGTGAAAACTTTATAGTTCGCGGTAAATACGAATTTAACAAAAATCTTTACTTGGACTATGGTCGTCATGCTTATTTTGACGAATGGTTTTATGGTAGAAGACAACCTGGTTACATAGCCCAATTGGTTTATGATAGAAACTATCGCGTGAAAGATTTAGATGCTACTTTTAAACATAGATTTTCAGCAGGTTATGTTACAGATTATGGTATAAAAGAAAGCGATAGCAGATTTGGTACAGGTCGTTTTAGATATCAGGCGGAGTTATCTAAAATGATTTTTGAAAAGAAAAATGATGAGCAGGATATGTACATAAGAGGACATGTATATGCTCAAGGTGGTGCAACTTTATATGGTACAGGTGATGTTACAGGTATTGTAAGGTTTGGCCCTTCTTTGCATTCACGTGTTAAGAACTGGGGTTCTCGTATAACTTATGGTATGGCAGGAGTCCATGGTCGAAGCCCTTTAATGTTTGATACATATATTTACGGTAAACAATTCCTTACAATAGATGAAAATATAAGGTTGGGTAAATACTTGGCACTTGGCTATCAAGGAACTATCTCGCTTTTAAGAGATAACCCAAATAAAGATTTGTTGACTGAAAATAAATTTTATGTTGTAGCAGGGCCTGAAGATGTAAAAGTGGCTTTTTCTTATGATACTTATCGAGAAAGAGCCTTGTTTGATGTGCTTTTTTACGTTGGAAAAGACAACTCAAAAATTGAATATGATAAGTTGACTATTAAAAACCCTGATAAAGTTGGCAAAGAAACAAGTCCATTTGAAAATCTTAAATATTACAGGGTAAAAGTACCTGAAAATATTTAGTCTTTTAAATATTCGCTGAATTTTTTATCTACGTCAAAATAATAACCGCAATTATCAAGTGTCGTGCCGCCCATTTGTATAAAAGAGGGGTTTACTGAGGGGTAATCTCTGCAATAAAGTGAGCGAAAGAAATACTTTCCGCATTTTCCATCTTCCCTTAGCGCCTTGCATTTAAAAAGCAGTGCACCATATTGCAAGTTGTTTTCATCAACATCAGTTATTTTTCCGTTTATGACAAAGTTGTTTAGTTTTTTATTTTTTTTACAAAGTTTTAAAAAGTCCTCAGGTGTTTTTATATAGCCGTTTTCATCTGAAAATAAAATGGTTGAGCAGCACTGTCCGCATTTTTTACATTTTCCCTTAACCACATATTTTGATGAGAATATTTTATTTTTAATATGTTGAATTAAATCTTCTATAAAATTTTTAATTGGCATAGACTCTAAAAATCCCTGTTGCAATGGGTTTGCTTAAATTCTTTAAATTAAATGCTTGCAGTACAAAAATGCCTTCTTCTCTTATTATAAAGTAATCGCTGTAATAATTTTCCCCATTTAATTTAACTGTTTTGTTTCTGTAGTTTGTGTATCCCCAAAACTCGCTTTTTGTATCTTTTTTAGTTAGTGAAATTCTTACCATATCATCTTCAACGCCCTTTGGAGCAATAAAGGCAAAATAAATCGGTTGTTCAATTTTAAAATTATATTCTATTTGATTTTTATTAAGCCCGCTTTTAGGATTTTGTGCGCTAAAAACTATAAAAGGGTCGCTTGAGCAGCCACTAAGCAGAAAAATCTGCAAGATTGCAACTAAAATTACAATTACTTTTTTCATTTAACAAGTTCTTTGTACAGTGCGTCTACTTTCTCCTGAGCTTTGGCTTTGGAATCCTCATCAGGTGCGTATTCTGTATATTTTTCGTAGTTATAAATAGCATCTTTTGGTTGGTGCATTATTTCATAACATGAGCCCAAACCCCAATAAGCATAAGCAAAATCAGCTTTTAACTCTATTGCTTTTGAAAAGTTTGCAATTGCTTCACTGTAGTCTTCGTTTTCGTAATTAATTAATCCAATGTTAAAGTAAGCATTTTCGTTTACAGGGTTAATATCCAGAGTCTTTGTGTAATACTCCATTGCTTTTGTATTTTCATTGGAATACTTATAGCAATTACCTATTTTTATTGCAATTGAGTCATCTTCGCTATCTAGCTCAAGTGCTTTTTTGTATTGTTCTATTGCTTTATCAAAATTCTTTTGTTTTAAATAATTATCGCCTGATAAAACATAAGCCTCGCTTGATTTATCATCAAGTTCAATAGCTTTTGAAAATGCGCCCTGAGCTTGTTCTAAATCATTTAAATGCTCAAGTGTTTCGCCATAGCTCATAAACAACTCAGCGTTTTCAGGTTCAATTTGAATTGCTTTTTCGTAATTTTCTACAGCAAGGTCTTTTATACCCATATCTTCATACGTTTTTGCAAGACCCTTATAGGCATTAGTATTATCAGGGTTGATTGCAAGGGCTTTAGCATACGTTTCTTTTGCATTTTTATAGTCTTTTTTAGTGTTATAGTAATTTGCCCAAGCTATATAATTTGATGCAAGTGCCTTTTGTATGTTTGGATATTCAAGCTTGTATTTTGAAAGGTTTTCGACAGGTTCTTTTGATAGTGCTAAATATATTGTTTCAGCTCTTTTAAATTCTTTTGCGCCTTGCAGGGCAAGAGCCTTGTTGAATAGGGCTTGTAAGTTGCCTTTATTTTGTGCAAGTATTTGATTGTATACAACTATTGCCTTTTCGTA
This sequence comes from Candidatus Gastranaerophilales bacterium, assembly GCA_944324385.1. Lineage (GTDB taxonomy): Bacteria > Cyanobacteriota > Vampirovibrionia > Gastranaerophilales > Gastranaerophilaceae > Galligastranaerophilus. The sequence goes on along the minus strand of CALUWD010000002.1, from coordinate 10,491 downwards.
CTCTTTGTTTTCAAAATAGCTTTTGCCAAGCTCGTTTTTCATATCAGTATTTGTTACATCAAGCTTTACACCCTTTTGTAATACTGCAATTGCCTCTTTTGGTTTTTGAGTTCCTTTGTATAAAATACCAAGGTTCAAGTAAGCATTTGTATCTTTCGGGTATTTTTTAAGGTAGTCATTGTATGCGGCAATTGCCTCGTCGTATTTGCCCATTCTTGTTAAAAGTGCTGCATAGTCAAATTTTAGGACAGTAAGGTTGGGCTCAAGTTCAAATGCTTTATTAAAATTAGCATAAGCGTTTTCGTTTTCATTCAAGTAAGACTGCACCACTGCAAGGTTACCGTAGGATGTGTAGTCTGTTGAGTTTATTTTAACAGCTTTTTCAAAGGCATCTTTTGCTTCGCTATATTTTTTGTCCCTTAAAAGTGCAAGTCCATAGCTGCCCCATTCTTTAAAGTCTGATGGATTTTCTTTTATTACGCTTTCAAAAGATTCAATGGAGCTTTTATAATCTTTGCTGTCTAAATAGCAAGTTGCCAAGTTTGTTGCAGCTTGCGAGTTGTCAGGGTATTGGGATAAAAATATTTTATAGTCTTTTATTGCGTTTGGATAATCTTTTAAAATATATTCAACGTTTGCAATGTTTAAATAATTATATTTGTAATCAGGCATAAGCGAAAGCGCCTCTTTGTAAGAATAAAGAGCATTTTCGTAGTCATTTTTTTGCTCAAGCAAATTGCCTATACTAATATATAAAAAACCATCATCAGGTTTTAACCTTAGTGTTTTTTGGTAAACGCTAAGTGCTTTGTCGTAGTCACCTGTTTGGGAGTATAGCCCCGCAAGTTTTGTATTAAGTGTTATGTCATCAGGTGATGTTGCAAGAGCCTTTTCCATAAGGTCAATCGCGTCTTTTAATCTGTTTTGCGATTCAAACTTTTGTGCGCTTTTGTATAGTTTCATTGACTCTTTGGTCATTGCGCCGAAACATAAATTGCTGCTTAGCGTAAGAGCTAAAATAAGCGATATTGCCGTAGTTTTTGTTAATTTCTTATCCATAGGATTATTATCTTATGATTTTAAGTAAAAATCAACTGCCGATTATAATATCATCGCAAGTATCATAAGAATTAATGTACCTATTTGCAAGCCTGTTGATGTGAATTTTTGCGCCTTGTTCATATCGTAATATTTTGCAGTTCTTTTTGCGCTTGCTGCAGCTTGCAATCTTTGCATACGCAACAAATCATCATCAGTTGAAAAATCTCTTTGGAAAATTTTTCTCTCAAGTCTGTTTAGCCTTAAACCAATTGGGTCTTGAGAAAATGTTTTGCCAAAAAGCGAGTTTTCAAGACCTGAAATTTGTATACCCATATCAGAATTATACGAGTCGTATTCACTATAGCCATCATATGCCCTTGAGGGGTTTTGATAGCTTTGCATTGTGTCTTCTCTTGAATAAACAGTTTTTGGGGTAGTATCTATATTTAAATAACCCTTTAATTTGTCCGTTCTTGAGGCAAGATCACCTTCTTGAGGAGAGCCAAATATCTTTTTTTCTAGCCTTTCAAGGCGTTTATATATATTTTCTTTGTCATAAACTTTTGAAAATAATTTTAGCTCCAGTTGGTCAACTTGAGGGTAACTTACACCGTCAACTTCCTCTTGCATTAGCTCGCCCGCGCTGCTTTGAGCTTCTTTTTGCGATTCGATACCCAGCGCATTATTTATTTTTTCTATTCTTTTTTCTATAGTATCACTCGTATTTACTTGCCCGAAAACATTTTTTTCTATTCTGCTTATCCTGTCGCTTTCTGTGTCATTTGAATATTCAAAACCCCACAGGTCATTTTCAATTTTTGAAAGGTGACTTGCAAGAGGCAGGGCAGGAGCTGACATTACCTGCGCGCTAAAGCCGCAAAGCGTAAATATTAAAGCCGTTATTAAAAAATTAGTAAGTATTTTTTTCATATTTATAATTATATCAACCTTAATTTAAAATTTTATAGTCGTTTATGACTAAAAAATAAATTGCCTCAAGGTCTAATAGAGTTAGACTTTTGTCTTAGCATGTTTTTCGACAAGCTCGTTTGTTAAGTTACATAGTGTATTTTGGTAGTTTTCGCAGCGTTCTTTTGTTTTTGCTTCAAATCTTAAAGTAAAAACAGGCTCGGTATTACTTTGTCTAATAAGCGCAAAACCGTCTTCAAAAATAATTCTCAAACCGTCAATTGTGATTATTTCTTTTATTTTTGAATTGAAAAGCTCGTCTGATATTTTTCCTTCAAGTTCTTCAAGTATCGCTTTTTTGAATTCATTAGGGCATTTCAGTCTTGCTTCTTGTGATAAATGGACTTTATCAAATGGAGCGATTAATTCTTTTAGGTCAAAATTTGGGTTTTGTTTTTTATTTTTAGCTACAATTTCAATAAGTCTGCAACCGGCATAAATTGCGTCGTCATAGCCAAAATACCTGTCTTTAAAGAAAACATGACCGCTCATCTCGCCTGCTAAAAGCGCGCCAGTTTCTTTCATTTTTGATTTTATGTAACCATGGCCGGTTTTGTGCATTATTGCAATACCGCCATTTTCATTTATTGTATCGTAAAGTACTTGCGAACATTTGACTTCGCTTACTACGGTTGGTTTTTCGCCTCTTGATTTTAGTTCGTTTATTAAATCAAGAGCGTATATTAAAAGCAACTTGTCGCCTGAAATTGTTTTGCCATCGGAGCTTACAACTCCAATCCTGTCAGAATCGCCATCAAATGCTATGCCAAAATCCGCCTTATTCTCAACAACCGCTTTTTTAATGTCGTCAAGCGTTTTTTCATCAGATGGATTTGGGTGGTGGTTTGGGAAATTTCCGTCAGGTTCTGAGAATAGCTCAATAACTTCGCAGCCTAATTCACGATAGAGCTGTGGGGCAACAAGTCCGCCTGTAGCGTTTGCAGAGTCTACAACGATTTTAATGCCTTCGCCTATTTTGTCAAACATGTCTGAAATTTTGTCGCAATAGTTTGTAATAATGTCGTATTGCTTATTGAATCCGCATGCTATAGTGCGATATGTGTCTTCTTTTGCATCTTCAAAAGCCTTTAGAGTGTACTCTTTTACTTCTTTAATTTGTTCTTCGCTTAATGAAGCTTTGTTAAAAGTCATTTTAAGACCATTATATTCGCTTGGATTGTGTGATGCAGTTATGATAAGCGCGCCATTTACTGTTTTATCTTCAGTTATATCTTTATCAATTTTTGCGAACTCACTAAAATAACCAAGCGGAGTGGGGGCAAGACCCAAATCCAGTACATTTGCGCCTTGTGATAGTACTCCTTGTATAATTGCATCTTTTAGTTCTTTTGAGTGTAATCTTGCATCCATACAAACGCAAAAAAGCAAGTCCTGAGCAGGTTTTCTGCTACCGTTACTTTTTTTAAACTGTTCTTGTACCCAGTTTACATAGCCTTTTGCTACATAAAAAAACAGTTGTGAATTTACTTCTGATGGAAAAAATCCCCTTATGTCGTTTTTGCCAAAAGCCTTAAGATTTAGTGTATCCTGCATTATAACCGCTCCTGATATTGTCCCCTTTGAAAATATTATATTACAAAATTTTTTTTGTGACATTTTAGAGATAATAATGTATAATTAAGATTATGGAAGATGAAATTAAACTTACTCATGACCAATTTTTAAATCTGGTAAAACTTTCAGGAATTGATGTTAACCCTGAAATTCAAAGTTCTGAAACAGTGTCAAGAGCACTTATTGCTCTTGAGAGAAAATTGAACTTTTTTAACTATCCCCTGAGTTTTTTCACAGCAGAGAGTATTAATGTTCTTATTGTTGATGATATGGAATTATCCATTTATCAACTCACTTCTATGCTTAAAAAAATTGGTATAAATGTTTATGTTGCAAGAAACAAAGAAGAAGCTCTAACAGAGCTTAAAAAGAAAAAAATTGATTATTTAATAATAGATTTATTTTTACCTGACGCAAAAGATGGTTTTGAGCTTATAGCTGAGGCAAATAAAATAAAGAATGAAGGCGAAAAAGACTTTAAATTAATCGTAATATCAGGTACAGATGACACCAAAATGATTCAAGAGTGCTACAAATGCGGAGTTGATGAGTTTATACCAAAGCAACCACAGTGGCATGAAGGTATTTTGAAATTTATTTCAAATTCAACAAATAAAATCATAAACGAGGAATTCCAAAAATATTACATAAATGATTCTATTTGTGTAATGACGATTTATAAGATTAATAACGAAAAATATCTTGATAAAATTTTAAAAGAAGCAACCACAAATGTTTTAACAGGTAAACCTAATATTATTTTTAACCTTGAACACATTAAAATATTTTCTGACAGATACGCAAGTATTTTTGCAGATGTTTACAAGGCAACTTCTCAAAAAGAGGGCTTATTCATTTTGGTAAAACCTTGCGAGGATGTTAAAAAGGCATTAAATTTTGTGTTTTTAAATAATATAATTCACACCTTTGATACAATTGAAGAAGCAGTTGAATTTGTTGATTTAAATGAATTTATGAAGTAGTAAATTTTATCAAATATTATTCTTCAATTTTTCTTATATTTGTAATAGCAGGGTCTAAAAGTCTTTTTCCTATTTCTTTGAAATTGATTTGTAAAAGTGAGCGATTTGCGTAATTTATAACCTTAACAATTTCACCTGTACCGTATTTTTCATGCTCAACAGTTTCACCTATTTTAAAATTAAACTCTTGTTTTTTTTCGGTTTTATTTTTAAATATAGGCAATTCGTTTTCGTTTTTTGTATCTATGTTTTCTTTAATTTTTTCTAAATCAATTACAATATTTTCATCAACAACAAGTTTTTCTGTAACATTGTCTTCTTTTGTTTTTGCACTTTTGCCTTCCATTACTTCGCTAAAGGCAGCTTCAACAGACTGTGTTGCGATGTCTTCAAGTGAAAAAGATTCCTTTGGTTCTTCTTGCTCTTGTGTTTCATCTAAAATATTCTGAAAGGCAGCTTGCTCGATATTTTCTTCTTGTTTTGATATAGTTAATTCTTCCTTGGGCGAGTTTTCTTCAACTTCAGCGTCTTCTGTTGCAATAATTTCTTCATTGTCGTTTGAAGGAATTTCATCTACAGTTGGTTGAACTTCTTCAGTTTTGCTCTCATCTTGTATATCAAGCTCTAAATTTTCATTGTCTTGCGTTTCTATTTCTTCAAACTCAGCTTCTATTGGTTCTTGCGCGATTGCTTCTTCCTCTATGTGCTGTTCTTCTGAAATTTCTGCAAAATCATCGACTTCTTGAGCATCTGGTGCTTCAATAACTTCTTCTTCAAATACTTCTTCTTGAACTTCTTTAATGGGGGAGGTTTGCTCTAAAGTTTCTTGTTCTATGAAATCTGGCTCAATAGATTCTTTTACAAAGTCGTCTTCAGCTTCTTCAAGAGTTTGGTTTTCTATAGATTCTTCTTCGTAATGTTGTTCAACATTACTGTCTTCAGGCTTTTTTACGGGGATTTTTTCATCCTCCGCTACATTTTCAAATTCTAATTGTTCAAAAAATTCCAGTTCTTCCTCAGTTGGCATTTGATCTTGAATTTGATTTTCTTCAATATTTTCAACAGAATTTTGTTTTTTGTGTTTTTGCTTTAATATTGTTTCCTTGGTGTTATCTTCGTTAAAATTTAATTTTATTGTTTTTTGCTGTCTTGTTTCATCGTCTTGAGAATCTGAAAATCTATTGTTTTTTATAGTGAAAATAAAATTCTCAGTATCTTTGCCAAACAAAATGCACTCATCTTGTGACATAGATGACAATTCAAAATTTGCTGCACCAAAGTCGCGCCTTGGGTTGAGCGTTGGCAAAAGTATATAGTTGTTTGCGCGCTCTATAATATGAGGCATTTTTGAAAAATTATATGAAATGCTTGGTATAAAGGAAATATTTGGATTTTTGTCGTAAATGAAATTAATTAGATCACTGTCTGTATTTGTTTCATTTAGTCTGGCAAAAACAAAGGCGTTTTCAATTTTTCTTATTGCAAATTCGCAGAATTCTTTGTGCCAGCTTGTTTTTAGTTCTGAAAAATCTAATATCGTTACTTCATTTTCTTTTACTGATTTTTCAATTCCTTCAAGGTCTTTTTTCTTGCTTGCAAAAATATTTTCCTGCTGGTAGCCTTTTAATTTATTAATTAGAACTGTAAGCTCGGTGATTGGTGTTGCTTTGTACTGGGCATTAACAACATTTAAAAATTTGTTAAATGGTATAAAGCCTTCAGGTATATTTTTTGCGTAAGTTTGCACTTCGTTAAAAATTTCTCGGCAAATCGCCTGAGTTTCAAGAGATGCCGTAGCAAGACCCTTTTCCCAGATGTAGTTAATTGTATAAAAATCTAGGGGTAGTTTTACATCTTTTGTTAAAACTAATTTTTTAGCATTTTTAATATCTAAAGTTCCACTAAAGTCAAAAATAACACTGTGCTTGTTGTACCTTGAAAGTGCACAGGCAAGGTGCATGCTTATATTATTAGAGTGTTCAATTTTGTCTGCAAAAATTACAGAATTGTTTTTTAAGAAATTAAGGTTAATATCAAAAGACTCATTGTTTTGGTAGTCTAAACCAATTGTTAAGGATTCTTTGCCTTCGTTTATAAAAGTTATAATTTCATCACGTTTTACTTTTTTTATTTCACACTCTTTAGAAGGTGTAAAATGGTCATAGCCAAAAACTTCACCTTTGTCATTAATTTTGAAAAACAGTTTTATTCTTGCAACATTTTGTGAAGCATCGTACTTGTCGTCATATATTTCAATAATTTGTGCTAAATATTTGTTTCCAGCCTCTTGAACCAAAATAAAATCAAGCAGTCTAAAGTCCTCATCAAGTGGACTAAAGAGTATTCTTATGGTATCATTTATTGTTTGAATAACCTGCATTTATTTTCTCTATTAAACTCTTTGACTTTATTATAACAAGTGAACTTTTATTGTAAAATTATAATATGAAAGAAACTTTTTTTTCAATCGTTATAACTGCGTATAATTGTGAAAAATACATTAAACAGTGTATTTTTAGCGTGCTAAACCAAAACTTTGGGGAATATGAACTTATTATAATTGATGATTGCTCATCTGACAATACTTTAAAAATTATAGAAAATATAAAAGATAATAGAATTAAAATTTTTTCCCTGCCTCAAAACCTAGGGGTATCAAACGCTAGAAATATTGCAATTGATGCAAGCAAGGGAGAATATATCTTTTTTCTTGATAGCGATGATTATATTGAAAATAATCTTTTAAAAGAAGCGCATGACATGCTTTTGAACACTAAAGATGATGTTTTGTTTTGTCCATATTTTGTTTATTGGGAAAATAAAAATAAATATAAGTTTTCAAACCCTAGTTACCGCATGGATAAAATAAAAAAACTCCCATGTCATTTTCATAAAAAAGAAGCTCAAAACCTTATTTATGAAACAAATTACGAAATTTGCACAAAATTTTATAAAAGAAGCTTTTTGCTTGATAATAATATTTATTTTAAACCTCTTTTGTTTGCAGAAGACTTACCGTTTTATTGGGAAGTCATGCAAAAAGCTCAAAAGTTTTCACATCTTAAAAAACAATACTACTGCTACAGAAAGGGGCACAAAGAGCTGGATGTGCAAAAAGTTGTTGAATATTTACCCCAAGCTCTAGAAGTTTCAAAGGAATATTTGCCTGATGAAAAGGATATTTTTTATAAAAAAAGTGCAAAAATGCTGAACTTTTGGTTGATTAAAACAAATTTTGATAAAAAATTGTATAATTTTGCGCATTTTTTTTGCAAAAACGAAAAAATTCTAGATATAAATTCGCCTTTTTTACGACTAAAGTATAAAATATTATTGAAATTGTTTGGAAAAATTTAAATTTTGCTTGACAGTTTGCCTTGTCCTTAATAATATTGTACATGTCAACTTAAATGCCGATGTGGCTCAATGGTAGAGCAACGGTTTTGTAAACCGTAGGTTGGGGGTTCGATTCCCTCCATCGGCAAATTTTCTACAATTGCACTTTTGATATTTTTGTAATTTGCCATGCCCCGAGGGGTATCTTGCCCTTGTGGCGCAGGGGTAGCGCACTCCCTTGGTAAGGGAGAGGCCACGAGTTCAAATCTCGTCAAGGGCAAAATTATTAAACTGTGCTTAATGTTGGCGGTAGTTGTTCGTGCGAAACAGCACCGAAAACAAATCAATCGTACATTTTAAAATTTAATAAGGGTAGGTGCCCGAAAAGCGTAAGCCGTGTGTGAAATCTTGAGCTTTCGTTGAGAAAGCGAAAGATGTAACCAATCGATGGCGACGTTGCGAGCAAAGCGAGCGAACAAATTTCAGAATGAAATTTGACAGGAGCAGCACCGAAAACAAATCAATCGTACATTTTAAAATTTAATAAGGGTAGGTGCCCGAGTGGCTAAAGGGAGCAGACTGTAAATCTGCCGTCTAACGACTACGGTGGTTCGAATCCACCCCTGCCCACCACTTTTTTAAAAAAAATAAACCAAAAAATAAATCGTAAAAAGGAGAATCTATCTTATGGCTAGAGAAAAATTTGAAAGAAACAAACCGCACGTTAACGTCGGTACCATTGGTCACGTTGACCACGGTAAAACAACGTTAACAGCTGCTATCACAGGTTGTATGGCGGCTGCAGGTAAAGCCGAAGCTAAAAAATTCGATGAAATCGATGCGGCTCCTGAAGAAAAAGCGCGTGGTATTACAATTTCAACAGCTCACGTTGAATATGAAACTGACAAACGTCACTACGCACACGTTGACTGCCCTGGTCACGCTGACTATGTTAAAAACATGATTACAGGTGCAGCTCAAATGGATGGTGCAATTCTTGTAGTTGCAGCAACTGATGGTGCTATGCCTCAAACTCGTGAACACATTCTACTTGCTCGTCAAGTTGGTGTTCCTCGTCTAGTTGTATTTATGAACAAATGCGATATGGTTGATGATGAAGAACTACTTGATCTTGTTGAAATGGAAGTTCGTGAAATGTTATCATCTTACGAATTTGATGGCGACAATATTCCTTTCATCAGAGGTTCAGCTCTAAAAGCTTTAGAAGCTGTTCAAGCTAACGCTTCAGTTCAACGTGGCGAAGATAAATGGGTTGATAAAATTTGGGAACTTATGGACGCAATCGATGATTACGTACCAACTCCTGAACGTGATTTAGACAAACCATTCTTGATGCCAGTTGAAGACGTATTCTCTATCACAGGTCGTGGTACAGTTGCTACTGGTAGAGTTGAACGTGGCGTTGTTAAAGTTGGTGATGAAGTTGAAATCGTTGGTTTCGGTGAAACTAAAAAATCAACTGTAACTGGTGTAGAAATGTTCAGAAAACTTCTTGACCAAGGTCAAGCTGGTGACAACATCGGTGCTTTGCTTCGTGGTATCGACAAAAAAGATATTCAACGTGGTCAAGTACTTGCTAAACCAGGTACAATTCACCCTCACACAAAATTCACAGCTAACGTTTACGTGTTAACAAAAGACGAAGGTGGACGTCACACTCCATTCTTCCCAGGATATCGTCCTCAGTTCTACATCAGAACAACTGACGTAACTGGTTCAATCAAATTTGACGGCGAAATGGTTATGCCTGGTGATAACGTTGTAATGGACGTTGAACTAATCGCTCCGGTTGCTATCGAACAAGGTATGAGATTTGCAATTCGTGAAGGCGGCAGAACAGTTGGTGCCGGCGTTGTAGATAAAATTATTGAATAATTTTATTACAAAACAAATACTAAAAACCCCGAAGGCTAATGCTTTTGGGGTTTTTATTTTAATTTATGTTATGCAAATAAATCTTTTATAAAATTCCCGACCTTGCCCGCAAGGGAATTTTGTGCAATATGTTCACCCGCTTTTTGCGCAAAATCCAAACTTTCTTGTAAATTCTCCGATGCAACATCTTTAATTGAATCAAAAATATTTTTACCTTCAGCCGCGCCTTGAACAACCTTGCCTACACTTCCTGCCAGAGAATCATCAATCCCCATGGAAGCACCTTCTTTTAAAAGGTTGGCACCTGAAGCAGCACCTTCTTTTAATGAATCAAAAAGATTAACCGCGCCTTCTTTTGCTTTAGGGCCGAAATTTTTCAGCGCATCTTGCCCCGCTTCAATTGCTCCCTTAGTCATTCCTTCTGTAGCTTTTGCCAGATTCATCATGTTTTTCTCTCCTTTTTAATGTGTGTGTACCTCTTACTTCTTAATAAAGGTTTATTTATTTTGGTTATTGCTAAAAAAATAATGTTTATTTACATAACTTAATGGTTATTAACTATTATTTTATAACCGACAGCAGTTAGAAAATCTTAAACACCGTAATTATAATGATTTAATGGGTATCAATCAAAACATTGAAAAGAAATTCGGCGCAAAGCTTGCATATATCAGAAAATCCAAAAAGCTTT
>CALUWD010000001.1 GCA_944324385.1 Candidatus Gastranaerophilales bacterium | reverse complement strand
ATCAGCACAGTCACAGGCTCAAAATGTAGCTGAATCTGCTCCAACTCAACAAAGTGAGCAAAGTACACAATCAGCACCAGCACAAGTCCAAAGTACACCTGAAGCAACACAAACGGAAACTCATCAAACAGCACAGCCAGCTAGTGATGATGTATTCAGCACTTTTGACAATGACGATGTTGAAGAAATTGATGACATATTCCAAAATTCATAAAATATTAAAACAGGTGGCAAAAGCCACCTGTTTTTTATATAGAACAATCAATAGTTCCACCGCCAAGCACAATGTCATTTTCATAAAAAACAATAGCTTGCCCAGGGGCAACTGAACTTTGTGGTAAATCAAAAATAACTCTTGCGCTATTGCCGTCTAAAATCTCAACTTCACAATCAAAAGGCTGCTGCGCTGAGCGGATTTTAGCCTTCGCATTGAATTTGCATTCAGGTTTATCCCAAAAAGTCCAAGTTAAATTTGTTGCAAAAAGTCCTTTATTGTAAGTGTCATCTTTTGTAGAAACTATTACTTGATTTAATTTTGTATCAAAACCAATAACATACAAAGGCTCACTATAAGCTATCAAAAGACCTTTTCGCTGCCCTATTGTATAATTATGCAGCCCATTATGCTGGCCCAAAACATTTCCAAATTTATCAACAATATCGCCAATATTATTAGAAACATCTAATAATTCAGAATAAGAACCTGAGTAAAAATCCTGACTATCTTGCTTATTCGCTACAGGAATACTGTGTAAGGCTGCATAGCTTCTAACATCTGTTTTAGTCATATTTCCCAGCGGAAAAAGTACATTTTTAAGCGTTTCTTGCTTTAGGGCATATAAAAAATATGACTGGTCTTTTTTCGGGTCAACTCCACGTTTTAGCACGTATTTACCGATATTTTCATCATATTCATTTCGCACATAATGTCCTGTCGCGAATTTGTCAAAAATAATTCCCAAATCTCGTGCTTTATTGGGAAAAACCTCGAATTTAATCAATGGATTACATAAAACGCAAGGATTTGGTGTTCTTGCATTTAAATATTCGTTTTTAAATTTATCAAATACAAGCTTGTTAAACTCGCATGAAACATCTATAAGATGAAATTCGCAGCCAATAGACTTACAATTATTAATTGCATCAGCTATTTCTTTTGTTTTATCTGTACCATAGCAAGAGTTAGCAATAGTATTTTTATATTCACCGCTATAAACCTTCATCATAGCGCCAAAAATATTGTGCCCATGGGACTTTAAAATATGTGCAGCAACGGCAGAATCGACTCCGCCTGAAATACCTACTAAAATATTCATAGAATAAATTTAACATAAATATATACTTGTTTGACACAAAAATTTAATTTTTGTAAAATTAGTAAATGCTTCCAATTGTAAACGAAAATACTGTAAATGAAGTTGTAAATGATGTAATGTATGATATCCACGCTTGGCGTAAGAAAATGATTCATTACATTAAAGATGAAAATCCTGAAATTAACAGCGCAATAATAGAAATTGCACAAAAGTCTGATCTAGACCCAAAAGCTGTTGCAACAGGCGCATATGTGGCATACTTATTACTTGAAAAAGCATCTAATGATGATAATAAAATAATTAGTTTTGAAGAATAATATTTTTTAGAGTAAAATAATTATATGGCAAACCTTGATAATAAAGAAAAAATAGTTGAAATGTCCTACGTTGCTAGGATTTTAAATAATATCAGAGAAGTTATAGCAAAAGACAGACAACAAAAACAGCCACTAATTTTAAGAATAAATGAAGCTTTTATTTTTAACATCGCGCGTAAAGCACTTGTGGACAAAAATTCTACGTTTTTGATGTCCATAGCGGGTGAGTCCGCCTCAGGTAAAACTACACTTGTTAAAAATACTGCAAAAGCTTGTCTAAAGTCAGACACAAATGATGTCTATACAGTTGTATGTTGCGATGATTATTATAAAGATGCATCAAAAGAGCTAAAAGCCGCTGGCAGTTACGAAGAACTCTTTAAATCAGGATTTAGTTTTGATACACCTGATGCTATTGACTTAGCACTGATGAAAGAGCATTTAATAGCACTTAAGGAGGGTAAGGAAATTCGCTCTCCACTATACAACTTTGTAACATGTGAGAGTAAAAAAGATATGGTTTTGAAAAAACCTGCAAAATTAATCTTAAACGAAGGGCTATATGTGTTAAATGAGTGCATGCGCGACATTGTAGATGTAAAAATTTACGTTTACACACCTTTTGAAATTATAAAAGAACGCTGGTACGCACGCGCTGTTTCGCGTGGCAAAATCGGTAAAGCTGCTGATATGCAATTCCATGATGTAAATCAAACAGCATTCAGATACATTCGCCCAACAATGGATATGGCAGATATCGTTGTAAATGGTCTTACAACTCAAGAATACATTGAAGAAATGACTCATGATTTCATAAATGCTATAGTTGATGTAATTAAAAAAGTTAGTACTTGACATTAGAGCTTTATTATATATTATTAATATGTCCATTGGGGCGTCGCCAAGTGGTAAGGCAGCTGGTTTTGGTCCAGCCATTTCAGAGGTTCGAATCCTTTCGCCCCAGATTTTATAAACGACCTTTAAGGTCGTTTTTTTATTATAAAATTTATTATAATTAACACACGTTTTCCCTTAAGACTAATGTACAAAAATTATGCAAGATTGATAATTATCATATCAATCAGATTACAAGGGTGACAAAATGAAAAAATTACTAACATCAATAATTGCTATATGCGCAATTTCAGGGAGCGTTTGCGAAACATTAGCGCTGACAAGATACACAACTTACGACAGATTTGGCAATAAAACAGGCTCAGTCCGCTCTATTGTCCCGGGAATAGTTACACGCTATGACGCAAATGGCAATAAAATCGGCACATATGTAAATAACCGCGCATACAATAGCTACAGATACCCTAATTCAACTTATATCCCGACAAACAAGGTGATGAACAGAACCTATTATTACAACAATACATATAATCCATACAGATATAGATACAACACAGCAACTGGCGGATTAAAAAGTTATAACCGCTTTGGACAAAGGGTGTGGTAGACTAATGTCGAAGGAGGGACTTGAACCCTCACGGATTGCTCCACACGCTCCTGAAACGTGCGCGTCTACCATTTCGCCACTCCGACATTTTAAATTATTTTATAACAATTTGCATCTCTTGTCTAAGGTTTTTTACACATTGGGTACTTAGTCCAATATAGTCGTATGAAGAAACAAGCCACATGTTGTATTGAATCAACTCTAACCCACTGTCGTGTTGCCTTAAAACGAATTGCGCCAATAGTTTTGTCAGGAATTTTATGCACAAAAGATGTTTCTTTAGAATTATATAGTTGAAACTGGCATGTTGCTGCAAGTTTTGCTGCATTTAAAACTTTGCATGCAAAATCGTTGTTAGCCAATTTATTAGCAAGATAATAGGCGGCAATTAGACCTTCACATCTAGCACCGTCAGGGAAATAATGGTCGCCATAGTTGTAATACATGCCACCCTCAAAGTCGATGTATGGACTGTTATTTTTTGTGTACATTCTTTTCATCATTTCATTTGCATCGTTATACACAAAATCAATATGATTTTGTTTTATAAAATCCGGATAATCAGCCCATTCTTCAATTGCTTGCATTAACCATGCATCAGAAGGTAAGGGTGTAAATAGTTGCGAATAATATTTTGGTCTTTCATCTACTATCCAATCCATTGCAATTTTTGTTTTTTCAGCTGTCAGTTTTTCAAGATCAGCGTCATCTTTAAAATGATTTGCAAAGAGTCCAAGCCCTAGAAGAGCTTCTCCTGGGTAATAAAAGGAAAAAGTCTCCATACGCTCGCTGTCAGATAAACTTGTTAAGGGCTCACCGTTATGATAATTAGGATGTATGTAATAACCTAAAAATTCACCCTCGGGAGTTAATCTTGATAATAAGTGTCGAACATAACCCTTAATATACCTGTCATAACATGTATCCTTGCTAAAAATTCTATATTGCATCATAGCAATTAGTGCCATTCCTACCCCGCCTAGCTTCGATTTACGATTATAGTAGGGATAAAAACACTCTTTATTATCTATTTCATGTCTTTTAGATATAGAAACTGTAAAGTCTAAGGCTTTTTTTGCATAATTAAGATATTTTTCATCACCGCTGTAGTTATATGCTCTAATTAGCGAAATTGCTCCACCGCAATGCCTTAAATCGTTGTAATATCTGTTATTTTCAGGTCTGTTTGGGTGCTCGTGATCTTTTGTGGAATCTTCTGTGCAATCGTAATAATATAAAAACCTTCCGTCGCTTTGCATATTTTTTATTAGCCAGTTGATTGATGAGTTAAACTGTTCAATTAAAGTGTCATAGCTAAAGTTTTTATACAATTTATTACATCTGTACAGAGGCAGACAGTTATTCTGATAGCTTACTACCGCACGTGTTGTTGTTAAGAAAGTCTTATAACTTTTATCTTTATAGTAAAGCTGTATCCTTTCGGAGAATTTATTTGTGAGGCTTTTAATAGGGGTTTTTCGCAATAAGTGATTAAGTGCATTTGTTAGCCCCATGTGAGAAAAAACCACCGCATCTGTGGGAGTATAAAAATATTTGTTCCTGCCTTTTTCTAGTTCCAGACCGTTAATTCCTATTTCAAAACGCAATGAATTAAACTTGGATTGTATAAGTTTTTTAGGTATAATTTCCCGTCTTGAAATTACCCATTCAATCATTATTCGGCAATTGTCTTTATCGGAGATGTCAAACTGTGAAAACCTTTCAGCCGATCTTAATTTTGCAATGCAGGCATTAAATGTACTTTGAAGATCATCCTTAAGCGAATTTACACGCAGATGTTTTACTCCGCTTTGAAATATGGATATAAAAACACGTGTAAGATTAGGGTTGAAATCGATATATTGAGATAAATTTATATTATTTACGTCAATTTCTTCACCACTTATTAGTGAATTTCTAATTAAATCAAAAATCTTGTTAAATTCATTGAAATCTTGAGCAAAAAAAGCTCTTGTATTGTCATTTTGATATGTAAAATCCATATTTTCAGCCTATCCTTTTTTTCGATGATTATAGCATACTTAATAAAATATTAATATAAATAACTTAACAAAAATGCTTAAAGCCTTGTTGCATAAGGCAAAAAATGATATTATTGTTGCGACAATTAAATAGGAGTAGTAAATATGAGCAACTACATTGAAAGCGTACTGGAGATTACGAAGAAAAAAAATCCCGCAGAAAAAGAATTTATTCAAGCCGTAAGCGAAGTTTTGGAAACACTTAAGCCTGTTGTTGAAAGACATGCTGAATATGAAAAAACATCACTTCTTGAAAGACTTGTTGAACCTGAAAGAATTATATCTTTCCGTGTTCCCTGGATTGATGATAACGGTAAAGTTCAAGTTAACAGAGGTTTTAGGGTACAATTTAACGGCAGCATCGGACCTTACAAAGGCGGTTTAAGATTTCACCCGAGCGTTAACCAGAGTATTATGAAATTTTTAGCATTTGAGCAAGTATTTAAAAACTCGCTAACAGGTCTGCCAATTGGCGGTGGCAAGGGCGGATCAGACTTTGATCCAAAAGGTAAATCAGATAATGAAATAATGAGATTTTGCCAAAGTTTTATGAACGAGCTGCAAAGACACATAGGACATGACCTTGATGTTCCAGCAGGCGACATTGGTGTAGGTGGCAGAGAAATAGGCTTTTTATTTGGTCAATATAGAAAAATTAAAAATGCTTATGAGGCTGGTGTTCTAACAGGTAAAGGTCTTGAATACGGTGGCTCACTAGCTAGAAAAGAAGCTACAGGCTATGGCTTGATTTATTATATGAGAGAGATGTTAAAGGCTAATAATAAAAACTTTGAAGGTAAAATTGTAACAATCTCAGGTTCGGGCAACGTTGCAATATATGCTGCAGAAAAAGCAACTCAATATGGTGCAAAAGTTGTTGCAATGAGTGATTCTAACGGATGTGTGTATGACAAAAACGGAATCGACCTTGATGAAGTAAAAAGACTTAAAGAAGTTGAACGCTTAAGAATAAAAGAGTATTTGAAAAAACACCCTCAAGCAGTCTATATGGAAAATAAAGAAGGTGAAACACCTGCTGTATACACTATTAAAGCAGACATCGCACTTCCTTGTGCTACTCAAAATGATATTAACCTAAAAACTGCTGAAATTATGGTTAAAAATGGTGTCTTTGCAGTTGGTGAAGGTGCTAATATGCCAACTGACATTGAAGCAATTAATTACTTCTTGAAAAACGGAGTACTGCTTGCACCTGCCAAAGCAGCAAATGCCGGCGGTGTTGCAACATCAGCACTTGAAATGAGTCAAAACAGCATGAGATTGTCTTGGACATTTGAAGAAGTTGATAAAAAACTTGATGACATTATGACAAATATTTTTAAAGCTTGTAAAGAAACAGCAGACGAGTATGGACTAGGAACAAACTACGTTGCTGGTGCAAACATTGCAGGATTTAAAAAAGTTGCAAATGCCATGATGGCACAGGGTGTAATTTAGTAGATAAAATACACAAAATTAAATGCTGCCTCTAAAAAAGGCAGCATTTTTTATTCAAATCTGTTTTTAACAATTTTTCCAAAAAGGCCTGTCGATGAAAATGCCTTATCGTTTTTCAAATTAATCACTAATTGCGCATTAGCAGCATTTGCTGCCTGTTTCTCATTCATCTCTTTTTCTTTAGCAAGAGCAACTTTCTTTTCAGTAACTTTTCTATTGTACGCAGGCAGTAAAACACCAAGGAAAATAACAGAAAAACCAATACTTGCTAGCTCACAAATTGAGCGTAAATTTTTATGTTTAGGCAATACTTCATCAAAAGACTTTAATGTAGTGTTTTTTATCCAATCGCCTGCACGCTTTAAAATCGAACTGTCTTTTGTTGATTCACCCAATCTGTTAGTCAATTTAACATCAGGTCTGATTTTTTCGATCAAACTTGCTGTTGCTTTTCCTGCGTAATCACCCAAGAAATATAAGCCTGCAAATGATGCCATATCGCGAACCGTACTTTCTCTGAGTTCATTTGGGTCTTCTGAAGCAAACATCCTACTTGCAAAAGTTGCTGTAGCAATCCATCGGCATTGGTCGACTGTTGGGAACATTCCTTTAAATTGAAACATGGATAAGTTTGGCTTTTTCATCATAGACAAAAGCGCAAGAGAGAGCATAGAGCCAGCTGCCAAAAGTTTTTGTGAGAAAAATTTTGCATTTTGCGCAGGAGTCATCTCGTGATAAGTTTCACCTTTTTCAAAATCCTTGTATATAGGCGCACCTTTTTGCTTATACATATGACGAGTAATTGCCCTATTTATCAACTGGACAGACATAGCAAGTGGAATTATAATAGCAAGACCTGCTATACTCTTTACATTTACCAATTTTGTTGTTTGTTTCTTAAAGGCGTCAAGATTTCTTCGAACTGTACCATCTTTGAACTTACGCGCCATATCAACACTATCGCGGAGTAATTCTGACAAATTTGAACTTATTGTTTTGCCACTAGCAACATCATAGCTTAAAATTTCCCCAGCTCTTGTTGAGTCTGTAATTAATGTTGATACTTCAGAGAGGGTATTTTTAAAAGAATTTTTATTTAATGATTTGTCAAAAACTAGATTTGTTAATGTTTCTGAAATATTATTTAGTTTTTCCTTGCCAAGCGAAGATGAAAACTCAACCCATTTGTCACCATCTCGACCATTTAAGCCGGTAAACAACTTTGTAAAATAAGTTTTAATCTCATCCCTTGTAGTTTTTGCAGAAGACAAATCCATGGACTCTTTAAAAGTATTCACATATTTTTCAATACTTTCACCATTTGACCATGATGATGACATATCAATATTTTTAAATTTTTCTCCTAAAATAGGCCTGTTGACACCTTTTGCAACCCCAAGAACAATAAAGGAGGGCAATAAACAATTTACAATTAAGCCTGAAAATTCCCTACGAGCAGTCTCAAGTGCAGCAGGAACTCCTGTTTTTAATAAGTCAAAAATTGTTCTAGGAACATCAGTTGCAACAGAATCCGTAAAGGCAACGCCAACCATTGGGTACTTATCGCAAGCCTGTAAAAACTTGTTGCACCATCGAGTACAAAGCTACCCCTAAAGTTCTCATTATTTGTATTTGCGTGCTTTTTTTCACGCAAAAAATTGTTGTTAATATTTGCTATCTTCATCGCTATCTTTCACTATAGATGACAAAAATGATGACCAGTATATTAAATCACAAAAAAAATATGTTTTTTAATTATTTATACAATCTTTATCAAAATGTTAAGAAAGTTTACTCTTGAGAATTCTAACAGTTTCTTCAATATTATCCGAATTCATAATCGCCCTAACAAGCGCAACACGTTTCGTACCATATTCAACAACTTCATCAATTGTATTTAAATCAATAGAGCCAATGGCATAAAATGGAATATCAACATTATCAACAGCCCACTTCAAATAATCTAAACCAGCAGCCTCTCTGTTAGGTTTTGTAGGCGTTTTATATATCGGGCCAACACCAATGTAGTCTGCACCATTTTTCATTGCTTCAATGGCATCCTGTGGCTTGTGAGTAGATATTCCGATTATCATCTTCTCACCTAAAATTTTTCTGGCACTGAGAATATCAATATCGTCCTGTCCAAGGTGAACACCATCAGCATTTAAAATTTGTGCCAAATCTACCCTATCATTGACAATAAAGAGTGCACCATACTCGCTTGTTAGTTGTCTTATAATTTTTCCATATTCTATTATTTTAGAGGCAGGTTTGTTTTTTTCCCTTAACTGCACAATATCCACACCACTCTTAATTGCAAGAGCAACCCTATCTAGAAACTCACAATCAGAGTCAAAATTATCTGAATTTGTAACAAGGTATAACTTTTTATCTTTAAGTAAATATTTTTTTATGTTCATTTTTAAACTCTCATTCATATTTTTTTCATTAGTGTAAACATTGTAGCGAAATTTATCACTTAAATTGCCATATTCAGACAAAACTCTTAAAGCTTGCTCAAGCCTTTTAAAATTTGAACGAAAAATAATTTCAATCGAGCTATATCCACGGGCAGCTTTTGTAGGATTTTGAATATCTGTGCCTATGTCATTAACTGTATCTCTTGAAGCAATAAGTTTTTCATAGTCATAATCAAAAAATAAGCAAATTTCATGCCTTATATTTTTTAACTCAGAAGAGAGTTTTTTATCATCAAGTCTAAAACGCGCAATTTCTTCAAGCACTCTAAGTGCCTCTGTAGCGCGGTTTAGGTTAGCATCAATTATTCTATACAAAACTTATCCTTTTAAAATACTGCCTATGTGATTATATAACAAAGATTATAGTTTAAAAAAGTTGTTAGTTTTAATTTTAAATTATGAAATATTCTATAAAAAATAACAACTTAAATGAACTTATTGAGCTTGCAAAAAAAGGTGATATGGAAGCATTAGAAGAAATTATTAAAAGACAGCAAAAAACTGTTTTTGCAACTCTATATTATCTAAATGCAAAGCCAGACGAGATTATGGACATAACTCAAGAAATTTTATTTAAAGTTGCAAAGAATATAAAAAAGCTAAAAAACCCAAGAACTTTTAAGTCATGGCTAAATCAAATAATAATAAATCAATTCTATGACACTCTACGCAAAAAACAAAAGAGTGTAAAAAAAGTTTGCCTTGACAACCAAGACGAGAATAAACCGAATTTTGAAGCACCAGACTTTGCTTCGAATCCTTATCAAAAAGCTGTTGATAAGGAACTAGAATTTGCAATTAAAAATTCAATTTACAAATTACCAGACCCTTTTAAGGCGGCAATAATAATGCGAGAACTTCAAGGACTTAGCTACGAAGAGATAGCACAGGCAACAAACTCGAACATTGGTACAGTAAAATCACGAATTGCAAGAGCAAGATTAAAATTGCAAGAATATTTAAAACCCTATTTAAGCTAAAGGAGAAAAAATGCTAAAAGGAAACCTGACTTGTGAGGATATATCGAGGCTGCTTTTACCATATATTGACGATAAATTATCAGAAAATAAAAGAAATAGGGTTGCAATTCATCTAAGAAATTGCCCGTTTTGCATGGAAAAATATAGAATAATAAAATCATTGTTTGATAAAATTCAACAAAGGAACATTCAAAGAGCGAAAAAATTTCAGCAATACGCCCTTTTAAGCGCATACTGCGACAATGAAGTATCAGACACTATGAAAGATAATATCGAGGCTTCACTTGCACTCTCTTGCGATTTAGTCGAGCGAACACACAAAATAAACACTCTCAAAAAGCTTTTAAACACGACTTTTGAAAAGCAATTTGAATACATCGAGCTGAATCTTGAAAAAAGCATAATCAAAAGGCTTGAAGACGAAAAACTAATAAATAAAATTAAAAAATTATTTAAAAGAAACTAGTTTTGTTTTTCTGTAATTTCAACTATAACACCATTTGCGCGCAACGCTTCTATAAAGCTGTCTGCTGCCTGCTTTTGTATTTGTTGAGGCACTACTCTTAAAAGCTCTACAGTTTTTGAAATAACAGGGTCTTTGTCATACCATCTGTTACCATTGAACGGTTTTACCATTTCATAAAATCTATCAAGAGCTTCTTTTGAAACCTGTTCTTCAACTTTCTCCAAAAAGGTAACAGCCTGAGCATGTAGTTCTTCTTGATAATTCTTCAGAAGATCAATGACTTCAATTAATAATGGATCGTAATCATACCAACGTTTATGTTTATGCGTCATTTAAACCTCCTGCGGTTTTAATTAAATCAGGTTCACTTGGGACTCTGGATACACAAACACCCAAACCTTTTAGTTTATCCGTAAATTTCTCATAACCTCTGTCAATATGTGATAGCCCATATATTTCACTTTCACCACGGGCCATGATTGCTGCGACAACAAGTGCTGCCCCTGCTCTTAAATCTGGAGCAGTTACACTTGTTCCAACAAGATAATCAACACCTTTTATTATAGCATGATTTTTACTTTGTTTAATATTTGCACCCATTTTCCAAAGTTCAGCCACATGCATAAATCTATTTTCATACAAACTTTCTGTCACAACGCTTATACCATTTGAAGTAGATAAAAGTGCCATTGCAAGAGCTTGTAAATCTGTTGGAAAGCCTGGATATGGCTGCGTAATAAAATTCATTGGCAAAAGCCTTGAACTAGAAGAAACTTCCATAACATTAGGTTCAAGAAGTTTGATTTTTGCACCCATTTCGAGCAATTTGCCAGTAAAAATCGTTAAATGGTTTGGAAAAACATTTTTTATAATTCCATGCCCACGAGAAGCAATAATAGCACTCATATAAGTACCGGCTTCAATTCTATCTGAAATAGTTGTATATTCAACTCCATGCAAGTCATTTTGTCTTACGCCAAAAATAGTAATTTCATTTGTGCCAGCACCCTCAATTTGCGCACCCATAGCTTTTAAGAAATTTGCCAAATCAACAATTTCGGGCTCTTGGGCAGCATTTTGAATTCTTGTTGTACCTTGCGCCAAAACTGCTGCGAGCATTATATTTTCAGTTGCACCAACAGATGGAATATCAAGACAAATATCGGCACCTGCAAGCTCAACAGCTTTAGCATGTACATAACCTTGTTCGATTTTACATTTTGCACCGAGCGCCTCTAGTCCTTTAATATGGAAGTTTACGCGCCTTTCGCCAATTTTACAGCCCCCTGGCAGCGCAACTCTTGCTTCTTTCATACGTCCAACAAGAGAACCCAGAACAACAAAGGATGCGCGCATCTTACTAACAAATTTATCTGACGCCACAATGCTAGTTAAATTTTTAGCATCAATTTCAACAGACTTGTTAACTTTATCATAAGTACATTTTGCTCCAAGACATTCAAGCACATCAAGCATAATCTCGACATCAGTAAGCTCTGGAACATTATGAATTATTGAAATATCTTGAGCAAGCAAGGCACCAGCCATAAGCTTAAGTACAGCGTTCTTGGCACCGCTTATACTCACTTCGCCCTCGAGTGGACGAGAACCACTGATTACTAATTTTTCGCTCAAGTTTCCTCCATTCAACTATTATTCTAATACAAGAATAAAAGTTTGAAAATACCCTTTATAATTTAGGTTAATTTAAGAAAACTTTTGCAACTTCTTCACGATCGTCAAAATGTATTGTTTTATCTTTTAAGATTTGATAATCTTCATGACCTTTACCAGCAACAATTACAACATCTTTTTCACCAGCTAAGGTTTTTAGCATTTTGATAGCCTCGGCTCTATCAGGTTCGACAAAAACAGTCTTTGGATTAATCAATTTAAGACCCGATAAAATATCGGTTATTATCTGCTGAGGATCTTCTGAGCGAGGATTATCAGATGTTACTATAATTTTATCACTCAAGGACTGTGCAATTTTTCCCATTTTTGGACGTTTAGTTGCATCTCTGTCACCACCGCAGCCAAATAAACAAATTAAACTACCGTCCTTTGGGGTCAACTCTCTTGCTGCGCGCAAAATATTCTCTAGACCATCAGGAGTGTGAGCATAATCTACAATTACAAGCGGAGAAGTACAAACTATCTCAAAACGACCTGCAACGCTTTTTGTGCCTTCTAGTGCGGCTTTTGAAACTTCAAGATCAATACCATTAGCCAATGCACAACCTATTGCTGCAAGTGCATTATAAACACTGAACATGCCGTTTAGCATAAGCTTTATATCGGTTTGCTGACCTTTATAAGTGCAGGTAAAGCTAACTCCTGAAGAAGTGAATTCTATATTTTTTGCCATTAAATCTGAATTATTTTTCACACCATATGTTATTAATTCAACATCTTTTGGAACTGATTCAATAAATCTTTTTGCATATTTATCATCATTATTGATAACAGCATATGCACCCTTTTCAAGACCCTTAAATAGTTTTGCTTTTGCGTTAAAATAATTATCCATAGTAATGTGAAAATCAAGATGGTCTTGTGTCAAGTTAGTAAAAACAGCGCCTGAAAATTTACATTTTCTTACCCTATGTTGTTCTAGTGAATGAGAACTAACTTCTGTTACGACATTTAAAATGTCTGATTTTAAAATTTTTTGCAATGTATGCTGCAACTCAGGTGCTTGAGGCGTTGTATGCTTTGCTTCAAAATATTCACTGCTTGATGATAACTTATAACCCAATGTACCAATTAAAGCACACTTTTTGTTATTTTGTTCAAAAATCTTTTGTATCAAATGGGTAACAGTTGTTTTGCCATTAGTACCAGTAACACCTATTAAATTCAACTCTCGCGATGGATTGTGGTAAAAACAAGCTGATAAGTCAGCAATTTTTTCTTGCGTAGAGTTAACAATTAATTGAGGAATTTCAATGCTAAGCGGTCTTTCGCACATAAGAGCAACAGCACCTTTTTCGAAAGCCATTTGTGCATAATCATGCCCATCGACATGCTCTCCTTTTAAACAAACAAAAATTTCATGCGAATTTATAGTTTTTGAATTATATGAAATTCCGCAAATGTCAACATCTTTAAAATTTAATACCTCAAGAGGTTCTACTTCTTTTATAATCTTACTCAGTTCCATTTTATTTACTCCACACAAGTTTTATTTAGATTTATTTTACTCTTAAATTTCTGATTTGTTAACAGCTTTTTTCTTATCAGGGTTTAAATTCATAATCTTAACAAGTTCAGTTGTAATGTCCTTAAAAATAGGAGCAGCAACAGTAGAACCCCAAATCGCTTCACCGCCAGGGCTATCTACTACGACATAAACGAGTATTTTCGGGTCGCTTGCAGGCAAATAACCTACCATAGATGTGTATAATTTATTTGAATAGCCTGCACCATTGTCCAAAGGACGACGCGAGGTACCTGTCTTTGCTGCGACAAAATATTCATCCATTTTTGCTATATTTTTACCATTTTCAATTGATTGTACCAAAATGTTGGTTAAATCTTTTGCAGATTGTTCACTCATTACGCGCCTTTGAATTACTTTTTGCGATAATTCATCTTGTGAGTATTTAATAACATGAGGAGTAATCCACACGCCATTGTTAGCAATAGCAGCAACAGCTGATGCCATTTGAATAGCAGTAACAGACGCACCATAGCCATAACCCATAGCACCATGGGTTGCAACATCCCAACTCTTTGGCGTAGGCAAAATGCCTGATGACTCGCCAGGGAGGTCAATTCCAGTTGCGTCACCAAAATTAAACATCTTGAGAGTATCATAAAACTCCTGAGCGCTCATCATTTGTGCTACTTTTGCACTTGCAACGTTGCTTGAATGTTCAAAAAGGTAAACTAAATCAATCAACCCAGGATTTTTATTTTTATAATAATCATAGTTTTGAATTTCCCACCAGCCGATTTTCATTTTTCCTGTGTCTAAAATTCTTGTAGTTTTGTTTACCTTGCCATTAACCATAGCACATGCCACCGTAATAACTTTAAAAGTCGAGCCAGGTGGGTAAACGTCAGTAATAGCCCAATTTTTCATTTCAATCATTGAATATTTTTGATAGTTGTTTGGGTCATAATAAGGATAAGCAGCAAGCGCCAGAATCTCTCCGGTTTTGGGATCAAGCACAATTACTGCACCTCTAAGAGCCTTAGTTTTTTGTGCTGTTTTATTAAGATATTTCTCACAAATATGCTGAACAGCAGAATCAATTGTTAAAGACAATGTCTTGCCTTTAATTGGCGCAGTTATATCTTCAGGATTTGTATTGAAGTTGTAAATTATATCTCCACTTGGTGTTTTTTCATAACTAATGTTTTTGTCAAAATATTCAAGATAGTCCTTAGCGACATACTCGATACCACCAGCAACATCAGCATCTGAATTATAATAACCTAAAATATGAGATGCCAGTGAGCCTTGGGGATATACTCTTTTATTTTTAACCTCAAGAGACAACTCTCTTAGCCTTTTTGCTTTAATGGCCTCAGCGGTTTTTCTATCAAGCGTTTTCTTTATCAAAATAACCGATTCATCTCTTGAGAGAGTTTTTGTCAAAGATGAAACAGGGATATTAACCAAAGGTGAAAGTATTTGCGCTAATTCACCAGGGGTATGGTCGTAATACATCGGGTGTGCATACAGATTAAAGGAGGTATTATCAGAAGCAAGTTTATAGCCATTTCTATCTAAAATTTCACCTCTTAAAACAAAAAGTTTAGATGAACGCTGTTTTTTTGCCCTATCTCTATAGTGCCTGATATCCATAACCTGTATAAGAAACAAATATATTAGCAACAAGGCAATAAAAGAAGAAAAGCAAAATTGCAAACAACCAATTCTTTTGTCAAATTTTTTATATCTATCCTTGCTCATAGAATTTTAGTAGCCCATAGACCAAGCTTTTTTCTGCGCACTGTCTTGATTTTCAAATCTTACACTTGGAAGCTTAGCTGCAGACAGTTCAACAACCTTTGTAGCACGTTGAAGCATGTTTGACTTTGCAACTGCCATATCAACATTGTAAAAAGACTGCAAATTATCAAGTTTGTTTTGCAAATCCTCATTTTCGTAATTAAGTGCAAGAGTTTCTTTCCTAATCTGATTTAGTTTAACTTCACCCATAGTTACAAAGTAATAACTGACAAGACAAACCAGTACCAAAAAACCCAATAAAGCACAAAGGAATGAGTTAACTCTGGCGATTACCATTTCTTTATAAGACTTTTCCTTTACAAAGTAACCACTGATTATTTGGTTATTTTCACTGCCAGTATTTTGACCACGAACAATAGAAGTTTCTATAGACTTTTTTTGCACCTTTCTAAGTTTTGGTGCGTTATTATTATTTTTTTTGTTTTTATTAAAAGAAAGTGAACTCAAGCTATCTCTCCTGATTTAAATCCGTCTTGCCACTCGCAATTTTGCACTCCTTGAAGGCGGATTTATTTTAATTTCTTCCTCGCTTGGGCAGATAGGCTTTTTATTAACCAACTCTACCAGTTTTCCTTCACATTTACAGACAGGTACATTTTTATCGCATCTACAATCAAGTGAAAGATTTTTTAATATAGACTTAGCAAGTCTATCTTCCAAAGAATGGAATGTTATTACACTAATTATAGCACCAGAATCTAATAATGTAACCACTTCTTTTAATGAATTTTCAAAATTTAACAACTCATGATTTACTTCAATTCTTATTGCCTGAAAAACCCTTGTTGCAGGGTGAATACGAGTATTTGCTTTGGGTACAGATTTTTTTATAAGCTCCGCCAATTGCAAAGTAGTGTTAAGAGGACGAGAATTTACAATTGCGCGAGCGATACGCTTTGAATAATGTTCTTCGCCGTATTTAGAAAAAATTTCAACTAGTTGATTTTCTTTATATTTGTTCACAACATCCCATGCGCTAAAGTTTGAATTAGCATCAAATCTCATATCCAAAGGCGCATCTTTTGTAAAACTAAAACCGCGCATGCCTGTTGTTAACTGGTGATAAGATGCACCTAAGTCGTAAATAATACCACCTGTTATTTTTTCAATTCCTAATTTTAGAAGATTTTCTTTAATATTTGTATAGCTGTCATGGACAATGGTTAAGTTTTTGTAATCCTTCAATCTTTCTTTTGATGCATTAATCGCATCCAAGTCAACATCAAAAGAAATAAGTCTGCCTTTTTTGGAGATTTTTTTTAATATAAGTTCACTATGCCCTCCACCACCTAAAGTGGCATCAACAAAGATTTTATCCGAGCCGTCGCACTCAAGAGCGTCGACTGCTTCATTTAACATAACAGTATAATGTTTAAATTCTTGCATAAAAAAATTATACACTAATCAAAAAATCTGTAGTAGAAAAGTGTAAAAATTGCATGCAGTGCATCTTTTGCCTTAACTTTTTTCCCTTCATTGTAAGCGCGCGGATTATAGGTAATTGGAGCTTCCCTAAATCTTAATTTTCGCTTAATAACTTTTGCTGTAATTTCTGGTTCAAAATCAAATTTTTTAGCATTTATTTTAATATCAGAAATTTTCTCGCGCCTAAAAGCCTTGTAACAAGTCTCCATATCTGTAATCCGCGTGCCATATAAAAGATTGGTAAGCGCAGTTAAAAATTTATTTGCCAACAGACTCAAAAATAAAAAAGATTTATGTTGATTTTTATCCAATAGCCTTGAACCATATACAACATCAGCCTCATTATTTATTATCAATGGCAAAAGTTTATTGTAATCATTTGGGTCATATTCTAAATCAGCGTCTTGAATTACGACAATATCTGCAGTCGCATTCTTAATCCCTGTTACTACAGCTGCGCCCTTACCCATATTTTTTTTATGCGAAAGGACTGTATGATTAGGGTATTTTGCCAAGATTTCCCTACTTTTATCACTTGAGGAGTCATCGACAAAAATGAGCTTTTTTTCAAGTGAACAAAAATCAATTTGTTCCAACTTAGAAACAATTTCTTCTAAAGTTTTTTCCTCATTATATACAGGAATGATTACATCAATTGTCTTCATAAAAAAATAATAACAAAAATTTTTAAAAATGTCAGAATGTTAAAATTTTTGTACAGAACAAGAAGGAGAGGAGGTTATTGTTTTTCCTTTTTGAAAAAGAAAAATACCACTGTAGTTATATGCAACTGTAGTACAAATATCACTGTTTTTTAAATTTCTAATATCTACAAATACAACAAGAGCACTCTGTCCATTTTTAGTAAAATTACTTTTTATTTGATATGAATCATTTGAACCTGAAAGAGAAAATGTACTGCTTTCAAGATTTAAGAGCCCAGCGGACTTTTTTAGTGAATTTTGAGCAGATTCAATTATTTTATCAACAGACTTACTGTTTTGAGATGCAATTTGAATATTTGCACTAATCTCATTTGCTATATTTGCAATAGAATATTTTGCACGCCAATAAAGCGAAAGCTCAATTATTGAAAGAAAAATTGACATTGTAACAAAAAAGACAAATACAAATTCAATAATATTTTGACCTGTTTTTTTGGTTAATGTCATAAATTTATCATTTTCTTTAAACGTTGAAATACGGTTTTTTTATCGATATTTGGATAAATCAAAGAATCTTTATAATACTTGTTATACTCCTCAATCACATTGCAGGGCAGAGCTTCGCCTTTAGCTAAAACATCTGCAATATCTTCAAGATACATGTCTTGCTCGTCTTTATACAAAGAATCGCTCTTTCTTAAATCTTCATCCGCTTCAAGATGAACAAGCGCATGAAAAGCAGCATTTAATGTCGGGTCACTTAAGTTTTTAGGATATTGCTTAAGCGCATCAAGCACAGAGATTTTCTGTGTTAATACATCATAAATTAAAGCAGAAACTTTTTTTCTATCATTTATAAATGATTCTATAGAATTAGAATTCAACATTATTAATTCACCATTAAAATCTGACCATCATTTTCGCACATTGATTTTGTAATGTGCATTAATTTACTCATATCGCCATTACAGTATTGAGTTGCAATTTTTCTCAGTGACGTGATTATGATATCTGAATTTGAGTAAGCAGTGCGATAAAAGAACTTTTTACCCTGTTTTATTCTCAACAATACTTCTTTTTCATACAATCTATCCATTACAGTTTTAATAGTAGTATATGCACGTTTTGTACTGTCGGTTTTTGATAAAAATTCATAAACTTCTTTTACTGAATTTTTATACAATCCTGATTTCTCCAATTCCCACATTGCATTTAATATTATGCTCTCAAGTGAACCATGTTTAAAATTCATATCATTTTCCTTATCAATATCTAGTCCTAAAATGCTCAGCATCAAATCTTACATCAGTTGGTCCTATGTCAGTTTTTTCCTTGAAATTAAATCTGTACCCCGATGTATTAACTGTTGAATTATCCTTGTATATATAAACCCCAGATTTTGTTTTTGTCAAAGGGCCATCATTACTGGTTTGCTTGATGGCTGGGACCATTTTAATTAATTCACTCACCTTGTGTCCTGGCATTTTGTGGGTATTTATAACATTTTGCTTGTCACCACAACCACACAAAATAATGGCGCAAAAGGAAAGTAGTGCGAGCCCCAAACAACAAGACAACAATTTTTTACTAGCTTCAACCATCATAATCTATTACTACCATTATAACACTTATAAAAAAATTTTAAACCATAAATTAAACATTTTTACAAAGTTTCAAAAATGTTGTACTATAAGAAAAAATGGGGGAAAAATGAATATTGGTGTTTTATATTTAGCAACAGGAAGATATACATGCTTTTGGGACGAATTTTACAAAAGCGCTAAGCAGTTTCTTTTTAAAAATCATAATGTTCATTACTTTGTTTTTACAGATTCTCCACATATAAATTTTGAAGAAAACGACGATGTAACAAGAATATTCGCACAATCATCAAAATGGCCAATTAGTGTATGCGATAAATTCGCAATACTTTTAAGTGGCAAAAAACTATACGATGATTGCGATTATTTATTCCATTTTAATGCAAATATGAAATTTATCGCCCCGATTGGTGATGAAATTCTGCCACAAAAAGAAAATGGTTACATTTGCGTTTGCGAATGGGTAAATCACAAGCTAAAATCTACACCTGATAAATTTCCATACGAAAGAAACAAAGAGTCACTTGCCTACATTCCAATTGGCGAGGGCAAGCACTATTTTATGAGCGGGGTACATGGTGGTAGGAAAAAAGAATACCTAAAAATGTGTCAAGATATAGAAGATTCAATTAGAAAGGATTTTCAAAACGGCATAATAGCTATCTGGCATGACGAAAGCCATATGAATAAGTATCTGGTGGACAAAAATCCCTTAATTATACCTCCTGAGTACGCAATACCGGAAAATTGGAGGATAAAAGGTTACACAAAAAACAGGAAAGGTCTGCTTTTAGATAAAAAACATTGGAAATATGGCGGACATTCATACCTTAGAGGAATTACAGATAAAAAAATTACACCTTTAAAATATTGGATTTCTAAAATCACAAATATAAAATTTTAATTGTTAAATTCGATATTTTTAACAATGCGCATAAAATCATGCAATCTAACTTTGCTGAAGAAAAACAAAGGATACATTTTAAGGTACAAAAGAATTTGCATAATTTTTTTGTGCATAAGTTTTACATTTTTCATTACACTAACTTGCTTTTTATCATCAGAAAACGGACTTTGCATATAATACTGCCAAAAAATTTCACGATATGGGTTATAAAAACCTATTTTCCAAGGTTTTACACCTGCGAAATGAACTATTGTTTGATCTGAATTATTCAAAAAATAAAAATTAGGCGTAATAAAATTGTACTTTCTATCAAGTTTTTTCACATTACCCAGCAAAACAGCGTTCATAACATCCTGATCACAATAGCTTATATTTTGCCAATTTTCTTTTAAATATTCAAACATTTTTTGTTCAATATCATCCCTGCGCATTTTTTCTAAATCAAGTAAGCAAACTCCAGCATTAAAATAAAAATCTTGCCCATTATTAACAAAGCCCATTCTATCCATATGCAGGTTAAAGCCTAAATCAGGTACAGCAGCAGCATACTCGTTTTGTGCAAAATCAGTATAGTAAAGCTCGCTCAGGCTGTTTAAAACAACTAAATCACAGTCCAAATAGAGAATTCTATCAACATCAGACAAAAGCGTAGGTAACTTTAGCCTGTACAACGTTGGTATGGTAACATTTTGACAAACGCCATTGTTAAAATATGGAGCAAAAATAGAATTGTCTATTTTATGAAAAACAACATTACCCATATTTTTGAGTTTATTTATATTTTCATCACGCAAGCTTGAATAAAGAATATGAAAAACATGTTCCTCATTATCATGCTTATTTTTGAGAATGCTTAAGATAACTGTCGCAGCATATTTTGCGTAATTATCATCAGTTGATAAACTTATATGTAGCTTTTTCATATTTTTATATTATCATAAACATAGATTGAAAAGAATTTGTAATTATGGAATTAGAAACTAAAATCAGCGTTATAATGCCTGTGTACAACACAGATGAAAAAGAGTTTAGGGAAGCAATTGAGAGTATTTTAAATCAAACCCTACGAGATTTAGAACTTATAATTGTTGATGATTGCTCAAAAGATTACATTAAAAAAACAGTCGACAGTTACACTGACTCAAGGATTGTTTACCTTCGTAATGAAAAAAATCTTGGGCTAATTGGTACACCAAATAGAGCTTTAGACATTGCACGCGGAAAATACATAGCACGAATGGATTCTGATGACATTTCTGACCCACAAAGGCTAGAAATTCAGTTTAATTACATGGAGCAACACCCTGAAATTGATATTTTAGGTTCAGCATTTGAAAAAATTCCAAAAAATCAGGTGGTAAAATTTCCAACTGATAACGAAACAATAAAATATACAATGATTTTTTCACATAATTGTATTTGCCACTCAACAGCAATGATTAGAAAATCTACCATGGATAACCACAACATCAGGTATAACCAAGAAAATGATGTTTGCGAAGACTATGGAATGTGGCTAAAATACATTGAAGATTTAAAATATGAAAATCTTGAAGATGTCCTTGTAAAATACAGGTGGAATACAAGCAATATTTCAAAAAGAAAAACTTACATACAAAGTGCTGGCTCGCAAAAACTTATGTTTAAGGCACAGGCAAGGCATTTTAGTCTAGATTGTAGCGATTTAATAAAAATTATTGACAAATATCGCGACGATAAAATCGTTACTTCAAGAGATTTAGCTGAAATAATTGGCTTTGTATTGCATGTAAAAAATCTACTAAACAACGAAAAACCACATACGCCATACAACCTAAACAGAGTGTTTTTTAAAGACTTTTTAAGAAAATGCGTAAGTGATGTCAATTTCATAAAAATTCTTTTCTCAAAAGAACTTGATAGCATAATAAAACTTACATTTTTTGAAAAAATAGGTATGATATTAGGTTTTTAACGTGTCATATTTTTTGAGCGCAATTGCCTGTGGAATGTAATTGCAAACCTGTGTGCTTCATCCCTAATTCTTTGAAAAAGGTGCAGAGCAGGTGAATTAAGTGCAAGAATTACAGGTGTTGAACAGTTTGGCAAAAACACTTCTTCCTCACGCTTTGCAAGAGATACAATATCTAAATCAAGGTCCATTTCTTTCATAACTTGAACTACACTTGACAGTTGCCCCTTACCACCATCGATAATAATTAAATCAGGAGGTTCAATCTCGCCCTTCTTAATTCTTTTAAAACGACGCGTTAGAATTTCGCGCATACTTTTAAAATCGTCAACTTCGCCTTTTTCAATTGTTCTTAGTTTATATTTTCTATATTTTGATTTTTTTGGCATACCATTTTCAAAGTAAACACCAGAAGCTACAGTATTTGTACCTTGAATATGAGAAATATCATAACACTCAATGGTATGAGGAAATTTACGCAAATTTAGTTTTTCCATAAGATAAGTGCCAACTTCATTATAGTCATTTTGAATATTTGAAAGCTCTTTTAATTTTGCCTGCTCAAGGTTAAATTCTGCAGTATTTTGCGCCATTAAGAGCATTTCCTTGTCACGCTGAGATTTAGCATCAGATATTTTTACGCACTTACCCAACCTGCCACTTAACCATTTTTCATAAAGCTCGATATCATCAAGTTGTTGCGGTAGCGTAATTTTAGTTGGTATTTCAGTGTCAGTTATAATTGCATAATACTCCCTAAGTACAGCTTGTATAATCTCGTTAACATCGTTAGATTCAGTATTTGCAATGTGTGAGAAAGTAAAATCTTTTTTATTAATTAATCTGCCCTGTCTTACCTGCAAAATAGTCGCGCAATACATACTCTCGGATTTTACAATACCAATATAATCCTGATTAATTCTTGTATTTTCACTGACAACCTTTTGTTTTTCCATTGTCTTTTGAATATCTTTGTAACTGTCGCGATATCTGGCAGCTTTTTCAAATTCAAGATTGTCACTTGCGCGTTTCATTTCAAATTCTAAGGCTTTTAAAAGCTCGTTTTGTTTACCAGACAAAAAAAGTTCGACATCTTTTAAAATCTTTTTATAGTCCTCACTCGAAATTAATTTCTGACAAGGTGCGCAGCACTGTCCAATGTCGTAGTAGAGGCAAGGACGGCTTTTAAACTTTGGTGTTTTACATTTTTTTAAGGGGAAAATTTTGCCCAATGTTTCAAGCGTACAATACATAGCGCGAGAATCGGTATATGGGCCAAAATACTTGCCCTTTAGCATATTTTTATTTGCTTTTCTAACAACCGTAATCCTTGGATACTCCTCGTCAGTAATCAAAAAATAGGGGAATTTTTTGTCATCCTTAAGTAAAATATTATATTTAGGCTTATATTTTTTTATTAATTCAGACTCAAGTATTAAAGCCTCAACCTCAGTATTTACAACAATGCACTCAACACGTACAATTTGAGGCACCATAACTTGTAGTTTTGGCGAGTCTTTCTTGCCTATAAAATAACTATTTACGCGATTGTAAAGATTTTTTGCCTTGCCAATGTAAATTATCTCACCTGTCTTATCAAAATATTGATAACACCCAGGAAGCTTTGGCATAAGCTTTATTTGCTGTCTAATATCAGTGTTCATCAATAACTATTTTATCACCAATTTTTACATCTAAACACATATTTATAATTTCAAGAACATATTTTGCTCCAAAAACAGGTTTTAAAATTAAAAAAGGTGGAATATTACTTTTGTATGCAATTACTCTAAAATTATCATCCAAAAAAACTGCATCAAATTTAAAAAAACAAAAAATCGAGTGTATCCAAAAGGCATTTTTAAAAATAAGGATTTTTCTGTCTTTTGGTTTTAGCTGAAACATTAACCCTAAAAATCTTTTTAGAAAGGACTCTTGCAAGGAAACATCCGCAAATATTTGTTTATTGTTTAAAAATATTTTTATATTTTTATTCATGACACTAGAATTTTGCAAAACATCTGATATAATAAATATATAATACTATATAAGTAGTATTAAATCAACGCATACATTCTGACAAAAGGACTTTTAAAAGACTATTACACAGCTCGCCAAGGAGGCAAGATATGATACTGGAATATAAAATTGATGAACTCAATGTGCAAAGCGCATGGCTAAAAACGCTTTATGACCTTGTTGACGAACTAAACTGCAAGTGTCAGACATTTTTTGAGGAAAAGTACAATCCGAAAATGAAGTGTTTCGGATCGGTTCGAATTGTTAAAATTATAGGCTCAAATTCTATGCTAGGTTGGCTAAAGCTTAGAATGGAGCGCTATACACACTTTATAGACTCCCTAAACTCGCAAAGCACAAGCTTTACAACCTCCTTCAATGAAGATGAATAAAGCACACAAAAAAGCCGCCAACAAACAAGGCGGCTTTTTTTATAAAAATTGACTATGCAAGTTTAAATTCAATATTCAATAATTGATTTGTTGAATAATTTTTTTGCAATTCTTGAATTACAACATTGAATTTTTCTTTGCCAACTGCTAATTCAAAAACTGCGTCTCTGTTATTTCTTGTATTCATTTCAAATTCATGAGCACAAATTTGAATATTTTTTGATTCCATACCTTTACCATATACTGTTGCAGGAACGAAACCAGCCTGTCTTATTTGACGTGGGTTTTTATCTGTGTCACGCTCTTGAGCGTTTAATTTGATGATGGTAGATTCTGCCATTTTATTTTTTCTCCTAAATTTATTACTTTGATGTTATTCTATTATATGTACTAAATCAGAAAATGCAATTTAACTATGAAAATTATTTCAAAAAACTTTATAGAACAAGAAATTATTAATGTGGGTTTTAGCCCTGATTATCTAAAAATAGGGTTAAACAAGCATAAATTTATAAACATCAAAATATTTGATTTACGCCCAATTGAGGCAAATATCCTAAAACAAACAGCACTAAGCTGTGATTGCGATTGCGCAGTACACAGACGCACAATTTACTGTAAAATTGACAAAACAAATTGCATACTCTCAGGCACAATAACTCAGATTATAGAGGTATCAAAAAAACTTAAAAAGCAGCCTAAAAACTTATCATTACAAAAAATTTCACAAGGACTTATTAGGCAGATTTTCTTATACAAAAAACAATCAAAATCAAAAATAATGGGCATTTTAAACCTAACAGAAAATTCTTTTTCTGATGGCGGAGAATTTTTAGAGTTTGAAAATGCAAAAAGACATATTGCGCAAATGATTGAACAAGGTGCACAAATAATTGACATTGGAGCAGAAAGCACGCGCCCAAATGCCGATGAAATTGACTCACAAACTCAAATAAAAAGGATTTTACCAATTATAAAACATATAAAAGAAAACCATAAAAACATCCTTGTTAGTATTGATACAAGAAGCTCAGAAGTTGCACAGATATGTATTAATGAAGGCGCAGACATTATAAATGACGTTTCAGGGCTAAGGTTTGACATCCAAATGGCAAAAACAATTGCAAAAAGCAATGCAAAAATTGTCATTATGCACTCACGCTCGACCCCAAAAGATATGGATAATATGTGTAATTATGAAAATTTGATTGATGAAATATATTTTGAATTAAAAAAACAATGCGATTTTGCCATAAGTGAAGGGGTCAACCCTGAAAATATTATAATTGATGTAGGTTTTGGCTTTGCAAAAAATTACGAACAAAACATAGAGCTTATGGCAAGGATAGAAGAATTTAAAAGCCTTGGTTATGAAATTTTAGCAGGGGTCTCAAGAAAAAGATTTATTCAACAACTTGCAAATGTTACAAATCCAAAAGATGCTGATGAAATGAGCGCAATGGTAAGCGCATATTTTTCATCAAAAGGAATTGACTACATTAGAGTTCATAACGTTAAAAAAACATATGACGCCATAAAATTTGGAGAAATTTTTAATCAATAAAAAATTTGCACTCATTGTTTTGCTTTTTTGATTTCATAACCTTATCAAAAACCTCTGCAAATGGTACAATAGGGGTAAATTTATAACCGCAATTTTCACTTAAATCTGCACCCATCATAAAAATTTCTTCCTGAGGGTAATCTCTGCAAATTCTATCCCTATTTTTATGATTTCTGCAAAGACGCGTTTGGGGGTCAAGGTGGTTACACCTGAATATCAAGCCTGTTTCATCTTTACCTACAACCTCAAGGTTTTCGTAAAACGAGTGCATATTTTGCAACTTTTTAAAAACTTCCTCATCAGTTAGTATATTTTTTCCATGCTTTACATAAATTTTTTCACAACAACGTCCGCAACAGTTACATTTCCCGCTGCGGTAATATTTTCTTTTAAGAATATAAAGGTAATAAAACCTTTTTAACCTATGAAGCAATTTCATTTAAAAAGTCTTCATTTGATAACAGTGAAAATATCGCATCATTATCGTCAATTGAAATTTCCCCATCAAACGCCTTTGAAATAACAAGAGCATCTGCACTTTTATCATCCATATCACTCAGAGCAAGCTTTGTGAACTTTTGCACATCTCGTTCGCGTTCATAAAGTCTGATTGCAGCATTAGATATACTAGACTCATCTACAAATAAGTCAGAATCGTCAGTGTTATAAATTCCTGATGAACCAAGTGAAGATATTTTACTTATGCTGTTTTGCGAAATAGCTTCATTTCTGTCATTAGATATTCTATCCAGCATTTCCCAAGTCCTTATTCATACACATGTATAGTATGCAATATTTAGATTAATTTTGTATCAATCTTTAGGTCTATTTTTTTTAATTTATTGCACTCATAAGGACAAAACCAGATAAAACGCTACTATCAGCCGTATAATGACGTGTCTTTACAGCATCCGAGGAATTACCTTCAACAGTGTCGAAACTTCCATCAGAATAAACCTTGGTTACAATCCCCGTATGCGATGCACCATTTCTTTTTTGTATCATAAGATCACCAGGTTTGACATTCTGAGCAATAGTACTTCCTTTATTGGAACTTGAAGCAGTATCCAAGTAAACATTATTGCTCTGACCCCATGAACGAAGTCCAGCAACAGCAGATGAGCCAAAACCTGATGGAACTTGCATGCCCTTTGCCTCATAAGCACGCTTAGTAATTGTCGTTGCAAAGTCAGCACACCATGCTTGCGATACTCCCCCAGGGGAAAATTCCGCATTACCTTGTGCATCACTATTAATTACACCAACAAAAGATAGTCCCATTTGAGCAGCCAGCTCACCAACCTCAGAGTTGGTGTCAATGTTTTGAATGTTACCTGCAGTATTTGCATAATCACCTTCGAGAGATGTTGCAAGTGATGATAGTGAATTTGCCTGTTGTAGTGAAGCTTGAGTCGATAACGCTTCTTGTAACATCTTAAGCTTGGTGCTAGATATCTCACTTGTGATTGATTGGATTTGAGTATATGCTTGTAATTTTTTACCACTTAAGCTGCTAAATTGGCTAATAATTGAACTTATATCAATGTCAGGGTCAGACATTTGATACAAAAGTGCACTTCTTTCTGTTTCGATGTTTTTAAGCTCTTGTTGAATGTTTGCGATTTGTAACTTATATTGTTCAATTTGCATTTGATAAGTCTTCATTGTAAGTTCACTCTGCTGTTCAAGCAAATTAACAGTATCATCACCTTTGATTTCAAGGGACTGAAGTTCATCTTCACCAACGTTA
Source organism: Candidatus Gastranaerophilales bacterium (assembly GCA_944324385.1). GTDB lineage: Bacteria > Cyanobacteriota > Vampirovibrionia > Gastranaerophilales > Gastranaerophilaceae > Galligastranaerophilus. The sequence continues at coordinate 95,547 of CALUWD010000001.1, read as the reverse complement.
GACAGATTAGTACTGTCTAAAGTATTTTCCTCAACATTGTTGCCCTTTGCATTCGGTGAAGAAGATGTAAGGGAAGAAGCACTACTGGCTTTATTCAAAAGAATATCAGGCAAATTTTGCATAAAATAATCCTTGTTAATCTAGTATAGTTACTCTATCGTACCAAATTAAATAAAACTTAAATAAATATTAAGAATGTTAAACAAAAATTTTTGTGTTATATTATGCACATAAGAGAGGTAAAATATTATGGAAAACAACAAACGCGCATTACTATGCATCCTTGACGGATGGGGCATTTCAAAAGATGAAAAATACAATGCCATTTCAAAAGGCAACACACCAAATTTTGACAAATTTGTAAAAACTATGCCACACACCCAAATTCATGCTGACGGCAATAACGTGGGCTTACCAAAAGGACAAATGGGAAACTCAGAAGTTGGTCACTTGAACATTGGTGCAGGCAGAATTGTTTATCAGGAATTAACCAGAATTAACAAACAAATTGAAGAAGGTGAGTTTTTCAAGAACGAAGAATTTTTAAATGCAATTAACCATGTAAAAAAATATAATTCTTCATTACACATATACGGATTGGTATCTACAGGCGGAGTTCACAGCTCAATAGAACACCTAAAAGCTTTAATTAAAATGGCTGCACAAAATGGACTTAAGGATGTGTATGTTCATGCATTTTTAGATGGTCGCGACACCCCTCCGCAAAGTGCTAAAGAATTTTTAGAAGAAATTGAAAAAACTCTTAAAGAATACAACTTGCCCCCAATAGCCTCAGTTATAGGCAGATACTGGGTTATGGACAGAGATAAACGCTGGGAAAGAGTAGAGCGTGCATACAACGCACTTTTACTTGGCGAAGGAAATAAAGCAGCTACAGCCGTAGAAGGTCTTGAAGAATCTTATAAAAATGGTAAAAATGATGAATTTGTAGAGCCTATTGTTGTTGGCGGCAGAAGAATTGAAAATAACGATGCAATTATTTTCTTTAACTACAGACCAGATAGAGCAAGAGAAATTACAAGTGCAATTGCACTAAAAGATTTTAAAGGCTTTGAAAGAAAAGCAGTTCGTGACAATATTTATTATGTTTGTATGACACAATATGATGAGACATTCCCGCTGCCGGTTGCTTTTAAACCTGAAAAACTCACAAATATTTTAGGTCAGGTTTTAGATGATAATAATGTAAAAGAATTTAGAACAGCAGAAACAGAAAAATACGCGCACATTACATTTTTCTTTAACGGTGGCGAAGAAGTACCATTTAAGCTTGAAACAAGAAAACTTGTAGCATCTCCTAAGGTTGCAACATATGATTTAAAACCGGAGATGAGCGCTTATGAAGTGTGCGACAACGTACTTGAAGCACTTGATAACAAAGAATACGGTTTTATACTTGTAAACTTTGCAAACCCTGATATGGTAGGTCACACAGGGGTTATGGAAGCTGCAGTTAAGGCTGTTGAAGCAGTTGACGAGTGTGTAGGCAAAATTGCACAAAAAGCACTTGAAAACGGTGTTGAGATGATAATTACCGCTGACCATGGCAATGCAGAGTGGATGTTTAACGAGCAAACACAAGCTCCACAAACTGCGCACACTACAAATCCTGTACCGTTTATATTGGTTACAAAAGATATGCAAAATATAAAACTAAAAGACACAGGTGCACTTTGCGACATTGCTCCAACTGTTCTTGATTTACTTGGAATTCAAAAACCTAAGGAAATGACGGGAGAGAGCTTAATACAACACTAAATATAAAAAATGTCCGCAATTAAGCGGGCATTTTTTTATAACAATAAATTAAACCCACTATGCCGATAATAAAAAGTAAAACAGAAACAATTTGCGCTATTGGCACAACGCCAATATTTAAAACACTATCAGTCCTAATTCCCTCAATTAAAAATCTGCCAATTGAATATAAAATAAAATAACCAAAAAATACCATGCCTGAGTGATAGTTTTTAAATTTAAAAAGGAACAAAAATAAAACTACAAATACCAAAATACACCAAATTGACTCATATAAAAAAGTAGGATGAAAATAAGAGTACGAGCAGTACTCTAATGGTCGATATTGAGGCGCAATATATAGCTTCCAAGGTAAATTACAAGGAGTTCCAAAGGCCTCAGAATTAAAAAAATTACCCCAACGCCCAAGCGCCTGCGCCGCAACAAGCCCAAAAGTAATAACATCTGCATATTTTAAAATTGGTAAGTGATTTTTTTTAAAATAAAACAAGCCTGCTAAAATTCCACCCAATATTGCACCGTGAATTGAAATCCCACCGTGCCAAATTGCTGGTATTTCAACGAGATGATTAATGTAATAATCAAAATTTAAAATCACATAATATAAACGTGCAAAAACAATGCCGGAAAATATCATCAGCGGATAAAAATCAAAAAGAACATCACTATCCACAGTTTTATAGTATCTTTTGGCAATAAAATCTGAAACTAAAACGCCAAGTAATATAGCGCAAAACATAACAACGCCATACATTTTAACTTCATATCCGCCAATTGAAAAGGCATTTACAAAAGGAGATTGAAACATTACTCAGCCACGCCAAAATCACCTATTTGATACTTCTGAGCATATTTTGAGGCAGTTTCTTCAAGGTAAGAAATTTGTGTCTCTACTTCACCTTTGTCATTAGTATCTGGCTTTAATTCAAGATATTTTTTGTATGAATTTATTGCATTACCAAGCATTTCTACGAGATACTTAGCGTCTTGTTCGCTGATATTTTTTAAATTAGAAAATTCATCATTATCTTCAACAACTTCAACTTCTACGTTAGTTTCATCGTCTTCATCATCTTCAAGAATTTTTAGTGCATCACTTTCTTGAGCAACAGCCAAAGAGTAATAAGAATCAGCAAAATCAGGTTTAATTTTAATTGCCTCGTTTAACTGTTCCTGAGCTTTTTTAAACTCTTGAGCGCTAATGTAAGCTACACCAAGGTTGTATCTGGTTTCAAATACAGTACCATCAAGGTCAACGCTTGATTCAAGCCTTGAAATAGCACTTTGAAAATCACCCTTTTGCATAAACTCCTGAGCTTTATTGTTCAACTCTTGTATTGCAATATTGTTAATGCAAGCACTACAAAGTACACTTACAAATAATATTGCTAAAAATAATGTGAGTTTTCTCATGTATAAATCCTCTTTTGCTAAAATTTTATAATTAAATATTTTCAGATGCAACTATGTTAAGCAATAATTAATCTAAAGGATTAGTTCAACCAGTTAAAACTTTTCACATAGTCATCAGAATTTAATCTGCCCTTGATTTTTGCAAGGAATAATCTGTAATCATCCCCGGTTATTTCAATTAATGGAACTTTATTAACATTTTCAATAATTTGAGATTTTGCCCCCTCTTTTATCTTATTACCCGTTAAAGTGTTAAATAGCGTGTTTAAAGAAGCATTACCAGCCGCCCCTAGTACATTACTAACGTTTTTTGACAACCTGCCTAAAATTTCTATATCCGCGTTATCGTTTATTATGTCATATCCGCCGTAAATAAATAAGCTCAAGTTATTTCCCTTAGAAAATATTTCAAGAGAACTTATTTTACCACTATGCACATCAAAACTACCCTTGATAGCCGAAAATTCACCAGTTTTATAAGGTGTCAGCACCTCAATTAAATTATTTAAAGTCAAACCCATAATACCGCTTTTGAACAAATTCCCTGCCCTCAAGAGATATTCAAGAGAACCAAGTTTTGGCATTTTTCCATTATTAACGCTAAAATTAACCTTGCCTGAAACAAGTTTTATATCTTGCGCATTTTCTGGAATTTTGCCTTTTAAACTGATTTTTGCATTGACTTTTCCAAATATCTGATTTTCTAAGCCCAAAAAATTCTTACTTAACAAATTTGCGTCGCAATTATTAACAATTGAAAATACGTCAAATAAATAACTAGAAATATCAAAACTACCCTTTGTTTTTACATTTCCATCCGCAATATTAAAATCCATATTCTCAATGTTTAGAATATCACCATTTTGCGCTGAAAAGTCTGAAACCAAATCACTTGCCTTTATGTCATATAACTCAAGCTCATCAACACTAGCATGCCCGCGCATAATTATTAAGTCCTTAGGTTTAAGCACAATAGGCTGCCCAGGAACGATATCTGATGAGCCTTTTGGCAATTGTGAAATACCCTCTATTAATTGCGAAAGGCTAGTTTTTTTAGACTTGATATTTAAATTATCAACGATGATTGGTAAAGTTTGTTTGTTTCTTACATTTGCAATTATTTCGACATCAGAATCAAAACTTTTTCCGCGTATAAAAGCGTTAATATTATTTTTTGTAATATCGCAGTCCATATCATTTATTTTTGTACTATACAAAGGTATATTAATGTTTCTAAAATTAATTTTTCCTGTTGCATGTGGCAGTAAAACATTCCCATTTAAGTTTAGATTGCAAGTAAAAAGACCTTGTTTTAATACGGATTTTTTAAATATAACATTGAAAATTTTGGCTGTCACAGGATTTGGTGTAACGATTTTAAAATTATCAAAATTAAGATTTTTACCGCTTGAAACAACTTTACCTGAGGCTTTCAACATAGTAACAGGTGTAGGCTTATTATTTTGCGAGGGGATAAATTTTATGTATTTAACACTATTAACCTTAGCAGTATTTTTTGTAAAATCAGCCTTTGCCTCAAACTCCCTATTATACTGCACATCTCCCACATTTGCACCCATGTAAGTTATATCTGTACCAATAGGCAAAGTTAAATAGGCAATAACCGAGTAATTATTGAAATCACCCTTAATCCTGCCTTTAGAGCGAATTTCACCTTTTACCTTAAGGGGATAAGTAAGGCTGGGATTAATTATCTTGTCAGCTGAAATTTCATCAATATTTGTAGAGTACATTGCATTAAAAACAGGTTTTTTACCAAGGTAATCTTTTAGTGTCGCATCAAAATAAAATGGGGTTTTACCGTAGTTAATATTAAATGCATCTAGAAAAATCTTGTCTCCTGCGAGTTTTACGCCTCCGCTTTTAAGCTCCAAGGGTATTTGCTGTTTTTTATTAAACATTGAAACATTATGAAAAGTAAGCTTTCCATAGGGCAAATTTCTTTTAATATCAACGTTTAAATTTAGCATGCCCCTATAATCAACAAAATCTGCAAGTAAAACTTTAAAAGCTTGAATGTTTGTAAGTTGTGCAACATTTTGAATATTATCCAAAGCAACAGAATTTGCACGCAACTTTAAGTTTGCTTGTGGGTTTTTGAAAATACTATTGATTTGACCATCAGTATAAATATCTGAACCAAATAATTTAATACGAGAATTTGAAATCAGAATTTTGGAGCCATTGATAGAATACTTACCACTTGTAAAACTTATGTGTTTTGATTTTTGTGAATTTATTGGGTTAAAATTCCCATTTACAGACAACTTTGAAAAATCAATTTTTGAAAAGTCAGCAGGAACAACGCCTTTAACCCTGCCATCAGAATTGAAAACAAAATCTATGGATTTTATTGGAGTGTTTAAAAGTGCAAATTTTAAAGATTGGTTATTAAAATAATTTTGCTCAGTGACAATATTTAAAAGCTTAGAAAACAACATTGAACTTATTTTTGTATTTAAATCAACTTTAAACTTAGCATTTTTATCTGATAAATTTTTAGTGACAGGTTCTAAAATGCCTACGGTTGTAAATTTTGCACCATTAAAATTAGCATTTAGATTGACATCAAATACATCAGAAAAAGAGATTTTGCCCCTTACGTTATTTAAAGAGATATTGGGAAATACGACAGCACTTACACTATTTAATAAAATATCGCCAGCTGGACTTATATCCTTAATAAAATCCATACCCTCAAGGCTTTTTGCCTTACCTTTAAACTTAATAATCACATCAGACTTGCCTTTGGCAGATTTAATAAATGATAAATCTCCACTAAAAGGCTTTACAAGAGGGCTACTTTTAGCTATATTTAGTAATTTATCAGCACTAATATTTTTAATTTGCGCAGTTACATCAAGGTTATTATAATCATCAGCAAAGCCCGATAGCAAGAATTTTCCATCCTCAATATCTGCAGTAGTATCAATTATATTTATAACCTTTCCATTGAAATCAAGTTCAATTTTGCCATTTTTTAAAATCGCATTTAAACCATCCATGGACGCTGTTATATTTTTCCCAAAAAATTTACCGTACACAACAGCATCATATATTGTACCTTTTGTTTTAATATGTATTTTACCAATACCTGAAAGCTTCATATAAGGCAAGGGCCCTAGTTTAAAACCAATAACCCTTTGAACAGGTATCAAGTGCTTATGAGCAAAGGATAAATCAACAGTATCAGATGAGATTACCTCGTAATCACCTGCTTGCTTATCATATATTTCAGAATATCCTTTTACACTCACGTACTGGTTGTTTGGACCATAGACAAGTACATCTACATTTACCTTGTCCCCCACAAAGTCGCAATCAACATTAGCGCTCTTAAAATTTGTAGGTGGTGAAAACAAATAAACATCACTAATATTTACCTTGCCATTAATATCAGGCTGACTATATTTTCCTGAAACATTTACGGCAACATTTACAACAGCATGAGGGTTAGCTTTTAACAACTCATTTATTACATCTGTTTTATAAACCACCAAACCAGCAGGAACAAGGTTTATAAATTTCATAAAATCGCTATTTTTTATATTTATATCTACGTTAGGCTTTGGTTTATTAGTCTTGTAATTATTAACTCTACCTGCAACTTGGACATCAATTTTGTCAGATTTAAAAACAGAATTTTTAATTTCTAGCGCATCACTTTTTGCAATGAAATTCAACTCAAAATTTGCAAGCTCAATGAGTTTTACAGAGCTATTTTTATCATTATACAAAAACTCAGCAAGCATATTTGCACTGCTAAAGCTTAGCAAATAGTTATTATGAGGGCTTTTTGAAATCTTTTTAAATATAAAATATGATTTTAGAGAAAGGTTTTTAAATTTTATATCCGAAAGCTCATTAATGTAAGGTTTAAAATAAGAAACATCAAAACCTTGAATATTAATATTAAAATCAGTGTTCTTTGAATCTAAGTACTTATTAATAGGTAACTTAGTATTAATAAAAGCGTTTATATCAGTTTTTGAGCAACTTTTGCCATCTAGTGTACATATTTTAAGGGTTGAATTTGTGTCAATCTTGAGTTTATCAGGATTAGCTTTAAAATCGAAGAAAAGTTTATCTGAATTAAAATTCACAGCGGTAAAATTTTTTTCATCATGAAAATCAAGTAAAACTTTTTTAAGGTTCAAATTTGCATGTTTAAGCTTAAAATGCAGCGGTAATTCAGTTTCTTGCTTTATAAACTTTTCAAAATTAAACTTACCATTCTTATCTCTTTTAATATTTACAACTATCTTATCTGCACTAAAAGAAGATATTGAAATATTTTTAAATAAAACAGGTAAAATACCTACGCGCAAATTAAGGTTGTCAGCACTAATTACGCTATCTGCACAATTTGGCAAAGAAAGAATAAATTTATCTGCACTAATTTGCAACGACAAACTTGGCAAAGTCCTTATTTTTGAACTTTTTAATTCCAATTCAAGCCCTGTTTGCTCTTTTACAATTTTTTGAATTTTTTCTGGAGTAAAAAAATAACTTGCCACATAGCCTAATAGCAAGTAAAGACTCGCACAAATAGCAAACACGCTGCTCATAAATATTAAAATAGTCTTTTTTGAAAAATTCATTTAAATATTATACTATTTGTAACTAATACAGTAAAAATTCTTCATATTTTTTAATTTCTTTTGGCAAAATTAAAAAAATAGCTTAATATTATAATCATGAAAAGAATATTTTTAGCAATAGCCCTAATACTTACTTTTACACTATCCGTATGTACTAGTTGTTATGCAACAGCGATGCTAGATAAGGGTGCTTTTATTCTTGTACACGCTAAAAAAGTATTCTCAAGCGAAACTCTACAAGAGGGCGACAAAGTATACTTTGTAGCTGTAGCAGACGTTTGGGTGGATGAAACCAATATAATTCCAAAAAATACAATATTTTCAGGTTATGTTAGTATGCTAAAAATGCCCATAAAAGGCATAAACGCAGCGCTTAAATTTAAAATAACACACATTACATTGCCAAGCGGAGAAACAAGAAACTTTGACGGGTATATATCAAACGGTAAAAGCGATATGATTGGTGGAGAGCAAACGCCACCAGCTTCATACAATAAAATGGCGCATTTATACCCCTCAAGGCTTCATTGGTCAGGCACAACACAATGGGTGCCAAGCGGAGAATATGAATACGGACAACACAGAGGAGTAAAACCTGGGCAAAATTTGTTTGTAGTACTTGAAAGCCCTTACATAATTGAATAAAAAAATTTAAACTTTACTATCAAAATTTATAGTGTATATTAAAAATTAAGAAAAAAAGGAGGAGATATGGGAAAAATGTACAAAAAAAGCCTAGCTTTAGCAGCTTGTGCTACACTTCTTTTAATTACAAATACAGTAAATGCAGAAGCTAATTATTCTTTTAATACAACAAATCAGGGGAATTACAGCACGCTAAAGGGTAATGTTACATACGTCCCTGTTGGAACTACAACAAGTGCAATTTTATCACAAGCGCTTGACTCCAAGACTTGCACAAAGGGCATGAGTATCTACGCCATATTAGACAAAGATTTTAAATACAACAACATTAAAGTTGCCTCAGCAGGCTCAACACTGAACGGAACAGTTGTAAAGTGTAAAAAAGCAGGTATAGGCAACAGAAATGGTCAAATTGAAATTCGCTTTACAAGCATAAGGACACCTGAAGGCTACAACATTCCAGTAAGCGGCGTTATAGCAACAACAGACGGCAGCGGAGTTCTTAAAGGTGGTACAACAAAAGACAGCGCCAAAGATTACGGTAAAAACGTAGCAATAGGTGCCGCAGGCGGTGCAATACTCGGTACTGCAATGGGCCCACTTTCAGGCGGAGAAGTTGGAAAAGGTGCAGTATACGGAACAGCAGTCGGTGGCGGACTAGGCTTATTAAACGCAGCAAGACAATCGGGCGAAGATGTCCAAATCCCAGCCAATGCACAAATACAAGTAAGTTTTGACCAGCCAATTACATTGAGCGCACCAAAGGGCTACTAATAAAAATAGTAAGTCGGCTAATTTAAATTAACGTCATTTATTTGACAATTAATTCAAAAGAACAAAAAAGAGAAATTATGACAAAATTGAGAGACAGATTCTTTATAGACGACCCGGATGATTTAATGGATGGGGAAATCAAAACACTACCAAACAGTTTTGAAGATGACATTGACGAATTATCACTTAAAAATTCGCTTGTTATGTCTGTCATACTTCACCCTGTTGTATTTTTTATAGTATGGGCGCTTATAACTTATGCTATAAGTTTAAACTTCTTCCAAAAACCACCATTAAAACCACGTGATATTGAATTTGTTATTACTCAAAACGAAGCACCTCCAATAAATAAAAACACAAAATATCGCTCTGACAGAAATTCAAGAGCGGGCGGAATACACGATCCTAAGCGCAAAGTGTCACTACCAAGTGCACCATCAAAACCTGCGCCAAAGTCAGTTGCTTCACCTTCAAGCGCGCCCAAAAAGGTTGCTCAACCTAAAAAACAAGCAACACAGGCACCCAAAACACCTGTTAAAAAACCTGTTACACAAGCACCAAAGGCTCCGCAAAAACCACAACCAGCAAAAGCGCCTTCGCCAATATTTAAACCAACGCTTAAACCATCAGTTACACCACCAAAAACGCAGGCTCCAAAACTTTCGCAAGTACCAAAAAGTCCATTTTCAGTAGCAGTTCCAAAAAGCAACGCTCCTGTTGGCCCTGCACCAAGCTATGGTTCAAAATCCGGCTCAAGCACATCAGGTGGCGGCAGTACAAGTTCAGGCACTTCAAAAGGAACAGGTATGCCTGCACCGCAATTCTCAGCCTCAAAGGGCGGCTCAAGTTCTGGTGCTTCAAGAGGTTCAACCGGCTCACGTGGCTCAGGCTACTCAGGTGGCAATGTAGGCAATCCAGGCCCAGGCAATCCATCAGGCCCACCAGGGATTGACGCTATTAAACAACCTAACTGGGGCCCATACATGCGTGATCTTGAGGCAAGAATTAAAAGAAATTGGAACCCGCCAAAAGGCGACCAAAGTAAGCGTGTAGTCTTACTATTCCAAATTGGACGTGATGGCAGATTGCTTTCAATAAAAACAGTAAGAAAGTCAGGACAACCATTGTCAGATGCAGCAGCAAAAGCAGCAGTTGAACTTACTGCACCATTTAAACCGCTACCGCCTGAATTTAAAGGCAGCAGCATAGATATTGAGTTTACATTTGACTATAATGTACTCGGCGCAAGTTACAGATAAAAACAGAAAAATGAGGATAAAACTATGGAACTTTTTTTAGAATCAATTAAAATGGATTGGCCTGTTTTAACACCAATTTTCATTTGCTCAATTCTTACAATCGCAGTAGCAATCAACAGATTTTACTATTACAAGAAAAACGATAGAAACATTGGTGAATTCATCCAAACACTGCAAAAAGCACTTGTTAAAAATAACATCGGTGCCGCTCAAAGAGCATCAGTTCAACTAGGTGGTATTATTAGCGAAATGGTTGATGAAGGTCTTAGAATTTACACGGAACAACGCACAGGATTCTCAAGAGCTTATGACATTTCTGCAAGTCTTGCAACAAGAAAACTTGAAAAAGGTCTTACAATTCTTGGTACAATTGGTGGTGTTGCTCCGTTTTTAGGTTTGTTTGGTACAGTTGTTCGTATTTTGTACACATTCCAAGATTTAGCAGTTCAAGGCAACCAATCAGCAGCCGTTGCAACAGGTATTGCTTCAGCTCTTATCGCTACAGCATTCGGTCTTGGCGTTGCTATCGTTGCGGTTGTTTTATACAACTACTTCCAAACAGTTGTTTCAAGATTTGAAAGCGACTTTAAACTTATTAAACTTGTATTCTTGAGCTTTATTGACTCTGATGAAGAAGTTAAAGTTGACGAATCAGGCACAATTGCTCTTTAATTTGAGGTAAAAATGGCTATAAAAGTAAATACTGACGGGAAAAAGCCCGTATTTAACGAAATAAATATTACACCACTGACAGATATTTTTCTTGTTTTGTTGATTATTATGATGGTTATTGCACCAAGTTTTCAATCACTTGACAAAAACATAACCATACCCGAAATTAACTCAGGCGTCAGTATTGAAGAAAAAAATGCCACAGTTGCCCTAACTAAAGAAGGCGAGCTGTTTTTAAACGGTGAAAAAACAAGCCATGACGCTCTTGAAGGCGCACTTGCAGCACTAATACCAAATATGGAGAAAAAAGAGGTGGTTGTAAAGGCTGATGAAAAAGCAAAAAGTTCCGATATTATGCAAATAATGCGCTCAGCGCAAAATGCAGGCTTTGAAAAATTAGTCGTAGCAGGCGAGCCACTAAGCAAAAAAGAACAAAAAGAACTTAAAAACAAAGGGGAAGAATAATGAGAAGACAAACTTTTAATGAAATTAACATAACACCCCTTACAGATATTTTCCTTGTACTACTCATTATTATGATGGTTATTGCGCCAATGTTAGACCAGCAAGGTTTAAATCTTGCAATTCCTGATTACGTTGAAAAAACTCAGGACACACCAAAAGAAAATAAAATACTTACAGTGACCGTAAGCGCAGATAACAAATACTATATTGACGAAAACGAAGTTGCCGAAAGCGATTTGTTTAACACAATAAAAGACAAAGCAGCAACATTAACCGACGGACTTATGATTCAAGCAGAGGGCGACAGCCAGCATGGTTGCGTGGTTAAGCTTATGGACACCGCCAGAAACGCCGGTGTAAAGAGTATTTCGCTTATGGAAATATAAAAATAAATTGGGAGGATTAGTATGATTTTTAAGAAAATCAAAAGCACCCCTAAAATGTTAAAAGTACTAAAACTAAGCTCAATAGGACTTTTTAGCTTAGTTTTTATTTTATACTTAAGCTTTTTATTCATCCTTCCTAATGTTATAAATATTAATAATTTTTTGCCACAAATTAATACTGAAATCGAAAAGCAGACAGGTTTTAAAGTTGCGCTTGAAAACCCAAAACTAAAGACAACGTGGCGTTTAGGCATAAAAGTACTTGCAAACAAAGTTTGTGTTAAATATTTTGATGACAGTGATTTTATAGTCTTAACCTCCCCTGCTATTGAAATAAATTTGCCAACACTTGTGTTTAGACACTTGAATTTAGATAAAATTTATTTTAAAGACGCACAAGTTTCACTACTTTTTACTAAAGACAAAAAATATACAATAGAAAATCATATAAATAAAATTGTCAGCAATGCGCAAGAACAAAAATCTCAAGAAGCCCAACAGCTACCTATAGAGCTTAAAAATATTAACATAGAAATTCAAAATGCAAAAATTACACTAAAAGATGAAAATGTTTCAAAGACATACATATTAAATGCCAACAACTCAAAAATTTCTATGCCATCGCTAAAAGGCCCGCTAAAGCTTTCAACATCAGGCTATTTAGGGGAAATTAACGCCAAAGAAAATTTTGTAGATTTTAATATTAAACTACAGACAAAATTACCGGAAACATCTCAGGGCAAGGAAAAACAACCGCAAAATATTGATTTTGATTTTAATTTTAATCCACTTGTAAATCTTGACAAATTTGCACTGCGCTCAAAATTAAACACAGACCTTAAAATCACTGAACTTGGCGAAAAATTTAGCGCAAAAGGCTATCTTAACATTGATGATATAACATTAAAAATCGATGACTATAGCTTGCCATACAGCTATATAAAAACAACTTTTGACAAAAACACAATCAAAACTCAGTCAAACATATATATATCAAAAGATGAGTTGCTTAAAACCAATAATTCTATGTCAGTAGGCAAAAAAACTAAAATTGATTTAAATATTAAAACCGATAAAATTAGCCTTTCAAACGCAAAGTTGCTCACTCAGTCAATTTTAGATATGTTATCGATTAAAAATGACATAAAATCAGCCATTGCCACAGGATATTTTAACTGCGATTTTAATTTAAAAAGCGATTTAAAATCAGTCCAGTCCTCAGGAAAATTGCAACTGCAAAATGGCAGCGTAAAATACCCGAAACTCGGTCTAAACCTAACAGATACAGTTTCATTGCTCGATTTTACAGGCAATAAAATTACAATAAAAGATACTCACACTTATCTAAATGGCTCAAAGTTGGCGATTTCAGGCACAATAGACTCAAAAACAAATACTGACATAAAAGTAACATCCGACCCTATTAAAGTCCCTGATGTAATTAAACTTGCAAAACAATTTGGAATAATAAAAGAGCAAGACATTAAAGATTATTCATTTAACGGTGGCGTATTAACTATACTACTTGAGCTAAAGGGGGATTTTAAAAACATAATTCCAAACGCTGATATTCAGCTGCAAAAACTCGCTATGGCAATAAAAAGCCTCAACATGCCAATAAATATTGAAAAAATTTCAATAAAGGCACAACCTGACAAAAAAGATAAAAATAATTTCATAGCAACTATTGATGCGCAAAACTTTAAAGCATCAATGAAAAACCCTGCTTTTGCAATAAGTGCGCCTGCCTGCAAAATTAATGCCGACTCAAAAACCCTGAACCTTGAACCTTTTACAATAGACGCCCAGGGTACAAAAATTGCAGCAGCAGGCAAAATTGAAAACTACATGACAAAACCGCAAATAAGCTTTACAACAAGCGGAAATATTGCTCCTCAAACTGTTTTAGCATTTGTTCCTGCTCAAAACAAAAAATATGTAACTTATCAAGGTCAAATGCCATTTAGTGCTAAAATCGACGGAGGTTTGGACGACATAAAATTGACAGGCAGTGTCACATCAAACTCTAAAAACCACATCAGCCTTGTTGATATAAAAAATATTAAAGGGCTTGAAAACAAGCTGGAAACGGATTTAAACCTTAAAAACAACACATTAAACATAAATAATCTTGCCATAAAATCAAAAGGCTCAAACATCGCCTACATTACAGGAAAAATTACACAACTAAATTCAAAAAATCCGCAATTATCACCGCTAAATATTATAATACCGCAAAAACTTTCGCTTGTAGTTACAGCTCTTGGCAACCTTGCGTTTGATGTCGACGGGAATTTAGCACTTACATCAAATTTATATAGCCCGCAAATCAGTGGCAGCGCAAATGTTGCAAACTTAAGCTATCCACAGTACAAACTGAGCACAACAAGTGCAAAAATTGATTTTAAAAAGTCCACAATTGACGCACAAGCGCAAGGAATTAAAATTTCAGATTCAGATTTTAGTGGCAATGCCCAAATTTCCAACAACTTTGGCAAAATAATAACAATTAATTCGCTTAATTTCACTTCAAATTATATAAATGTTGATACACTAACAAAACTAACATCCTCAATGCCAAACACTCAAACTACAGCAGGTCCGAGTTTACCTTTAACAATTAAAAAAGGTACTGGCAAAATTGCAAAACTGAAATCAGGTACAATTGAAGCACAAAATGCATCTTTTGACTTTAACTTATACAATAATTTATTCACACTAACAAATATAATTGCAACATTTGCCGATGGGAATATAACAGGCAGTGCAACATACAACATAGCAAACACAAAAGTAACAGTTGATGGGGTTGGTAAATCAATAAATGCCAAAAAAGCAGCATCTTGCTTTGTTGGTGGCACATCCATTATCATGAGCGGCACTGCAAACGGAATTGCAAAACTAAACCTTAGAGGAAACACTCTTGATCAACAAATGCGCACACTCAACGGGCAAGTTATGTTTGATATTTCAAATGGTCAATATGGCGAAGCAGCAAGGTTTGAAAGGTTTTTACATGCCGGAAACCTGCTCTCGCAAAGCCTTCTAAACTGGAATATAAACCAAACAATCTCAGCGGTTACAAATAGAAATACAGGTGAATTCAAAAAAATTGAAGGCAAAATTTCATTTGCAAATGGTTGGGCAAACATAACAAGCCTCGAATCCTCAGGTCCTAATATGAGCCTTTATATTACAGGAAAATACAACTTATTGACCGAAAATTCCGATATTAAAGTACTTGGCAAAATTTCATCCTCAATTGTTAGTGTACTTGGCCCATTAGGCTCATTCTCACTAAATAAAGTGGTTGAAAAACTACCTGACACAGGGCTTGCAATACTTAATACAATAAAAACAATTGCGCCAACTAATCCATTGTTTGCAGATATAAACAAAAACGATTTAGCAAAAATACCTGCACTTAGCACAGTTTCAAATAATTCAACTTCTAAGGATTTTCAAGTACTAATAAATGGCCCGATATCAAAAACTACATCAATAAAATCATTCAAATGGGCAAATACACAAAGTAGTGCGACAAATTAAGCAGCAGCAACTACTTCACCCAAGGAATTAATGTATTCTTGCTGATTTTCAACAGTATCAGGGCTTGCAAGTATTGATATTGTAGGTTTATTTTTGAAAATATGCCTTGCACCTTCAGAAATATCTTCAATCGTAATAGAGTCTATTGCTTTAACATACTCATCAATTCTTTTTATGCCATAAGGCAAAACCATATTCATGGCAAGCAAATCTGTTTCAGAATCAGGAAGCTCAGTTTGTTTTGCAATTCTCTGTTTTAATTGCATTTTAGCAGCATCAAGTTCTTCTTGGGTTACAGGCTTGTTTAATAATTTTTGCACTTGCTTATCAAAGCCATCTAAGGATTTTTGCAAATTGTCATACTTAATGTCATTCTGCGCCTTGTCATCAGTTGTACTCATAATAAACATGGTTAAAATGCCAGTATCTTCAAATGTTTGAACCTGAGAAGACACTCTATAGGCCAATTTTTGCTTTTCTCTCAACTCTTGAAAAAGCCTTGAGGCAGGTGAACCACCCAAAATTTCATTCAAAAGTTCAAATTTGACTTCATCCTTTATGTTGCCAGACATTTTAAAAGAATATGTCTTATAAATTTGAGCTTGATTTAACTCAGCTGTATCCACAACGACTTTAGTAGCTGTATTTGGTTTGAAAACATTTGAAAATTTTGGCTTGTGAGTCTTGTATGTCACAGGACTTTGTGCTGCATTAGAAATTGCACTTGTCCTTAGGCTAGGTTCTTTGTCAAAAGGCGCAGTTACAACATAATTAGATGAGGCGCTGTTAATCATATCGTTATAATGTTTAATGACATCATTTAAAGTCATTGACTCTAACCCCTTTAGGATTTCTTTTGGAGAGCCAAAGTACCCTGGATATAACTGGACAAGCATATTGTCAGAACCGTCTTTTTCAACTGTTTCAAAAAAGGACTTAATTTTATTTTTAGCCTTTTCAAAATCGCTTTGAGAAAAGTTAGGATTATACATAACCTCATTCAGCAATGACATTGTTTCGTTTAAATCTTTTGATAAACAATCCGCAGTTGCAACAATTTGAAACCCATTTGAATCAAAATCGTAATCGATTCCTTTTGAATTAGTTTCAAGCGCAATTTTATCTTTTATCCTTAACGCAGAGCCAGAATTTAAAAGCTCAGTTAAAACATAAGGTACAGCCAAATTTTTTGGCATTGCAGAAATCGCACTCAAACGCCAGTTTAAATAACAAACATCGGAATTATTTGAGTTATTTAGCGCAATATGTGAGTTATTTTTAAGAATGCGTTCATAAACATCAGATGTGTCTATATTTCTTGAGCCAAACGAAATAGCGCCGACACTTTTAGGCTTTTGTTTAGCCACATATTTGCTTTTAGAATAATTACTCATAATCTGCTCGTCAGTGAGATTTGCAGGATGAACTACAGCCATAGAAACTTTATTTAAATCAACATATTTATTTGCTGCATTTACAATATCCTGAGGAGTCAGAGAATTGACTATATTTTGCATTTGGGAAATATCTTGCAAATTGCCATCGAGATAGGCAGAACCAATTGTTTCGCAAATTACCTCTGCACTTTGAAAATCAATAGCAAACATTTTGGTAAGTGCACTTTTAATGGTTTGCATTTCATAATCACTTGGCGGATTTTTTTGAATATCTAAAATTACATCATAAAAGGCATCAATTGCAGCCTGCTCATTTTGCGCTGGGGCATTTAGCTGGGCAAATAATACTTGTGGGTCGCTTTTCTCAAGTCCAACTTTTTGCAAACTAAAAAAGCTATAAGCATTTAAGGGTTCAAGTGCCTTTGAAAGCCTTGAGGAAGAATTACCCTGTAATAATATATCTAAAGCTAATATTGCAATATTATCCTTTGTACTGTTTGAAGTTGGCGCGCTAAAGCCCATAAAAATATCCGTCGCATTTGCTACTTGAGATTTTAAATCTATTCTTACAGGGTTTTGAATAGGGGCTAATTTCTCTTTTGTAACATTAGCTGAGCGCACTTTTGCAGGCTGGTTAAATTCACGCGCAAGCGTTTCTATAGCTTCGCTTGGATTGACATCGCCAACTACAACAGTATAAAGACTATCAGGCGTATAGTGCTTAGACCAATAATCAACGACATCATCCCTATTTAAATTATTAACTGTATCAATCGACCCTGCTACAAGATTTTCAGATTTTGAATTTATTTGAAAAAGATTTCTTACAACTTCATTTGCTGCTTTTGTGGCTACATCATCGTTTATCATGCTTATTTCAGATGTTACAGGCCCTTTTTCTTTTTCTAGCATTTCGTTGCTAAATTTTGGTCTTAATATCATATCAGCATGCATTTGAGCAGCTTTTTTAAAGTCTTCATTACTCATAATGCCTGAAGATATGTAATAATCAGTCTGAGCATAGTCAGTTGAAGCGTTAGTTGAAGCACCCATTTTTGTCACATCTTTAAAAAACTGTCCCGGGGCAAGCTTTTCACTACCATTAAATAAATTATGTTCAATAAAATGACTAATTCCGCGAATTCTATCATTTTCATTCATTGAACCTGAGTCAACAAAGGTTTTTAAAATTGTTGTACCTTCGCGAGGCATAATTGCAACTCTTTGACCACTTTTTAACATATAAGTATGCACATCGTCACCATAAGGTGTTTTAATTGCGCCCAGATAGGTATAATCTCCGCCAATTTTAGGATTAATCAAAGCAGGATTTATAGGGTTAGTCATATACATTGGCACAACCTGATATGGCGGGTATGCAAAATTTTGCACATTATAAGCATCAGGTTGTGCTACAGGTGCATAAAATCCGCTTTGCACATTATAGTTATAATTATTGTTAATATTTGGCCACATAATTCTTCCTATGTATTTTATAAAAAACAATAACACAAATAATTGACCCTAAAAACTTGTTTAATTAACTAATTGTTACAAACTTATGTGCAAAAAAATATTGTTTCAAGTATTATATAAGTAAAGATGGAGATTTAAATGAAACAAAAAAAACAAATCGGCATAGCTAGAGCATTATCATACTATAACTATTTTCCATATTACTGGGGCTTTTTTAATCATTTAGGAATTGAAATTGTTCTAAGCGCACCCACTACTAAAAAAACCTTATCTCAAGGTTCATCCCTTGTGGTAACAGAGACTTGCCTCCCTATAAAAATATATGTCGGTCACATTGTAGAGCTTGTAAACAAAGGTATTAAAAAAATATTTGTTCCATCTATTCAATCAATTGCCCCAAAAATTTATAACTGTTCAAAAATCAGAGGATTGCCGGATTTAATAAGAAATGTTGTAAAAGGCGACTTTGAAATAATAGAGGCGACCTTAGATAAATCTGAAAAAAATCTTGGACTTTATGAATTTTTAAAACAAGCGGTTAAACCCTTTGGCATAACCAATGAAAAACTCATAAAAGAAGCCTCTAGGGCTGGTTTTGTTGTTCAAAATAACTTTAGAGTAATGATGCAGCAGGGCCTAAGTTTTGAAGAAGCTCTTAAAAATGCCATGGAAGGAAAAGTTGTAATTGCACCAAAGTCAGAAGACTCTCAAGGCGTTATTCATATTGCACTTGTTGCCCATGGTTACAATATATATGACAAAAAAGCTTGCATGGACATATTTAAAAAGCTAAAAAATATGGGTGTTGTTGTGCACAGCGCATACCAACTAACTGATGGCGAACTGCAAAGCGGGATTTGTGCGCTTGATACAACACCGTACTGGGCAAATCAAATGGAAGTTACAGGATGTGCAGGACACTACTTAAAAGACAATAAAATTGATGGCATCATCACGATAACAGCCTTTGGTTGTGGGCCTGATTCACTTATGATTGAAGACATTAAAAGAAAAGCAAAAAATTTCCAAAAACCACTTTTAAATCTTTCAATAGACGAGCACACAGGCGAAGCAGGTTTTGTTACAAGGCTTGAAGCATTCTGTGATATGCTTTTCAGAAACAAAAGAGTAAAGCTAAGTACGCAACTTGATGGTGAAATTCAAGAAAACACCAAAACCTTGAGCGAAATAACAAATGTTATGAGCTTGGGCAAATAACTTAATTTGCCTCATCTTCAATTATGGCTTGAGATACAAGTTCAAACTCATCATCGTCCTCTATTGTTTCAAAGACATATTCGGAGTTATTTTCCTTTAACCTCATAAGAGCAATTTCGCATTCTTCATCACTGTCTACATCAGTGTTAGCAGGCACTAAAAGTGCATAATCGACATCATTAACATTTACAATATCAATTAATTTTAGCTCAATTTCTTCGCCATTTTCACCAATTGTCTTTATAATCTCAAATTCATTTTCTTTCATTGTTATCCCTTTTCATTTATGTAATCTTGCAATATTATGCATGCACTTAGAACATCTACCAAACCTTTGTTTTTTGTGTATTTTTTCCCTTCTTTTTTAAGGATTTCTTCGGCCTCAAAAGAACTAAGCCTTTCATCATGATATAAAATCTTATACTCACCTTCAAGGGGTTTAATAAAATTGATGCAATTTTCTGCTTGAAAACCTAATGTGCCGTCCATATTGTATGGGACGCCTATAAGTATTGTTTTTGTATTATATTCATCGCATATTTTTTTGATTTCATCAAGGGCCATTTGGTCACCACTAGGGGTGTTCTTCCTCTCAACAAGTCCAACTTTAGAAACAACAATCCACATTGGATCGCAAACTGCAACACCAATCCTTTTAGTCCCGATGTCTAGCGCAACTATTCTTCCTTTAATACCCATTGTTCCTCTATGACTTTAAGTATCCTTTTTGCAGTATCGCAATGTTGTACATCGCCAGCATTTTTTGAAAAAATATTTGACGAAATATTTTCCTGCTCATACATTTCATTTATAAAATAAAAATACAAACTTTTCTTTATAATTGTCAATAAAAATTCAAATACAAGATTATCATCAAAAGTCAAGCTATATAAAGAATTTGCAGCATTTGGCATATTAGATTTTAAAAGAATATAAGATTGAAAAAGTATCTTTTCAATAAATTTATTTTTAAAATTTAAATCTGAAAAAAGCTTATTAGCAGCAATTTCAACCATTAAATTAATTTCATCAATGTCATTTGGCATATTTTGCACAAGAGTTTCAATAACCTCTAAAATAGGGGGTGCCTTTTTGCAGTTAAAAAACCAACTTGAAAATAAATCAGTATTAAGAAACTCGCTTACAACTTTTTTATTAACAGATATTTTTTTTAAACCTTTGGTCAATAACTCTGAAAAACAAGACGAATTTTGCTCAATATCATATGTTAAACGACGCCAACAAACAAACTCATAGGGAATTTTTACATTATCTTTCCAGCCTCTTGAAGTCAATGTGTCAAATATTGTCTTTCCGTCCTTTAATGATATCTTTGCGTGAAGTGAAGATTTAAAAAATCTCATTAATATAACATTAAAATCACGTTTTGTTATTTCATTAAAACCAAAGGAAGCAATCGGCCCGCTGCTCAAGTTAAAAACAGTAAAAAAAGTCTGAATATAGCCATTTCTCTTGTGTCGCGCAAACACGCAAGAAATATTTGAATTGCCATCAGCGCACGAAAACCAAAAATTAATAGGCTTAGAATCAGACAAGAAATTTGAAAATATTTCGCAATCTTTTTTATTTTCGTCCAGACCCAACAGTAGCATTTTCTTATAGTTCTTTTTTGCAATTTTTAATAAATTATCGTCACTCAAATGCTCACTACACCACTTTAAAGGTTTAAGTGCTAAATAAGACTTAGATTCTAAATATGCATTTAAAATATTTTCATCGACACAAATGGTAGGGTAAAAATATGCAAAGGGTTCTAGAATGTTTGCAAGTTCATCTCCTGAATAATCATTAATAATAGAATTTACAAGCATGCTTTTATCATCGGCATTTACAGTAAAATAAAAATCAAAAAAGTCTATTAAAACTTCAGGACTCAACTGCGCATCTTGCAGAAATTTTTTTGTTTCACTGTCAATTATTGCATCCGGATTGTCAATATGGGTTTGTATAAAGTTGTAATCAATACTTTGACCACTTTCGCGCAAAATATTAATCAGATGCATTTTTTTAAAATCTGAAATATTTTTATCATTAAGCAACTTGAAAATTTGCTCAGACAATGTTTTCTCGTCACTAACACTAAACAGCAAAAGCGTTAAAATACTATCATACTGAGTTGAATGAGGAGAAATCTCTTTTAACAATAAACTTACTACAAATTCTTTCTCATCCAAGTCATTCAAAAATTTAATGCAAGATTTAATTTCTTTATCGTTTGGTAAATTACAATCTTTAAACTTTAAAACAGCTTGCAGTACAAGCCCCCTGAGTTGAATTTTGGAATATTTACTCATTTTTTTGTGCCCCAGAGCATATCAATTATCCTCTGAGCCTCAGCAGACAATGCGCCATCTTGTAGAATTAAATACTGAACAGCAATAAGTGTACATTCTGAGCAAATATTGACCCCTGGACCCTTTACCAATTTTGGCACCATTGTATTTGGTCTGCCACAAAAACTGCAATATTCAAGCTCAACTTTTGGCGTATCTTTAGATTCTGCTTGTTTTTTTGCCTTTGAACCTATTGAAACAACTTTTTTTTCTTTTTCACTCATACAAAACCTTAAAATCTGTACTATAACTATTTTATACATTTTTTTAAAACATTACAAGGAATTTACAAAAAACGCATTTTTTTTGCCTGTTGTAGTTTTATAATTTTATTTTTAAATTTTTCTTTTTGTTCTTCATTTAAATAAGAGCTGTTTTCAATATTTTTAAACACTTGCTCAAAAGCTTTTAAATCGATATTCACCTTTGACAATTCATCATTTGAATAAAAATCAGGAAAATCATCTCCTGCTTGAAACATTTCTCTATTAGGATTCCAATTCTTATATTCAAATAAAATATCTGAAATCTCTACTCCAAGAGCACTAGAGTATGGCAAAAGCTTTTTTAACAACACTTTTTTGTACATCATTAGCTCTTGTAAAACAAAAGAATTTTCACAACTCACATACAGTTTAAAATTCCTTATAGACATTGGTTTAGATGAATTTATAAATTTTTTACCTACAATTTGTTCCCAAAATGAAAAAATTGTTGAATGTTTCAGGGCAATTTGTGCTTTTTTGGAATCAAAAAAATTATCACCAATAATATCAGAAATATTTGAAAAATTATCACTCATAAAACTAAAAAGGCGGCACACCACTTGTGCCGCCTGACTTAAACTATTTAGTACAAGCCAAAGCTTGTTCTTTTAATTTTGCAGCCATTGATGTATCTTCCCATGGTACATCAAAATCTGTTCTTCCTATGTGACCGTACGCAGCAAGTCTTTGATAGAATTTGCCGCCGTTTTTAGCTGGTAGATTTCTCAAATCAAACTGTTTAATAATTGCAGCAGGTCTTAAATCAAAATTCTTTTCAACTAATTTTGCAAGACATTCATCATCAATCTTACCTGTATCGAAAGTATCTACAAGCACTGAAACAGGACGACTTACACCAATAGCATAAGCTAGTTCAACTTCACATTTTTCAGCTAAGCCCGCAGCTACGATGTTTTTTGCAACCCAGCGTGCAGCATATGCAGCTGAACGGTCAACTTTTGTTGGGTCTTTACCAGAAAAAGCACCGCCGCCATGACGAGCATAGCCACCATAAGTATCAACAATAATCTTTCTACCTGTTAAACCGGCATCACCCTGAGGGCCACCGATTACAAATCTACCTGAGGGGTTAATTAAATATTTAGTTGTTGAATCAGGTTTAATTGCGTCATTTGCAAATACTGGTTCAATGACGTATTTAATCATATCTTCACGGATTTGCGCCTGAATTTTTTGGTTATCTGTTATTCCGTTAATTTCAGGGTCATGTTGAGTAGAAATAACAATTGTATCAATCCTTGCAGGTTTTCCATCAACATATTCAACAGTAACCTGAGATTTGCCATCAGGTCTTAAATAATTAACAGTTCTGTTTTTTCTAACTTTTGAAAGTTGAAAAGCTAACCTATGAGCAAGCGAAATAGGCAGAGGCATAAGTTCGGGTGTTTCATTACAAGCATAACCAAACATTATACCCTGATCGCCTGCACCTATATCAAGTGTTTCGTCTTTTGATGTATCAGCATTATCGCTTCTTGTTTCAAGTGCTTTATTTACACCGCCAGCAATATCACTTGATTGTTCATCTATACTTGTTAAAACAGCACATGTTTTATAATCAAAACCGCCGCCTTCTTCACCGTTGTAACCAATTGATTTAATTGTATTTCTAACAACCGATGGAATATCAACATAGCAGTTTGATGTAATTTCACCACAAACAAGGGCCATACCTGTAGTTACTGTAGTTTCAGCTGCAACTCTTGATTTTGGGTCTTTAGTTAAAAATTCATCTAAAATAGCATCAGAAATTTGGTCGCAAACCTTGTCAGGATGACCTTCTGTTACAGATTCAGATGTGAATAAAAAATTTTTTAATGCCATTAATACTCACTCCAATTAAAATATAACAATATTAGTGTAGCTTAAAAAAAATCGTGGTCAAATAATATTTTTATTTTATAATTACTTTATAAAGAGAATTTATGAGGATTAGAAAGTATGGAATTGTCTTACAAAAAACAAAATTGCACACAAATAAATGAAGAATATATCGGCAAAGAATGCACTCTTGCAGGCTGGGTATCAACCGTTCGAGATTTAGGTGGTATTATTTTCGTTGAAGTTCGTGACAGAAGCGGTCTTTTTCAAGTAGTTGCCGACCCGCAAGTAAATCCTCAGGTATATGAAAAATTTCAACAATTAAGAAACGAATTTGTTGTTCAAGTGACAGGTAAAGTTTCAAAACGCCCTGATGACACTATAAATGAAAAATTAAAAACAGGTACAATTGAAATGTATCCCGATAATATTGAAATTCTGTCAAAAGCTATTGCGCTGCCTTTTGTGCTTGATGACGAGGATGTGTCTGAAGAAGTAAGACTGAAATATCGTTACTTAGACATTAGACGAGAAAAAATGCTTTCAAATCTGACATTAAGACACAAAATTGTTGCTGCAATAAGAAATTATTTAAATGAAAACGATTTTCTTGAAGTAGAAACACCAAACCTGACAAAAGCAACACCTGAGGGTGCTCGTGATTACCTTGTGCCCAGCAGAGTTCATGATGGCAAATTTTACGCACTACCACAATCACCACAAATTTTTAAACAACTTTTAATGGTAGGCGGTATTGAAAAATACTATCAAATAGCACGTTGCTTCAGAGATGAAGACTTGCGTGCAGATAGGCAACCTGAATTTACGCAAGTTGATATAGAAATGAGCTTTGTTAAGCAAGATGACGTTATTAAAATGGCAGAAGGCTTAATTGTTGATGCCTTCAAAGCTGCAGGTGTTGAGGTTCAAGCGCCATTTAAAAGACTCACTTGGAAAGAGGCAATGGAAAAATATGGCTCAGACAAGCCTGATACAAGATTTGGTTTAGAACTTTTTGATGTATCTGATATTATGGCAGCATCAACTTTTGAAGCATTTAAGTCTGTTGTAGAAAAAGGCGGTACGGTAAGAGCAATCAAAATCCCGGGCATTGCAGGATACTCAAGGAAAGAAATGGATGATGTAAGAAATCTTGCAATTTCATTTGGCGCAAAAGGTCTTGCTTGGGTTACTTATATGGAAGATGGCACCGTAAAATCACCTGTATTCAAGTTTTTAACTCAAGAACAAATCGATGAAATACAAAAAAGAGCAGACGCTCAAAAAGGCGATATAGTTTTCTTTGTAGCTGACTCACACAAGGTTGTATTTGATGTGTTGGGCAGATTCAGATTATACTTTGGTGACAGATTAGGTATGATTGATAAATCAAAACATGACCTTCTTTGGGTTGTTGACTTCCCGTTATTTGAATACTCAGCTGAAGAAGACAGATACGTAAGCGTTCACCACCCATTCACAATGCCTGCATATGAAGATTTAGACAAACTTGAAACAGATAAAGCAAATGTAAAATCAATAGCTTATGATGTTGTATACAACGGAAACGAACTTGGTGGTGGTTCGATAAGAATTCATGATCCAGAAATTCAAGAAAAAGCCTTTAAAGCTCTTGGATTAAGCGAAGAAGAAATTCATAATAAATTTGAATTTATGATTAACGCATTTAAATACGGCACACCTCCACATGGCGGTATAGCATTAGGTTTAGACAGACTTGTAGCACTACTTGTAAGAGCTAATTCAATAAGAGATGTAATTGCATTTCCAAAGAATGCTCAAGCAAAATGTGTGATGACACAAGCGCCATCCGATGTTTCTGAGGAACAGTTAAGGGAACTACACATAAAACTCAGAAATCTTCCAAAAATTCACTAAAATATAAAAAGCGGCTAAACAAGCCGCTTTTTTAAATCAAATCAGAATCCGAGTTAATATTATCATAGATAATTTTAGAAGTCTTTTGAATTAAATCACGCGCAGTATAATCATTATGAGGACGCTTAACAAGAACTACGACAATATACTTTCTGCCATTTTGAGCATAAACAATTCCAGCGTCACCAAGCATTTGACCTATATCACCTGTTTTATGTATTAAAATCGCCTCAGATGGCAAACCTGCTTGTAATAAACTGCGATTTTTAACATTTGCCATATACTCTTTTATAGTGATTTTACTTTTATCACTCAAAAAATTAGGATTATCCAGATTATACAAAAGCGTAGCAATCTGTTTTGCGCTAATTTTATTTGTGCCTTCTAAATCGGGCAATCTGTTATTAAGCTCAATTTTATCAAGACCTAATGAACGCATCGAGGAATTAATTGCGCCCATTCCACCAGCTTCTTCTATCAACATATTTGTTGCCGAATTATCAGAATGAGTTATCATAACTTTTGCTAAATAATCTACGGTAAAATACTTGTTCAAGGGCCCAAATTGTAATTCACCCGAACCTGCAGTTTTGTTTTTAAAATCATATAAAAGTTTTTTTGATAAAACCGTAGTATTTGTGCCATCAGCCTCGCATCTGTCAATTTTTCTGAACAGCTCAAAAAGAACTGGAAGTTTTATTATACTTGCAGCAGAGAACTTTTCATCAGCGTTAACGTTCACTTCTTTTGCACTAGAATATTCCCAAACATAAACCGAAGGATGCATATTAGGGTATTTAGCAAATAAATCGTTAATTTGCTTACTAATAAGTGTTAATTCACCTGAGGTAATTATAGGGACAATTGTTTTAACGTGCTTATTGGTAGGCACAATTAAATTTTGACCAAATAATTCTGAATTATGAAGATAATTAAGGTATTGCGAAGTATATTGTTTTGCATCAAGCTTAATATTTCGATTTAGAGCATGATTTAAAATAAGTGGCTCAAAATATTCGCAATACAACTTTGGCGCAATTAAATACGAGAAAGTGCACAAGAGAGAAGATGCAAGCGCAAACCTAAACATTTTTACAAAAGGATTAGTCTTTTTTACCCTTTGTTTTTTGCAAGAAATTCTCCTTGGATAGGTTTTAACCATTCCATAGTCAGAATAATTATAATTTTGTTGTCTTAACGGTAGTGGCAAAAAATCTCTCCATCACTCTACATTAACAGTTTATTAAATATTCAACAAAAATTCATAGTATATTTATATGAAAAATATATTTGCTTTATAAAAATATGCTATACTAATTTTAATGAGTAAACTAACTAAAATTATTGCCATTATACTTGTAGTTATGCTGTCACACACGCCAAAAGCATTTTGTGACACTATTATCACTCCAGCTGTCCAGACACATGGCAGAATTAAGACAGTTGGTGCTGGCATGATCCAAATCAGAAATAATGGTAGTGATTTAACATACCAAAGAGAGGTTAATAACGAGTACTATGGCGATGTGGTTATGTACAAAAAAAACTTACTCTCAAGAAAAGTTATGGAACTGGTTGGCAGGGTAGAAAGCTTAGATAGAATGAACGCAATAATTTACACTCCTGCAGGAAAAATTGAAATCCAAAGATATAAAATTAAAAACATTATTATGAAAGTACCAAATAAAGGATATTAACGGCATGAATATTATTTTTTACAGTCAAAACGGCACAAGCGAATATGCAAAAATGTTAACAGATGTGAATGACGAATTTGTTATTCGTGAATTTAAATTTGATGAAATTAAAAATTACAAAGAGGTTAACCCTGGTGTAATTATTATGGACGCACCAATTGACAAAATTAAAGATGTATGCGCTGTAACAAAATTTGAAACATCACTTTTAGTTATAGTCGATGAAATTCCTGAAAATATAACAATAAGGGCGGATATACACGATTTTATAGCAAAACCTATAAACGCTAAAGAACTTTCAACAAGGGTAGAGGCTTTAGCGAAAGCATCTAAATATCGTATTTCTATTAAAAAACAGTCTATAACAGACGAGCTGACTGGCCTATACAATAGAAAATATCTTCACCACAGACTAGAAGCTGAAATGTCTAGAGCAAAAAGATATGGTACACCATTATCGTGTTTGCTTATTGATATCGACTTCTTTAAGACCGTAAACGACATGTACGGTTACGACTGGGGTGATGTGCTTTTGAAAAAAATTGCACAAATGCTTGAAGCGCTAATTAGAAAAGAGGATATTTTAACAAGATATGGCGATGAAGAATTTATTTTAATTTTGCCAAACACATCTGAAGATAATGCATATATTTTTGCAGAAAGATTTAGACGTGACATCGAAAAAATGGAATTTATCCCTGCAAACGAAGAAGAAAGACATCCCATTACAATTTCAGGCGGAATATCATCATATCCATTCCTTGAAAATGTAGAAGAAAATGTAAATACAATAATCAGATACGCTGAACATGCACTCTATGCAGCCAAGAAACACGGTAAAAACCAAATTGTAGAATTTTCAAAAATGAATTTGGATTACTAATGCTGGCAAAAAGAATAATACCATGTCTAGACATTAAAAACGGTCAAACTGTAAAGGGTGTAAACTTTGAAAATTTAAAATTTGCAGGCGACCCTATTGAGCTTGCAAAAAAATATTCAAATCAAGGCGCGGACGAGCTTGTCTTTCTTGATATAACAGCAACAAATGAAAAAAGAAAGACAATAGTAGAACTTGTTGAAAAAGTTGCAAAAAACGTTTTTATACCTTTTACAGTTGGTGGTGGAATAAGCTCAATCGAAGACATTAGGGCTATTTTAAGTGCTGGCGCAGACAAGATTTCAATTAATTCTTCAGCTGTCAAAAATCCGCAAATAATAAACGACTGTGTTAATTATTTTGGCTCCCAATGCATAGTAATAGCAATTGATGCCAAAAAAATCGATAATGACTACTATGTACACATTAATGCCGGCAAAAAAAACACAGGAATTAAACTTGTCAACTGGGCAAAAGAAGTAGAATCAAGGGGTGCAGGCGAAATTCTCTTGACGTCTATGGATTTTGACGGTACACAACAAGGTTTTGATATCGAGATGAATAAAGTTGTTGCAAATCTTGTAAAAATTCCCGTTATAGCATCAGGTGGAGCAGGTGCAAACAGTGAACATTTTAGGGATGTATTTGAAAAAACTAATGTTGATGCAGCTCTTGCGGCTTCAATTTTCCACTACGATACATTACCAATAAACAAGCTTAAAAGTGATTTAGAAAAATTTAAAATAACAACAAGACGCATAAGCTAAAAGACCGACAATAGTCGGTCTTTTGCTACAATGGTATTAATAAGGGGACTTGTGAAATCTAGCTAAACATTTTAAATGAACTTTCAATATTGCTTTGGATTACTTTTTGTACAGATTCAAATTCTGTTTCAACTGCTTTGTGTTGAGTTTCTATTTGTTTTTGGTCTGTTTCAAGTTTCTTATCTTGAGCTTGAACCCTTGCTGATGCTGATTGATATTCGGCTTGAGCAATAGCATCATCTTCTGTGTAATAGTTATCTTGAATTTCAGACATACCAGACCAGCTTACAGATTGCCATTCGCCTATTGGGTCGGCACCTGTTGCATCATTACCGTTTTCATTACCATTTCCATCAATTACAGAGAATTGTTCGATAATGAAACGTCCGTTTCTTAAACCTTCTTGGAAGTAGTTTTCAGTTTCTGAAGAATCAGACAGTTTGCTATCAACAACGTAAACTTCATAAATTTCTTGACCGTTGTAAGTACCAGATACAATAGCTCTATTGCCTTCAACTGAAACATTTACACCTGAATTGCTTCCATATCCAGCGTCCGCTGCTGAAGTAGGCAATTCACTTGGGTCAGATACAACTACTTGACCTCTAGCGTTTTTAATACGGTAATCTGAAATACCAGAACCATCATCATTCATACCTGCCTGAATCAAGTTTCTGTAAGTTAAATTTACTGTTTGAGTTTGGTTTGCTTCACCTTGCTTAACCAATCTAGTTAATTTCATCTGTCTGTTAGCTGTTTTACGAGCATATTGAGATGAAACGCTTTCTAGTTCTGTTGCAAGGATAAGTCTTCTTTGAGAAATTTCTTGTGCGCGATATTCTAAATCGCTTTTTCTCGCTGTGAGAAGTAATAATCTACCTTGGCTTGCTGCTAGTCCCATATTATACCACCTTTACATATCGTACTTATATAAAAACATTCAGTATATACAAATTTCATACTAAGTATATATTGTAACATTTCTTTACATAAGTGGTTTTGTAATCCTTTCTGGTTCTACTATTCCCATATCATAACCTTGTCATTCATTAAATCGGCAAAATAAATCCAAAACTTTAGAAAAAGTACAATTTTTTATTAAGAATTGTAAATTTGGACAATAAATAAATTATTAATGCAAATTTATAAAATTTGCGCTAAAATTAACTAGAGGGGAATTATGGAAAAGAAAAAAACTACAATAATAGCAATTTTATCTGTCATTGGCTTTTTAATGACAATCGAACTTGCGTTTATATTTTTTAAAGTAAATTTTAATGAGCAATTCAGTGCAAGCTTTTGCTCTGTAAACAACTTAATTGACTGCGACGGCGTTGCAAAAACCAATTATTCAATGTTTTTAGGCATACCGCTTGCACTATGGGGTATGTTTTACTACCTTTTAACTATATTTTTAAATTTTGTACACATAATTCAAGATAAATTTAAAAACACAATTTTTGATGTATTTAAAAACCCCAAAAGCTACATTGCAACCCTTG
The DNA here is from genome assembly GCA_944324385.1 of Candidatus Gastranaerophilales bacterium. Lineage (GTDB taxonomy): Bacteria > Cyanobacteriota > Vampirovibrionia > Gastranaerophilales > Gastranaerophilaceae > Galligastranaerophilus. The sequence continues at coordinate 64,685 of CALUWD010000001.1, read as the reverse complement.
GACTAATTTCCTTTGCAGTTTCAATGTGTCTTGCAACGATTTCAATATTCAAAATAAATAAAATTTGTGTTTTATGCTTTGCAACATACTTTATAGATTTATTTATAGCGCTTGTTGCAAAAAGTAAGGGTAGTTTCTTTATAAAAGACATAAAAAATACAGTTTTGGACTTTGTTGACGGAGTAAAAAAATACACAGCACTATTTATAGTTGTGCTTTTGGCTTTCATTGGCCTTGTATCATATACAAGTGTCTCAATGGTTTTTTCACCTCAGCAAAAAATTCAAAAATCCTTTGAAGAATTTATGTCTATGAAAGTTAATAAATATGCAGTAAGCGGAAATATTTTAGGCAACCCAAATGGTGAGAAAATATACGTTTACAGTGATTTTATGTGCCCATTTTGCAGAGTCACAAATATAATGGCTTCAAAATTTGCACATGAAAACAAAAACATAGAAATAATTCACATGAACTATCCGCTTGATACGTCATGCAATAAATACATCCCGCACACTGTGCACCCTGGGGCTTGCACCCTTGCAAAATACGCCCTTGCAGCTAAAAAACAAGGAAAATATTGGGATATGTCAAACTTAATATTTGACGAACACCCCCTAAGCGAAGGTGACATATTGCAATTGAGTGAAAAAATTGACTTAGACATCGCAAAACTCGTAGAGGATGTTGCATCTGCCGAAGTAGAGCAAGAATTACTTGAACAAATTGATATGGCGGATAAAAAGGGTATATATGGCACACCAACAATTGTAATAGATGACATACCATACATGAGTGCAATGCCATATTACAAAATAAAAACGCTATATGCTCAAGCCCAAAGAAGACATAAGAGAGCGCAAAACTAATGCAAAAAGTTCTCCTGCACGCTTGTTGCGCGGTATGTTGTGCGTATCCGGTAAAACTCTTGAAAAACGAGGGATTTGAGCCTATCGTGTACTTTTACAATCCAAATATATACCCTCAAAAGGAATATGAAATTAGATTATACGAGCTAATGGAATATTCAAGGAAAGAAAACTTTGAGCTAATTATAGAAAATTACACTCCAAATGATTTTGAGGAAATTTCCAAAGGACTTGAAAATGAACCTGAAAAAGGTGCGCGCTGCGAGAAATGCTATTTTTTAAGGCTTGATAAAACAGCAAAAAAAGCAAAAGAGCTTAATATTCAAAACTTTACAACAACACTTAGTGTAAGTCCGCACAAAATCTTTCAAAAAATCCTAAAAACAGGAGATTTGGCTGCAGAAAATCACAATGTAAAATACCTTGCATATGATTTTAAAAAGCATGACGGCTTTAAAATTACGCAGCAAATCGCGCGCGAAAATAGTATGTACAAACAAACCTACTGCGGTTGTAGATACTCTATTCGACCAAAGATTTAATCGCCAAATCTATATTATCACTATTAAAAATATAACTTCCTGCTACAAGAGAATTTGCACCCATTTTTGTGCAAATTTTTGCACTTATATCATTTATGCCACCATCAACCTGAATATATAAATCGTTTTTGCCGTAAATCCTTGCAAATTCTTTAACATCAGCGATTTTTGAAACACATTCATGCATAAACTTTTGCCCACCAAACCCTGGTTCAACAGTCATAATTAACACCATATCAAGGTAAGGAATAAATTTTTCAATGGCAGATGATGGAGTCATTGGCTTTATAGAAATCCCTGCAAGCTTTTTAGCATCTTTTATCTCTTTAATTATTTCAAGAGTTAAATCACTTTGTGACTCATAATGAAAAGTAATTATATCAGCTCCTGCCTCAATAAAATCTTTTACATATTTTTTAGGCTCACTAATCATCAAATGCACGTCTAAAACTAAATTTGTCGCCTTTCTAAGTGACTTAACAACAGGCGCGCCTATTGTAATATTTGGCACAAAATGCCCATCCATAACATCAATGTGCACCCACTTTGCACCAGCTGAGGCGACTTTATTTATATCACGCTCTAAATTTGCAAAATCAGCAGATAATATAGATGGAGAAATTATTGTTTCCATAAACCCTCATTTTTTAAATATTCAAGTGCATTTCTCGCAGCCTCTTGTTGAGCATTTTTTTTGGATTTACCACAGCCTTTTGCAAGCAATTTACCATCAAAATAAACAGCCATTTCAAATGTTGAATTATGCTCTGAGCCAGTTTTAGAAACTAAAACATACTCAGGTAAACTGTGGCTAATTTCTTGTGTGTACTCTTGTAGTTGCTGCTTTGGGTTAATTTTTTCAATATTTTCTTCAATTTTGCACATATCGCAAGAAAAATTTGCAACAATAAAATCTTCAACCCTATCAAAGTTGCAAGTTAAGTAAATTGCACCCAAAAAAGCCTCAAAAGCGCAGGCTAGAATAGATTGCTTGTGTTCGCCACCAGATTTTCTTTCATTATTCGACAAAAGAATAAACTCGTTTAATCCAATTTTTGTTGCAAATTGAGCTAAAGTTTTATCAGCAACAATTTCTCCGCGCAATTTAGACAAAATACCTTCTTTATAGTTAGGATACTTTAAATACAAATATTTGCTTATAACAAGCTTTAAAACAGCATCCCCGATGAATTCTAGACGCTCGTATGAACATTCAATAGGAATATCAACTTCATGAACATATGATGTATGACGCATTGCCTTTTCAAAAAGCGAAAAATCATCACTGTTGCCAAAGCCGAGCGTATCTAAAAATTTACAATAAGCGCGTTCCCTATCAGAAATAGACATTTATTGCACCTTGCACATACTTAAAAAATTCTAAAATAATATTATGTCCATGGGTAAAATTTACGAAATAGTAGTAAGCGATAGGCAATGCAAACAAGTAGCCATCAGTCCTGTCCATTATTCCACCATGCCCAGGGAGAATATTGCTTGAATCTTTGACCCCTGCATCACGCTTAACTAGGGATTCTGACAAATCACCCAATTGCGAGGACACAGTGATTAATACACCAGCAAAAATCGCCTCAAATACAGTTAATTTTGTGTAAAAAACACCCAAAAGTGCAACAATCACAGCGCATACAGTAGCGCCAAGAGCACCCTCGATTGTTTTTTTAGGGCTAATTACAGGCGAAAGTTTATGTTTGCCAAACTTTGAGCCAAAATAATAACCGCCAATATCAGTTGCAACAACAATCAGGAATACAAATATTACAAGCCAAAGACCTTCATTTATACCTATTTGAAAGGCATTTATTCTATCTAGGCCAATTTGCCTAATTAATAGCAAATGACAAGGCAACCAGCCACAATACAAAAAGCCCAAAGTTGTTGTTGCGACGTTTACGATGTAAGGCTGTCTACCCATAAACAAAACCATTAAAAATGACGCCATAACAGCAAGCGAGATTATAGAAGGAAGCAAATCAAATCTTCTAAAGAAAATCAAAAAAGCAAAAGCAAAATCCGCAAGCAAAATAAGGGATAAACTTGGGTGAAATCCTTTTGTTCTAAGTATTTTTACATACTCAATAGAACCAAGAAAAATGACCACAAGTAAAAACGCAACAAGCGGTATGCCACCTAAAAACAGACAACATAAAGCAACAAGTGAAATAATTACACCTGTAACTACTCTCATTATTTTATTTTGCTTTTGCGTTTCATCCACTAGACTGTCATTACCTCTTTTTCTTTTTCTGTAACGATTTCATCAATAATTCCGATATATTTATCAGTTAATTTTTGAACTTCGTTTTGCGCATCTTTTACTGCATCTTCTGGCATATTTTCTGATTTTTCGAGTTTTTTAACGTCATCAGTCATATCGCGACGAATGTTTCTAATTGCAACTTTAGCACTCTCACCCATTGCCTTAACATCTTTAGAAAGTTGTTTTCTTCTATCTTCTGTTAATGGCGGGAAAGCAAGACGAACTGCAATGCCATCAGAGTTTGGAGCAATGCCAAGTTCTGCTTTTACAATAGCTTTTTCTATTTCTTTAATAATTGATTTGTCAAAAGGCGTAATAACAAGCGTAGTACCTTCAGAAACACTAACCTGCGCCATTTGACGAAGTGGGGTTGGTGCACCATAATAATCTACAAGAATTTTATCCAAAATTAGCGGATTTGCCCTACCTGTCCTAACTGTTGCTAGGTCTTTTTTTAACTGAGCAAGACATTTTTCCATTTTTTCTTTACCTAAATTTTTAATTTCGTCAACTGACATTTTTATTCTCCTACGTATGTTCCTATATTTTCATTATTTAAAATCTTAACAATACTATCTTCCTGTGCAAAATCAAATACATAAATAGGTATATTATTTTGCTTACACAAAGAACATGAGGTTAAATCCATTACTTTTAAATTATTTACAATAATATCATCATATTTGATTTTTTCATATTTATTAGCATTAGGGTTAACTCTTGGATCGTCATCATAAACGCCATCTACGCCATTTTTAGCCATGAGCATAGCCTCAGCACCAATTTCAGCAGCTCTTAGTGCTGCAGCCGTATCCGTTGTAAAGAAAGGATTTCCAGTTCCTGCAGCAAATATTACAACTCTATTTTTTTCAAGATGCCTAATTGCCTTAAATCGGATATAAGGCTCAGCTATTTTATTTATATCAAGAGCAGATTGAACTCTACAAGGCACACCAATTTTTCTCAGCTCACTTTGCAATGCAATAGCATTCATAACTGTTGCAAGCATTCCGACATAATCACCTGAGGCTTGATCCATACCTAACTTTTGAGAATTTTTCATACCTCTGAAAATATTACCGCCACCAACAACGACTGCAACTTGAACACCAAGCTCGTGCACTTTTTTAATCTCGTTGCATATCATCTCTACAGGTTTTGGATCAATTCCAAACTCCTGCGACCCTAACAACGCCTCACCGCTTATTTTAAGCAATATTTTTTTGAATTTTAATTCTGACATGATATAGCCTTATAAAACTAACTTAAATTAATTATACAAGAAAGTCAATTTGATGTATAATTGTAAACATGAATTTAACAACACAAAACGCAATAAATCTTATTTCTAAGGATAATGAGTTATCAAAAAAAGCAGCTTTTGAAATGTTAAATACTTGTGATACAGAAAGCTTTAAGACAATTTGCGATAATTCTGAGCAAATGTTTGATTTTATTATAGATAAAATTTTAAAACAGCTTACTCTGGCAGCTAATGAAAATAATTTTAAAAGCACATTTGAATTTGCAAAAACGTATAATCCAATAATAGGACAATTTATAAACAATATTTGGCTAAAATTTGCAAATGAAGACCTAACAGATGAAATTCTTGAAATTTTAGAAAATGGAACTAATGATCAAAAAATATATGCTGCAAAATATTTTGAAAGGGTAAATGACCCACTAGCATTGGAATTACTTTCAAAATACGCATTTTGCGAAAATACAGATTTATCAATAGCTTGCGCAACCACATTGGGTGCCTTTAATGATTATACAAGCCATAATACGGCAATTTCAATGCTTAATGAAAATGATGATTTTAAAAAATTTAGCGCAATCACATTTTTAATTAATTATGGAAAAAAAGATGACATAAGCATAATTTTAAAAGAGCTTGAAAATTCGCCATTTGCAGCAAATATTGCAGCTGAAATATTATATAAGCATGATTTAAAAGAATTAAAAAACTACTTAAATAAAGATGAAATTTTAAAACTTTATGACGAAATTATATCGTCCTACCCTGAAGATATAGGGCTTGAAACTGCACTTGACTTTAATATTTTAGAATTCACTCAAGAGTACAGTTTAAAAAAAGATTCATACTCCCAGAGGGTTTTGACAGATTTAAAAAATGTATTTACACTCATTTGCTCTGATAATATTTACACTTATGATTTAAACAAAGACTACCTAAAGGGCATAAAGGATATAAATGAAAAATTAAAAGCCTTTCATTCTGAGGTAGATATTATATCTGAAGAACTTTTTAAATCACAAAAAAGAGCGCAAAGAGCTATAAACACGCTAATTGCACTTAATGACCCCTCTTGCTGTGAAAAAATAAAAGAATTGTACGCAACTACAGACAACGCAATATTGTTATGCGAATGTGCAAGAGCGGCAAAGAGTTTTGGCTTCAAACTTGAAGAAGAAATTGGGCTCAAGAAAATAAATGAAGCAAATGCACTCGAACTTTTTAAAAGTTATTTCTAAGGCTCGATTTCATCATCCTCCTTCTCATCTTGCTTTGGCGCAACAGGTGCTGCCTTTGGCAAGGACTCATCAAGCTTAATATAGTGCGCATCATCCCATCTTAAATCAATATATTTGATTTTTTGCTTGAATTTTTCAGCCTCAGGCAAAATTGTAGCCACCCACTTAGCTCTTTTTAGCGCGGTGTCGTTTATTTCTCCGAATCTAATCAAGAACTTTTCAAGCTTAATATATACATCATTTGGATTTCTTAAATCAATATATTCAACTCTTTGTCCACCATAGGTTTCAATTGCCTTGGTCAAGCGCAAAATCTCATCAACTCTTGATTTATTCCACTTTTCATAATCATCACCACGCACTCCATATGTAATGATTTTATAAGTATGAAATTTTGGGCTTATTGGCATGTATTCTCTATCAATAAATACACCATCTGTCGTAATTGCAGAAATCGGTTCAGCATTTAACGCGGGAGTAATTAAAAATACAGGTGTGCGCTCTTCAATAATTATATTAATCCTTGCAGGACGCCAAAGCCTTCTTATATAAACCTTTTTAATTGGTTGTAATTTTAAAAGGTTTTTTTCAATTTCAGTAGTATCAAGCCTGAAAATCTGCACATTTGGTAGTTCAACCTGCCTTACAAGATCAACTATCTTATACTTTGGCGTAATAACATTGCCTTCGATTCTTATAACCCTGCTGTCCGCAACCGCTAGCAAATCTTGGTTCAAATACCATCCTGAAAGTTTTAAAACTTTCAGTCCAAAAATAGCAATTGCAACAATTAAAAACATACGAAGAAGTATTCGAAAATTCCTAATAGCAACTCGACGCGAAGCAATTAACCTTCGCATCTTATTTGCCCTAAGGCGTCTTCTGTAATACTCTTGCCCCATTTAAAACTCCGCAGTTTGCAAAATTAACTCTACAAGACTATTATAATCTATTCCCATATGATTTGCCTGTGCAGGTAAATCGCTTAAGTCTGTCATCCCAGGATTTGTATTAATTTCAAGGACATATGGTGTATCCTTGTAAACCAAAAAATCAACGCGTGCAAGCCCACTACATTCGCACGCCTCAAAGGATTTTATGGCGATATTTTGAATTTCTTTTGTCATATTTTCATCAAAATCAGCAGGCAAAATGAATTTAGTCAAGCCTTCTGTATATTTTGCCTCATAATCGTACCACTGTGTTTTTGTCTCAAAACCTAAAATTGGTGTGGCAAAAGTTTCTAATTTTCCATTAACCTTGCGCTGTAAAACGCCAACCGTAGCACTTTTACCTTGATAATATTCTTCTATTAGAATTTTCTTATCCGACTTTTGCGCAAGTTTAAAAGCATCTTTAAGCTCTTGAAGATTATCAACCTTGCTCATGCCAATACTCGAGCCTTCTTTTACAGGCTTTACCATAAGAGGATAATCAAGCCCCTTAACACACTGTTCCAGCTCGCTCTCATCACTCACGCAAACTGAAGAAATCAAAGGAATTGCGTGTGGAGCAAGAATATTTTTTGTAGTTTCTTTATCCATACAAATTGCGCTTGATTTCACCTTGCAGCCTGTATATTTTATACCTGCAATCTCTAAAAGCCCCTGTATACAACCATCTTCACCGTATCTGCCATGCAAAACATTAAAGGCATATTCAAATCTGCCTTCACTTAAAACTTTTGCAATATTTCTATCTACATCAACCAACTCAGCATTTTTATAGCCCAATTCAATTAGCGCATTAAAAACATTTTTGCCGCTTCTTAAAGAAACATCACGTTCTGCCGACATTCCTCCACACAAAACAGCTATTTTAGACTCTTTATTTAATTTTTTTTCAATTGTTTCCATACTTTATCCTCAAACTCGCTAAGCTGTCCTGCATAAACTATTTCGCACTCCAGCTCAATATTAAATTTTTCTTTTACACTATCATACATCTTCTTTATTACATTTGTATAGTCACTTGATGTACAATTGTGATAATTTATAACAAAATTACCATGGTTTTCCCATACGCCAGCATTGCCAATATGAAAGCCCTTAAGTCCACACTTGTCAACAAGCATGCCTGCGCTGAGTTTTTCTCCATCAGGTAATACAGGATTTTTAAAAACACTGCCCAAATTTGGTAAAACAAGGCTTGGCTGAACTCTTTTTCTAAATTCAGTATTTTCATCCATTCTTTTTTTAATCTCAAGCTTATCCTTTTTTTGGAGCTGGAATTTAGCGCTCAAAACCACATATCTTGGGTAGTTTTGTTTAATTATTGAATTTCTATACGAAAAAACAAGTTCATCTTTTGAAAAAGTCAAAACTTTTTTCTCAAGAGTATCATAAACCCTTGCGCATATTATAGTGTCTGAAATTGACTGCTCATGCGCGCCAGCGTTCATTGCAACAGCACCGCCTAAACTTGCTGGAATACCAATTAAAAATTCAAATCCACTTAATGAATTATTATAAGCTTCAACAGAAAGCTTTTGAACTGACGCACCAGCTTCTACTTCAACAATATCCTTGCGAAAAGATATATCAGACATTTTTTTTGTAATAACAACAGGTTCTCTTACGCCAAGCGAAGAAAAGAGAGTATTTGAGCCCCAGCCAAGGATATGGACCTTGTCGTACATTTTAAAAATTGAACACATTTCACTTTCGCTTTTTGGAAAAAAAGCAATATCGGCAATTGATGACATTTTTAGTGTATTAAAATTTTGTAATTGAAAATTTTTATAAAATTCAATACTATTTTTCGAGCAAGTGCAATCCATTTAACACCTCGCCCATCTTTGTAACATCGCCTGCACCAAAAGTAAAAACAATATCATTTTTTTGAAGTTTTGGAAATATATTTTTTGCTGCTTGCTCTATACTGCCTTCAAAATATTTTGCTTTTGCGCCTAAATCACTTGCAAAATCCTCTGGAGTTTTGCCACCCTGAAATTTTTCCCCAGCAGCATAAACATCAAGTACAGCAACATAATCAGTAGAATCAAAAGCAGCTAAAAAATCCTCATAAAAGCCCTGAAATCTAGAATATCTGTGAGGTTGAAAAATTGCAACAACACGACCGTCCTTATAATTTTTAACAGCTTCAAGGGTAGCTTTTATTTCCTGAGGATGGTGCGCATAATCATCAATCACTCTTATTGAATTAAATTCGGCAGATTTTTGAAAACGCCTGCCCATGCCAGAGAAAGTTTTAAAATATGGTTTAATTGCCTGAAAATCAACTCCAGCTTCTAAGAGCATTGAGGCAACGCCAAGTGCATTTGAGATATTATGCAACCCAGGGATTGAAAGCTCAATCTTACCGATGGGTGAATTATTGACGCATAGATCAAAAGACGAACTCAGTACGTCAAGCTCTATATTTTCTGCCCTATATTTCGCACTTTTATTTTCTATAGCACAACCAATAAAATTTTTAAAATCAGGATTATTTTTTATAAGCTCCAAATTACCCTTGTTATCGAGATTTATCAATACTTTCGCGTCAGATTTAAGTGAATTTAGAAGTCTTGTAAAAGTTTTTAAAATATCATCTAAACCATTTTTGTAAAAATCTAAATGGTCTGCTTCAAGATTGTTAATCAATAAAAATTTTGGAGAATATTTAACAATTGTGCCATCGCTCTCATCAAGCTCTGCCACAAAAAACGGTGTATTTTTATCTTCACAGTCACCGTTAGTATTGATTTCAGGGATTATTCCACCAATAGCGTAAGCTGGTTTAAATCCACTCTTTGACAGCAAATAAGCACACAATCCGCTTGTTGTAGTTTTGCCATGAGTACCTGAAAAACCCATAAAACAAGGGTAATTGTCTGAAATAATTTTTAGCAAATCTGAGCGATGAATAATCTTTAAATTTCTCTTTTTTGCCTCAACTAGTTCAGGATTATCATCTTTAATAGCACTTGAAATAACAACGACAGGCGAACCAACTATATTATCTCCACTGTGCCCAATAAATATCTTTGCGCCCAACTCCTCAAGGTTTTTAACATATTTGCTCTTTGAAATATCAGAACCGCTTACTTTTTTTCCCTCGAGCAAAAGAATTCTTGCAAGCGCACTTTGACCAATTCCACCAATTGCAATAAAGTGATAATCAGGCGAAAAGCTATCCATTAGTTCTGACCTCCACAGCACTCACTCACAACACCGTGTTGAGTTTTTCCCCAGTCCATAGATTTTTTTGTAAATATAATTTTGAAAATTATAAACATTGCAATAGGGAACCAAATAACAACAAAATAAACAGCGGTAATTATTGCCTCCCATACAGCCCTGAAAAATCCATAATGGGAATATTTTATCAAAGAATATATAAGTCCGCAGGCAAAAAATACACCTGTGCAAAACAGTAAAATTATAGAAGTTAAAATGCTGTCCTCATAACCGCGAACAAATTTAAAAGCCTGTATAAATAATTCTGCTATAAGCCAAAACGGCAATAAAAACTCTGAAATATAGGCAATTAAGTCAAAACCAACTCTTAGTGACATATCTTTTGAGAAAAATACGTCTTTTGCAAATTCCAAATATCTTCTTATACTGCCTTCAACCCAACGACGACGCTGGCGAATAAGAGCACTAAAGCAAATTACACCTTCCTCAAAAACAATTGCTTCCTGACAAAAGCGAATATCCCAACCTTTTATATGAAGCCTTGTTGACATATCTAAATCATCAGTAATAGTTTCATTATTCCAGCCATTAATGTCTTCTAACGCTTTTCTTTTAATTATTTCACCATTACCACGAAGCTCAACTGCTCCTTTTACAGCATCACGACCTATTTGCAAATAAGAATCAAAAACATATTCATTATACTGGCATGTAGTCAAAAAATTCTGTTTTGCATTTATTATTGTTTTCCTGGCTTGAACTGCACCAACTGTTTCAGGTTCTAACTTTGGCAAAAGAAGGTTTATAAATTCAGGCTCAATTCTTGCATCAGCGTCAAAAACAAGTATAGCCTCGCCTTTGGCAATTTTAAGTGCATCATTTAATACTGCTGATTTTCCAGGGAAAGCCGTTTTTTCCCTAATTAACGCTTTAATTTTAGGGTCATTTGCTTCTAGCTCCTTTATAATTTGCGCAGTATCATCTGTTGAGCGGTCATCAATCAAAATCAGTTCAAAATCGTTATAATTAACATTAATAATATTTTTAACAGTATCTAAAATAACTTCATGCTCATTATGACAAGGAATCATAATAGAAATAAAAGGTTTATAGGTGCATTCTTTACTTTGCGGATTTTTCCTAAGTTTGCGCCTTTGATGCTTGATTGAAAGGTACATATAAAGCATGTAAAGTGCCATAAAACAAATTAGAAAAACAACCGCATAAGATGTCCTAAAATAGTTTTGAAACACAACCAAAAAAGCCAAAAGGCAAGAAATTATAAGCAATAATGTTATTCTATCTTTCATAATCCCAACAAATATAACTTCCTCAAAACCAATTGTATCAAAAAATAAGTTTTAGTGCACGATTTATAAAAATATTTACAATCATAGTCTAAATACAGGATAAAAATGCCAAAAAAGAGGTTTAAAATAAGTATATAGGGTAAGTTTCAGAGGTGTTGATATGAATAATTCCGAAGTTTTTATCCCTCAAACAAATGGCGAGGTATCGGATTCACTAACGCAAAACTGGACCCCTCAAGCGTGTGAGTGCTATTCGATTAATTGTAACTGCAAAAAATGCTCGATTGAAATTTCAAAGTATTCCTTTGTGTGTCAAATGCCAAAAATTGTTGAAATGCTTTTAAAGACACACGGAAAACCACATCAAAGTGCTTTTTAGCTACATCTCCTTGGTTTTATCCAAAAAAGTCTTTAGTGCCTCATTTTTATTTTGCGGAGTATCAAGTGTAATTTTCTTATCTTCATCCGCATTTAAATCTTCAAGAGTGACCATTGGAGCATAAAAGCGTCTGACAAACAACAGCACAACAAAAATAACAACCGAACTGATTGCCACCGCCAGCATTACTTTTAAGAACATTTTAACCATTTTTGTAAGCTCTGAGCGCGTATCAGGCACAACTTTTTTGGTTAAAGCTTTATTATCATTTGGCGAGCTTTGAACATCATCAATCACTATTTGTCTTTGCTCGCCAAGCCCCATTTCTTCATTAAGCTTGTCTATGTCATTTTCTTGTTCATTATTAACAGTTTCGTTTGTATCAACAGTTTCGCTTTGAACAACTTGAATATCATCTTCAAATGTAGTTTGCTCAGCTTGAGCAAATACAAGTGAATTTGAAAACATAAACAAAAATACAAATAAAGAAATTAAAGTTTTACGCATTTTTAGCTTTCCTTGTCCTTCTTACTGTGCGTTTTGGCTTTGTACTCTCAAGCTCAGCTTCAGTTTCAGCCTTTACTTCTTCTTGGATTGCTTCAGTTTTTTGAGCCTCTTTTTTCTGAGATTTTTTAGCTTTTCTTGAAACTTTTTTTGGTTTTTGAGTATCATCAGACGGAGCTTCTTGTGGTTCTGTTGCTATTTCCACAGGAGTCTCTTGTTTTACTTCTTCAATAACCTCGTTTACTTTTTCCTGAACTTGAGGGGTTTGTTCGCTTGGTATTTCAACTTCAAATATTTTTCCAACAGCGGTTTCAATAATTACATCTGTTGGGGTATCAACTTGAACATCCTCTACAGTACTTACAGGATTTTCGACATTTTCATTTTGCTTATTAAAATCTTTGTTAAATTTATTTCTTTTATCTTTTTTATTAAACTTTTGCTGATTATTGTTAGGCTTAGCATCAGTATTAAAGTTTGATGAAAATGGGCCTTTTATCTTGTTCATTTTTGCCCTTGCCTCACCCTGAGCATTGGGTGTTTGAAATTTCAAATCTTCAATAACAAAGCCTTGTCCACCACATTTATCGCATTTTTTAGTAAATATTTCAGCTAATGACTGCCCCTGCCTATGGCGGGTTAACTCAACTAGACCCAAATCAGAAAGCTGACCAATCTGAGGTTTTGCCTTGTCTTTTTCAAGTGCAAGTTCAAAATGCTCAAGAACGGCAAGTTTATCCATTCTGGATACCATATCAATAAAATCGACAATCACCATTCCACCAATGTTTCTAAGCTTTAATTGGCGCGCAATCTCATCTGCAGCTTGTAAATTAGTTTTTAAAATTGTTTCTGCCTGAGTAGCTGAACTTGTAAATTTACCACTGTTAACGTCCACTACTGTCAATGCTTCAGTTTGCTGTATAAACAAATATCCACCTAATGGCAAATTAACCTTTGTTTGCAATGCCGCGTGTATTTCTTTATTTACACCGGTTGCAACAAGTAAGGGCTCGTTACCCTTATGCATAGAAACTTTTACATTCATATTCCAATGTTGTAAAAGCTGCGTTGTGCGATGCAGCGCAAATGGAGTATCGACGACTATTTCTTCAACATCTTCACTGCACGCTTCACGAATTACCCTGTAGAGCAAATCTTGGTCGCGATACAAAAGACAAGGAGGATTTGCGCTATCTGCAGCAGTGACAATTGAATTCCATTTTTCAAGTAAAATTTCAATATCTTCTTGAATTTCAGCTTCTGATTGACCTTCAGCTTCTGTTCTTACAATTACACCCACACCTACAGGCTTTAGCAAACTTACAATAGATTTTAATCTCGCTCTTTCTTTGTTAGAAACGATTTTCCTTGAAACGTTTACGCCAGTTTCATCAGGTAAAAGCACCAAAAATCTACCAGGCAGACTTAGAGATGTTGTTACCCTTGGCCCTTTGTGCCCTGTGGGCTCTTTTTCAACCTGAACAATAAGTTTTTGATTTGGTTTAACTTTATCTTTTAAAGGTCCTTTACCGGCAATGTCATTTGCGTGAATAAACGCCATTTTATCGCTCATGCCGACGTCTAAAAAGGCAGCCTCGATGCTTGGCAGAACATTATCAACACGCGCAAGATAAACATCTCCCATAAGAACATCGCCCTTAGAGACAAAAAATTCATTTACCTTATTATTTTCAATAACTGCAGCTATGTTGTCTTTTTCAGAAATAACAATTTTTTTTGACATAAATAAATCCTTTTAAATCTTATAAAACTTTTAAGTCTTTATCGAAAAAACATATTCTTTTAACGTTAAATATATAATTTTCACCATATATTTTTTTTAAGAATTCATCCGCACGCAAAGAAGGGATATCCGCATCCTGACCTGTTTTTAAAATAAAAGTCAACCTGCCGTCTTTAAATTCCAATGAATTTAAAGATTTTCGATAATTAATAACCTTATTTAAACCTTTTTTTGTTTTTCTTTCGATTAAAATTTCATCGCAAGATAAACATTTTTCTGTATTATACTCTATATCTTTAAAATTTAAAATACTCTCATTTTTGTTGAGTATTGGTCTTGCCTCGTACTTTGCCCACTGAATAAGTGTATCAAGCGGTGGCAATTTAGTTGACACATCAGAAAAATCTCTGCATTCCAAAAGTTTTACATTTTTATTTGTATTATTTTCAAAAATCTCTTTGAAATTTATTGGCAATGGCTCGTAAGTTTGAAAATAAACAAGCTCACATTCACTTTCAATAAACAACGGTAGTGCAGGCGAAAATCCAGTTTTTGGTATTTTATTAAAACCTTCAGTCAATACAAGCTTAAGCTCACATCTCCTTAGTGTTTTAATTATCAAATTTTGCCAATCAAGATGTGAAATATATTTTAACTCGCCGTATTTAGTTAATTTTAGTCTATATTTATGAACTTTTTGCTGCATTTTTTAATGCTTTAAACTTATCTTGTACCCTGAATTTAGAAGTATGTTCAAGGACTTTATCTAATATATCTTCTCTATGCGAACGATTTAATTCGCCCATTTTTTTTAGGGTGTCTTTAATCTGAAGTGCACGTGCCTCTTTAATCATCTGATTAAAAGTGCAATCATTTATGTAACTCCTAGAAATTGGACTCTCCATAACAAGACTATAACATTTTTTATTTATATAAGCATGCGAAATTAAGAATTGTTACATAAATTTTCAAAGTAATTTAACACATCATCCACGTAAAAGCGGTTTTTAGAGGAAAATGGCAGTGCATCAACACCAAAGTATTTTTTTATTTCAGAAATTCTTTTTGAAATATCATTTCTTGAAATGTAATCACATTTTGAAAGTATGACGAAATTGTCAATTCCATTAATTTTTAACCACTCATGCATTTGAAAATCATTTTTTTGAATTTCATGGCGAGCATCAATAAATTGCACACATGAGATAAGATTTTCACGCTTTAGCAAATACTCCTCAAGTTTTTTTTGCCATTGTGCTTGCTCGAGCTTAGAAACTTTTGCAAAACCATACCCAGGTAAATCTGCAATTATAAAAGGATTTGATGTAGTTTCTATTTCAAAAAGGTTAATTAGCCTTGTTTTTCCAGGGGTATTGGATGTTTTTGCAAGACTTTTGTTATTACAAAGAGTATTTATAAAAGTAGATTTGCCAACATTAGAACGACCTAAAAGCGCAAATTCACACAAACTAGTTTGCGGACACAACTTAAGATTTGGTGAGCTTAGTAAAAAATTCGCTTTCTTTATTTTCATAGTTGGCTGTTCTCAATTCATTAAGTCTTTTTTTATAAACAACTGCTGATAAAAGATTATAAACATTATCATTATTTACAACATTAACCTGAACAGTATCATCCATAAGTTCAACATTCACAGACTTCGTACTTACAAAATCCGATTTTAAATTTGCAATTTGGATTATTTTTTTATGCAAAATTCCCAAAGGTTGCGCAATGAAGTCTTCAAAAGATTTTAGGATGACATTTCTCATAAGTTGTTTTTATTATAGCAAATAATTTGCTTTTTTGTATAATAGATTAAGAGAGTTTAAAAAAAGGATAAAAATATGTACCATGAAATAAACCAGCTGCACTATGGAGTAGCAATTGAAAAAGAAGAAACATTATTTAAAGACAAATCAGAATTTCAAGAGGTTGAAATTTTTAAAAGCAAAGGCTTAGGCAACGTTTTAACTCTTGATGGGCTTATGATGACAACAGAGAAAGATGAGTTTTTCTACCATGAAATGATTTCTCACATACCACTTATCGCACATAAAAACCCTGAAAATATTTTGGTCATAGGCGGTGGCGATGGCGGAACAGTCAGAGAAGTTTTAAAGCACAAATCAGTAAAAAGTGTTGAAATGTGCGAAATTGACGGCATGGTAATTGAAGCAAGCAAAAAGTTTTTACCAACAATTGCCTGCAAATTAGATGACCCAAAAGTCAAAGTATATGTTGAAGATGCTATAGAGTTTATTAAAAATAAGAAAAATTGCTACGATGTTGTTTTAATTGATTCTACAGACCCAATGGGCCCAGGAGAAGGCTTGTTTACGGAAGAATTTTATACAAATGTTAAAAATTCTCTGCGCGAAGGTGGAATTGTAGTACCTCAGTCAGAATCACCTTTTGCAAATGTCAATGAAATGGGCAAAATGTATAAACTTTTAAGAAAAGTCTTTAAAAATGTTGCACCATATTGCGGGCCAATTCCAACATACCCTGGGGGATACTGGTCATGGGCATTTTGCTCTGATGAAGTTGAAGTGCCACATTGCCACAAAAAAGTGGACAAAGACAGGGCAGATGAAATTTCAAAACTTTGCAAAATTTATAATACAAGAATGCAAACGGCAGTTTTTGATGTTCCAAATTTTGTAAGAGAAATTGCACTTGGTGAGTAGCTTGAAAGACATTATTTGTAAAAAAATAAAAAACGGACTTAAGGGGGAAATAATAATCCCCCCTGACAAGTCCATATCACACAGAAGTTTGATTTTTGGCTCTCAAACAGGAGGCAAAATTAAAATTTCAAATTTTTCTTTTGGCGCAGATTGCAGAGCAACATTAGAAATTATAAAAGCACTTGGCTGCGAAGTTAATTTTATTGACAAAAGAACACTTATTCTAAATTCACCAAAAGAGTTTTGCGCGCCCTCAAAAGCGCTGGATTGTGGCAACTCTGGCACATCAATGCGACTGCTAGCAGGTATGCTGGCCGCCCAGAATTTTAAAAGTATGCTTATTGGAGATGAAAGCCTCTCAAAACGTCCCATGAAAAGGGTTATAGAACCGCTAAGCCTAATGGGGGCTAAGATAAAGTCTAACAATTTTAAAGCACCGCTTGAAATAGAGGGTATAAATTTAAACCCAATTGAATATTTTAGCCCAATTGCCTCAGCTCAGGTTAAGTCTTGCATACTACTTGCAGGCCTAAACACCAATGGCATAACTACAGTTTATGAAAAAACACTCTCGCGCGACCACTCAGAACGTATGTTTAAATATCTTGAAGCGCAAATTGAAACAGGGCAAGATAAAAACGGTTTTTATACAAAGATTCAAAAGTCAAAGCTAGCGCCAAAAGACATCGAAATTGCAGGCGACATTTCATCAGCAGCGTTTTTTATGGTAATGGCAGCAATTGTCCCAGATAGCAAAATAATTATAAAAAATGTTGGACTAAACCCAACTCGCACAGGTATTTTAGATGTATTTGACAAGATGAATGTTAATTATAAAATTCTTGACAAAAAAATTATTTCAAATGAGGAAGTTGGCGACATTAAAGTTAGCTACAGTCCTAATATGATTGGTTGCGAGATTTCAGGAGAAATTATACCAAGGCTAATTGACGAGTTGCCCATAATAGCTGTGCTTGCCTCTTGTGCTGAAGGAGAAACAACTGTAAAAGACGCGCAAGACCTAAGAAATAAGGAATCTGACAGAATAAGCGCACTTAGTGAAGGGCTTAAAAAAATCGGCGTAGAAATAGAAGAAAAGCAAGACGGATTCATAATTAACGGCAACAAAAAAGAATTAATTGGCGGATGTGAAGTAGAAACACATTTAGACCACAGACTGGCAATGAGTTATTTTGTTGCAGGACTTGTATGCAAAAATGACGTGAAAATTAAAGATTTTAACTGGATAAATACATCATTTCCCGAATTTTTAAATCTTTTTAATAAAATTTCACCTTAGGGCAATTTTTTACATTCACATGTTTTATTGCGGTATGGAACAAATAAATTCAAGATACATTACATATATAAAACAGCCGGCAGCACAAGAAAACACAACAAAATTAAAGCTTTTTTATTCAAATGACTGGCATGGGCAAACAGACAACTTGGGCGGCGTCTTAAGTGGTTCGCTTTACTTTGACTCCGCAACAAAAGGTGGCAACTTTGATACACTTAAGCTTATAGCAGGTGATAGCTGGTCTGGCGGAAACACAAAGAAAAACAATCTTATATTAAATTTAATGAATTACATGGGCATTGATGCCAGCACAATTGGCAATCACGAATTGGACAACGGTAGTAAAAATCTAAAAAATGCAATTAAAAATTCAAAAAATACGAAATTTATTTCATCAAACCTGAAAACTACACAGGGTCATAACATAGATGGTGTGGCAAATTCAATAATAAAAGAGGAAAATGGCAATAAATACGGCATCATAGGCTTATCACCACTTGACCTAAAAACCGTCGTTTCAATTGATAAAGTTTCCGATGTAGTTGTTGAAGATTTCGAACAGACGGTAAAATCAGCACAAAACGAAATAGACAAATTAAAATCACAAGGCGTAAATAAAATTATTATTCTTTCGCACATTGGCAAAGACCTAGACGAAAAGCTTGCAGGACAACTTGATGGGGTCGATATTATCGTCGGTGGACACTCTCATGATAAAATTGAGGGCGTAAAAGAAAGCAAAAATCTTGTTAGAAGCAAATCCGGTGAACCTGTAATAATATTGCAAGCAGGACAAAATGCCGAAAATTACGGTATTTTAAATGCAGAATTTGATGTTAACGGTATACTAAAGAGCGTCTCAAACACCATTGTTGAAACAAGTAAAAAGAAAAACTCGGTAATTGAGAGCATAAAAGACGGCGAAATTGGTCCTTCTCCAAAAATAGGAAAAATAAAAGAAATAGACCCAATGCCAGAAAACAGAAGAATTGCACCTTGCGCCTGGACAGCGCAAATAGCCGATTCAATGAAAGAGGCACTAGGTACAGACATTGCAGTAATAAATAGCGCAAATGTAAGAAAAGTGCCACAAACGGGAAAATTAACCGAAGCTGATGTGGAAGAATCTACACCTATGAAAAACGAGCTCATTAAAACTCAAATGAGCGAAGAACAAATTGTAAGTGCTATAAAAAATGCATCTGAGCGCACAATGAGCGCAGTTGACGGATACCCAGGGCTACTACAGTTCAGTGGCATTAAATACACAATTGATTCAAATGGAAAATTATTATCGATAAGTTTTCTAGATAGAGATGGCAAAGAAACAATAATAGACCCAAATACCCCTTCGAAAACTAAAATGTATACTATTGCACTTGACAGTTTTGTAGCTAATGGCAAAGAGTATCCCGAAATGGTACCAAAAGGGCAAGTTGAAAAATTTGACTACGACAAAGATATTACATTGATAAACTACATTAAGAACCGTCAGGATAAAGATAATTTAGTAATTAAAGACGATGGCAGACTGAGAATAGTACAAACATCAGAGCCCCGACGACAAAGCAGTAATACGAGAAACATTTAAGGGTAACTTTGCCCAAAAGTTTCATAAAATACTTAACACACAGGTAGCCCACAATAAAAGATGTCATAAAGCCCCAGAATATAGCTTTGTAGTTGAAGTTTGCCATTTGTGAAAGATCCATTTCAAGCAAAGGGTATGCCATAGAGGCACCTAAAATTACAGGTATGCTCATTAAAAATGAAAATCTTGCAGCTTTTACTCTATCCATGCCCATAAATACTTGCGTTGCAATAGTTAAACCCGAGCGAGAAAGCCCCGGAAAAACTGCAAGACCTTGGGCAAGCCCAGTCCAAAGAGCTGTTTTTAAATTCATATCTTTATTTTTAGACTTTAATTTTTCGCTAAAGTAAAGTATAAAACCTGTAACAATTAAAAATATGCTAACAATTTTAGGATTTTCGACAAGAGCGTGTGTAGGTTCTTTTAAAAGTAAAGCAACAATACAAGTGATAGGAGTTGCAGCAAGTATAAAAACTGCGGTTTTAAAGTCGGGACTTGTGTAGTCTTTATTTTTAAGGCCTAGAAAAAAAGCTTTTAGTATTTCAAAAATATCTTTTCTAAAGAAAATAAATACCGCAAGAAGGGTTGCAAGGTGAACGATTATGTCAAAAAATATTTCCTCAGATCCTACTTCATTTAAAAAATTTACGCCTGTTGTAATTTTATACAAAGACTGTGCAAATACAATGTGTGCCGAACTTGAAATAGGCAAAAACTCACTAATACCCTGTACTGCGCCAACAAAAACTGCTTGCAAAACTTGCATACTCTACTCCCAATAAGATGCCCTTGATGTTGGAGTCTCCCAAACATTCACTCGCGAAACTCCGCTAAAATGTTCTTTTACTTTTTTATAAATAAATTTTGAAATAATTTCTGAACTTGGCGAAACATCTTTAAATTCAGGCAATTCATTTATATCTTTATGATCAAGATAGTCAATTATTTCATTAACAGTCTTTTTTAAAACTTTAAAATCAACTAAAATATTTGATTTATCAAGGTTTTCACCCTGAATATAAACTTCTACCTTCCAATTGTGCCCATGCTGATTTTCACAATTACCTTTGTAATTGAGCAAATGATGAGCTGCAGAAAAACTTGTTTCTATTTTAACTTCAAACATGACTTTATTTTATCATTAACATGGAGCATGTAAAACAAAACGCCCCCTTTATTTAAAAGAGGGCGTTTTTTATTGTTTTATATTTAGCCTTTGATTTGATTCATTACTTCTTCTGCAAAGTTATCTTGTCTTTTTTCCAAGCCTTCGCCAAGAACAAATCTGTCAAATCTTACAATTGACAATTTACCTTTGATTAATTGTTCAATTGTTTCATCAGGGTTTTTAACAAATGGTTGTTCCAAAAGAACCTTGTGAGCCATTTGTTTGTTAACACGACCTTCAACAATTTTTGCTCTGATTGCTTCGGGTTTGTTTGCAAGGTCTTCTTTACCCATTTCAATCCTTGTTTCTTCATCAATTACAGATTGAGGGATTTGATCTCTTGAAACAAACTCAGGAGCTGATGAAGCTATGTGCAAGCAAATATCTTTTGCAATTGCTTTTGTTTCATCAGAGCATGCGCCTTCGCATTTTGTTTCAAGCAAAACACCAATTTTGCCATTGTGAATATAGCTTGAAACGCAGCAAGGAGCTTCATAGCGAACAAATCTTCTGATTGTAATTTTTTCGCCGATTTTTGCGATTTGTTCTTTAATTACATCGTCGATTTTCTTTTTGCATACAGGGCAATCCAACTCAAGCATTTCTTCAACTGATTTAGGATTAAGTTTTGCAACAGCCTGAGCCATCATATTTGCAAGGTCCTTGAAGTTTTCATTTTTTGCAACAAAGTCTGTTTCGCAGTTCATTTCAACCATTGCGCCAACTTTATCTTCAATAAATGAAGCAACAGCACCTTCTGCTGCAATTCTGCCCATTTTTTTATCAGCAGAAGCAATACCTTTTTGTCTTAAAAGTTCTGCTGCTTTTTCCATATCACCCTGAGCTTCAACAAGAGCCTTTTTAGCATCCATCATACCAGCGCCTGTTTTATCTCTGAGTTCTTTTACCATAGAGGCTTTTATTTCCATAGTTTTACTCCTTTTTTATTCAGCTGTAACATTAGCATCTGCTGCTTCGATTTTCTCAATTTTTTTACCTTCAGCAGCTTTATTTTGTCTTAATTCTTTGCCTTCTAAAATTGCATCAGCAAGTTTTGAAGCCACAAGTTTAATTGAGCGCAAAGCATCATCATTACCTGGGATGATATAGTCAATACCATCAGGATCAGCATTTGTATCTGCAAGACAGATTACCGGAATGTTTAATTTATTAGCTTCTTGAATTGCGATTAATTCTTTCTTTTGGTCAACTACAAAAAGCATATCAGGCATACCTTTCATTTCTTTGATACCGCCTAATGTTTTAGAAAGTTTTGCAAGTTGTCTGTTCAATTGAGCAACTTCTTTTTTAGGTAATTTTTGCGCATGACCTGATTCCATAAAAGATTCAAGTTCTCTTAATTTGTTAACTCTACCTCTGATTGTTTCAAAGTTAGTCATCATACCGCCTAACCATCTGCGGTTAACATAGTATGCACCAGCACGAGTTGCTTCTTGAGCTATAACATCCATTGCTTGCTTTTTAGTACCTACAAAAAGAATATTTCTGCCTCTTGCAGCCATTTCTCTGACTGCTTCGTAAGCTTCATCTAATTTATCAGATGTTTTTCTTAAATCAAGAATGTAAATACCGTTTTTAGCACCAAAAATAAATGGTTTCATTTTTGGGTTCCATTTTTGTGTTTGGTGACCAAAGTGTACACCTGCATCTAGTAATTCAACTAATGTTGCTACTGCCATAGTTTTTGTCCTTTCAATTTTTACCACTCAAGGTTTAATTTTCTACCCCTATTGGCGCGGGCTGGTATAACTACCATACGAATTTAAAATAAACCTTACAATAAAAGGTTAATATAAACAAAAAAAATAATCAACTAATAAGGATGATGACACGCAACGGAAGAATTTGAAATATTTTTAATCTCAGGCATTTTAGAAGTGCAAAAATCATCTGCTCTCTCGCACCTTGGATTAAATTGACAGCCCTGAATATACTCAGTTATTGGCGCAGGCTGACCTTTTATATTTTTTAATTTTTTACCCTTTTTAACGGGCAGAGCCTCAATAAGAGCTTTAGTATAAGGATGATGAGGATTTTTAAAAAGTTCACTAGTATTTGCACGCTCAACTATTGAACCTAAATACATAATTGATATATCATCGCTGTATTGGGCTACAACGCCTAAGTCATGTGTGATTAGTATAATTGTTTTGCCCTGATACTTTATTTTTTCCAACAATTTCAGAATTTGAGCTTGTATTGTAACATCAAGTGCCGTTGTAGGCTCGTCTGCAATTAAAATATCTGCTTTAGCGGCTAATGCCATTGCAATTATCACTCTTTGTTTCATTCCACCTGAAAGCTCATGTGGGTATGATTTAATCCTGTTTTTAGCGTCTTTAAACTCAACGCTTTCAAGGGTTTTAATAGCAATTTTTAAAGCTTCATCTTTTGAAACGTCATTATGCAACATGACAACTTCTAAAAGCTGATTTTCAATAGTATATAAAGGATTTAGGCTGGTCATAGGGTCTTGTGGAATAAGAGCAATTTTCCTACCACGTATTTGACGCATTTGCTTTTCGTTATAGTCAAGAATATTATTGTTATCATAGATAATTTTACCGCCCAAAACCCTTGCACCCTTGGGCAACAATTTTAAAACACTCATCACGCTCATAGTCTTCCCGCAGCCCGATTCACCAACTATAGCGTGAATTTTACCCTTGAAAAATGAAAAATTGACATTTTTTAAAATAGGGTATGTAATATTGTCAATTTCAATTCCAAGAGAAAAGTTTTTAATTTCAAGAATTGGTTTTTGTTGCATAGAAAAATTATATCACATTACGAAAAAGATATAATCGCACTTTGTCTAATTTATTTTGCGACTGGCTCTTTAGGTTGATTTTGTATAGCATTGCGACGTTTTTTTCTGCGCATTAAGTCAACAAATGCCTCAAGACGGGTAATGTAACCTGCTTTTCCAGTTTGTTCATCCATTATTAAACTTAAAATTGGCAAGTTAACATCTTCACGCATTTTTGGAAAAATATTTTGTGACATAATTTCAGGCATGCAAGTAAAAGGCGATACGTGAATAAGACCGTCTGTGCCTTTTTCTTGAGCATACATAACATCGCTAATGCACTCAAGTGCGTCACCACCGATATCGCGCATTAAATATGGTTTTGCCATTCTATAGGCACGTTCCAAGTGAGTTTCGCCACGTTTACACATTTTTGGAACTATTGCGTCTTTTAAAAATCCGCTAACAGTAAGACTACGGCGGACTTGTACACCTAATTTACCCAGTTCGCGCTCTATATTTTGATTAGAAAAACTGTCTAAAACAAGAAAAATCTCGCCGGTTAAATCTACCCTCAAAACATCTCTATTAGGGTCAATTTTAACATTTGAAATTTCAGCCAAGCCTTTTTTTAAAGCTTTTTTTAATTCATGTGAGGTGTTCGCCTCCATAATGTACTTCAGCGCACGCTTATGAGCTTTTTCGCTGTCACCAAAGTTTATTTCACGCGCTCTATGGTAAGATAGAAAACTTTGCAATTCATCCATTGCAAAAACTTTTCTAACAGCAATATTTATAGCGCGGATAATTCTTACAATATCTTTTGAACCGGTAAGATTAACTAAAAAATCATACATTCCGCGAAAGCCATCATACAGTGAAAGCTCGATATAGTTTGCATGATAGCCCATATCTTCAAGCACACCTTTAATGCTTTTTCCATATTCACCAAGCCTGCAAATCCCGGGGGAAGAAATCATTGCAACATAATCCGCCCCACCTTCAATTGCTTCAATAAAATTGCCCAATATAAGCTTATAAGGCAAGCAAATAGCCTCAGGAGAATTTTTTGTACCCAATGATAGGGTTTTTTTACTTGTATAAGGAGGGATATAAGGCTCAATGCCCATTTTTTTTAACGCTGCCGCCCAAGCAATGTAAATTGTTCCCATGTGAGGGAATGCAACTTTTATTTTTTTGTCTTTATTTTCGCTCATAAGATTATTGTTGCACAAAAAAAGAAAAAGGAAACAAAAAAAGCGGATGAAATTCATCCGCTTTTTAAAACTTATAAAAGCTTTACTATTTCAATTCAACAGTAGCGCCTGCTTCTTCAAGTTTTTTCTTCATTTCAGCAGCTTCTTCTTTTTTAACGTTTTCTTTGATTGGTTTTGGAGCGCCATCAACTAAGTCTTTAGCTTCTTTTAAGCCAAGGCCAGTGATTTCACGAACGATTTTAAGTACTGGAATTTTGTTAGCGCCAGCTGATGCTAATACAACTGTTACTTCAGAAGCTTCTTCAGCACCTGCTTCTGCTGCGCCTGCTGCTGGAGCTGCTGCTGCAACTGCTACAGGAGCTGCTGCAGATACGCCAAATTTTTCTTCCATAGCTTTTACTAATTCAGCTGCTTCGATAAGAGTTAATTTTTCAATAGATTCTAAAATTGTTTCTACGTTGCTCATTTTGTTATCCTTTCAATAATAATTTAGTGTTTACAATTAATTGTTTACGCTTTTTGTTTTGCAACAGCGTCAATTGCTCTAACTAACGCGCTCATAACACCATTTACGCTGTAAACAATGCCAGAAGCTGGTGAGTTGATAGAGCCAAGAATTTTTGCGTAAAGTTCTTCTTTTGAAGGCATTTTTGCAAGTTGTTGTGCTTCTTGTGCACTTAATAATTTACCATCTAAAACAGCGCCAGTGATTTCACCTTTTTTGTTTTCTTTGATAAATTTAGCTACAACTTTAGCTGCGCTTACTTCATCGCCAAAACCAAAAGCAATAGCCTTAGGGCCTTCAAGCAAGCTTTCAACAACTTCAAAATTTGTACCTTTAGAAGCAATTTTACACAAAGTGTTTTTTGTAACGGTATAATCGGCATTTTGTTTTTGCAATTCACGGCGAAGTTCAGTAATTTCTTCAACAGAAAGACCTCTGTAATCAGTAATAACTGCAACTTTAGCTTGTTCAAACTGCTTTTTAAAATATTCGATTTTTTCGTTCTTAAAAGCCTTTGTTGACATTTATTGTGCTCCTTTCTAAAGGGTATGCGCAAATACTAAAAAGTTTTGCGACTATGTACACGCAAAACAATAACAAAAGAGCATATTAAACTTTTCTGTTACCTGGGTCGGATATTAAGCCAAGGCGCCGACTGTCTTGGGTACAAAACAACTTTACATTAAAAAAAACCTACAGTCAACAATAAATGTTAAAATTGTAAAGTTGGTATATAGCAATATATATAAGTATATACAGACATTATTAAAAAAATATATTAAAATTTTGTAAAATAATAATGACAAATGAACTTTTTTTGTTATTATATTTACTCTGGTAGACAAGATGGAAAACATAAAACAAAAAATTGAAAAGAACGCTAAGTTGAGGAGCTATCTTGACCTTATAAATAAAATAGCCAAGGTAGAATACAAAAGCGTATCTTCACAACATTTAATTGAATTTGACGAACTTATTAACATTGGCATACAGACAGTAAATATACTGTGTTCAGAAGAAAAAAAAGATTTATATAACGATTCTTATATATCAACTGCCATAAAGTGGGCAATTAGAAACGAGTTGAGGCGTCGTTATCGTTGGCACGGTGTAAAACAAAATACAACCAAAGAACAGGCAAACGAGATAAGAGAAGCCATATATAAAACTATAATCTCAACGGATGACATGCTGGAAAATGATGTACCTTTTGAAGTGAAGGATGCAAGAAAAAATCCTGAAGAATCATACGAGTTTCAACAGATTTCAAACGCAATTAAAAAAGCTATTTCTAATTTACCAAGGCGCGAAAGAGAACTTATTGAGTCAAAGTTTTTCCAAGAAAAAAAACTGCACGAATTATCTGACGAGTTTTCAATTTCTCCTTCAAGGATTTCAAGAATAATAAAAACCGGTTTAGATAAAATTAAAGACGAGTTAATAAACAGCGACATTATCTAAAGTTATATAAAAAATAAAAAACCCGCGAATAGCGGGTTTTATGGTGCCCTGGGCCAGACTTGAACTGGCACGAGGTTATTAGCCCCATTGGATTTTAAGTCCAACGTGTCTACCGATTCCACCACCAGGGCTTAAGCTCATTCGAGCTTTTTTATTCTAATATAAAAATATTTTATTGTCTAGCTGTTTTTTTCAATTAACTCATTAATTTCTGCAACCATTTGTTCAGGGTCAACACCATGAACTTTAGCACCAGCTTCCAAGTTTTCAAATCTTGCAGCAGCGCAACCAATGCAGCCAAGACCATACTTTGCAAAAACTTCCAAACTTTCAGGATGATTTTGCACAATCTCTATAATACCCATTTCTTTAGTAACTTTACCCATTAATATTGCCTTTTTTTATCTGATTATTAATATTCTACTATGAAATATCAAAATTTTGCAACTCGAAATTTTATTGGATTAAAAACATTGCAAAAAGAATTCTTGCGCTCGAGTTTTACCTTTAGAGAGCACAAAATCAGTCTGTGCGAGATTTTAAATACGATAATTCTTGATATTAAAGAAATCAAAAACTATATACAAAATGACTACTGATCAGACTCAAAGTTATTTTTCAACATTTTTTCAAAATCTGAAGGTTTTATGTCCTTTATAAAGTTTTTAAATTCAGCCGCTTCTTCTTCGTCTTTTTGAGTATCAGTCGAAACAACTCCAGAAGCCAAAACCGCCTCAGTAACGTAAATCGGCACCTCAGCCCTAATTGCTATAGCAATAGCATCAGAGGGTCTAGCGTCAATTTGTGCTTCTTTATCAAGATTTGAATTATACAGATAAATTGTTGAAAAATATGTCTGCTCATCAACATCATTTATCTCAATCTTTGTTATTTCATAACCTGTTGACTCTGAAAAACTTAAAAATAAATCATGGGTCATAGGTCTTGTTGATGGTATATTTTCAATTTTTCTAATAATAGAGCTGGCTTCAGCTGAACCTATCCAAATAGGCAAAGCACGTCTGTTTTCAAGGTCGTTTAATACAACTATGGGTGAACCACTTCTGGTATCAAGTGCAATTCCCATAACTCTCATTTCAATCATAAAAAATACTCCTTATACAAGGAGTATTATACAATTAAAATATTTTTTTTGGCATATCTAATTATAAAATTCAGTATGTATTAAACCTCCTGTTTCATCTTTGCCTCTTTGCATAAAATCGCGCTCGTCAGAATACTTTTCATTATATTTTGCTTCAACATCTGAACGAATATCCTCAGGTAAACTCATAATATAAGTTAAAACCTTTTCATCTGTTCCTGGGCCATTTACAGCCTGCCTAAATAAACTCATGCAATTTCTTATATATTTTTGGTACTCAACAGAATCTTTGTTCATATTTTCGTATTTTTCATATGATTCTAGCTCTGTTTTGGTTTCTTTTGTTTTACCGCCCAATTTTGCAAGTGCGTAACCTTCAAGAACATCTTCAGTAGAACCTGAGGTTTCACTTCTTATTATGTCAAAAATATCATAACCTTGATTTGTTAGTTCTTCTTGAACTGCTTTCATAAGCTTAGGTGATAAGTTTTCATCAGATAAAACATCCACTAAAGATTTTTCATCTGTACCAGACATTCTTACGCTGGCGTCAAGTATATCTTCTACTGCATTGTATATAGCAATTTGTTCTTCTTCAGTATATTCAGTTTCCGATTCTTCTTTAGTTTCTTCTGTCTTTTCTTCTTCTTTAGTTTCTTCTGTCTTTTCTTCTTCTTTAGTTTCTTCTGTCTTTTCTTCTTCATTGGCACCTTCCGCGCCTTCGGCTCCTTCGGTTTGTTTTCCTTCATCAGACTTTGAAATACTAGCAAAGAAATTATCCAAAACTTTATTATATGGTGCAGAATAATCTATGTCATCAAACAAAGAGGAAGTATTTTCATAACCTGCAAACGCGTTTATATTAGACATGTAATTTTGCACTGAAGAATTATTGCTTGTAGTACTTGAATTATCATCAAAACGCTGTCATAAGGGCTTGAATAATCAGTATTTAAATTTGATAATGAATTTGAATCGTTGCCAAAAATAATTACATTAGAATTGTCTTGCGACAATGCAATTGAACTATTTTGCCCATTTGAAAATTCGATTACCTTATTATCAGTGAAGGTATTAACTGATGTAGTTCCCTGATTTGATGACATTAATCTCTCCTTAGTAATTTTCCTCGTATATAAATAAAAAAAATTTACATTAAAAAATTGACATTAAATTAATAAATAATTCTAAAATAGCCTCTCTGACTTGCTTTACAGGTGTTTACAAAACTTAACAAAAATACACCACTCAAAAAAATGAGTGGTGTATTAAAACATTTATGCAAGACTACGAATCTATCGTATCATAAGCTTTATCCAATACACTTCTGAACAATAAATTTGTTTTATATTCATCTGTGTCTTGTAACAATTTGTATGCGTCGACAAATTCTTGTTTTGTAGCACCAGCCTTACCAGCAATAGCATCTTTCATCTCGACTGGGGTCATATTTGCTAAATTCTTAGCATTTGATGCTAAATTTTTAGCTCTTTTTGTAATGGCAGTTTTTGCTCTTGTTGTTTTCTTAATCTTACCTGAAATACTTTTTAAGGATTCCCCACTTGTATCTATTTCCCCTTGGGTTGCAACCTGCTCGGTACTATTTTGCAAAATATCATCAGCAGCTTTTGCAGTTGTACCTGCCTTTTCAAGCTTATTATACAGACCTGCCGCTCTAATTTCAGACTCATCAAAACCAGCCTTATAGGCATCTTGCAAATTTAAAATTTCTTTATTTTCAACTTTGTTTTTTAATACAGTATTTCTTTGTACCTGTGTTTTTGCCACTTTTCCATTAGATTTATAAACTTGTTTCCTTTGTTTTCCTGTTAAAATATTTTCTTGCACAGCATTTTCTGCAGCCTGCTCGGTTGTTCCCTTAGATACATCTTTTATAGTTTGCTCACTAGCTTCCCTTGCAGTATTTTTTGTAGTCTGATCAGCTGTCTCATTGCTTGCTTCTTCAAAGAGTTCACTTGCAGCTTTTGAAGAACCCGCACTTTTATTGACCTTAAGGGCAGTTAGGCTCGATGCAACACCACCTACAACGCCACCGGTTGCTGCACCCCCTACGGTACCTGTTAGTGTAGTACTAGCAAGTCCGCCAATACTAAATTCCTCATCGTCAAATGCAGCATCTGCAATATAATTTGTAGCACTCATAACACCACCATCTATTGCACCTGCCTTAGCACCTGCTTTTGCACCTTCAACAGCTACCTGCTTAATTGCAACTTTGCCACCTTCTTTTGCTAAATTAATACCAGTACTACCAATACCTGCCGTTGCAACAGTAACAGCAGAACTAACAGCGCCAGTTAAACCATCTTTTGCAAAGTCTTTTAATTTATAATCCCCTTCGACATCATTTGTCGCTTTGTCTGATGCCTTAATTCCAACTTTCATTGCAGCACCTGCAGCTGTACCAATAGCTAAAGTTGCACCAAAGCTAAATGGGGAAAATACAGCACCAAGCGCAACAGCTAGGCCTGAAGTCACGTTTGCAAAAGTATCAACGAATGAGCCTTGTTTTGAAGAATAAGTATTTAATTTTTCAACAGCTTCTTCGTATGTAACTTCACCGTTTTCGGCTTTATCTAAAACTTCCTCTACAGCATCTGAACCATTACTGTGTCCAAAGAAATTTTTAACACCATTCCAAGCTTTACCAAGCCAGCCTTGCTCATCTTCGACTTGCTCATAGGCTTCTCGCAGTTCTTCCATTTGCTCCTCAGTTGCAATTGTTCCTTCTTCAGTTCCTCCTTCGGTAGCTTTGCCATCTTCAGTTCCTCCTTCGGTAGCTTTGCCATCTTCAGTTCCTCCTTCGGTAGCTTTGCCATCTTCAGTTCCTTCAGCGCCCTCGCTATTATTTTCTCCATCAACGTTTTGTCCGTCGCCATCGGTTTCTTCAGTAGAATTACTGCTGCCATCAAACAAATCTGAGTACTTTTCAATTAAATCATCGTACGCATGGGAATAATCAACATTTGGAAAAAGAAATTCATTTTCAGTAATATTTGAAATTTTATTTTGAATCATATTACCAATGCGGTCTGGGTTTCTATACGCAGCAAACATATCGTACTTGCTATAATTAGAAGTCATACAATCCTCTCTTTCAATAAAACATGTGTTA
This sequence comes from Candidatus Gastranaerophilales bacterium, assembly GCA_944324385.1. Classification (GTDB taxonomy): domain Bacteria; phylum Cyanobacteriota; class Vampirovibrionia; order Gastranaerophilales; family Gastranaerophilaceae; genus Galligastranaerophilus. The sequence goes on along the minus strand of CALUWD010000001.1, from coordinate 33,466 downwards.
AATTTATAAAAAATAACATTCAAAAAAAATTGACAAAAAATAATAAATAAAAATATCAATAAGACACAAGTGTTATATAACAATGAAATAAGTACTTTACAAACTTAACATTTGTGCAATTTTGACTTAAAAAATGTTTTTATTAATACATAGTTAGTGTGTGGAATAGAAGAAGTGAACATAGGAAAAATTTTTGCTGCGCAAAATATTAACAGCGCAGACAAGATAAATCTTAGGCAAAATTTTTATCATAATAACTCAATAGCACAAGATACATTTTGCAAAAAAGCGCCAATTAGAGCCCGTTTACAAAACCCTATTTATCTAATTGCCGATGATTATCTGGCACAAACAATGCCATCGCAACTTATCGGCAAATACGCAAATGCGGGACTTTTAAAGGAAATAATAAAGCAAAATCCAGATCTTGCTGCTCAAATTGATAAAAACGCAAGAAATATAGAAATATACCCAAAAAATGTAACATCAGAAATCAATGGTCATTTTATACCAACTTACAAAACAGCGTTAAAAATCATGCAAAATTCCGGAGAAAATTTTACACAAGAAAACTATATGACAATGAAAAAAGCAGCACTGTTGCATGATATAGGAAAAGCTTATATACCAGAGAAGATACTGAATAAAAAAGGAAAACTTAACGCAAGCGAAAGAGAAGTTGTAGACAGACATGCAGCCCTAAGCTATGAAATATTAAAAAATGCAGGCGCAAAAGGGCAAATGCTAAATTTAGTTAAAAATCATCATGCATATGACAAAAATAATCCCTCAATGGTGCAAATCTTACAAATAGCAGACATTTGGAGCGCGCTAAAACAAAAAAGGGCTTACAAAGAAGCTTTCTCAGATGCCAAAGCAATGGCAATTTTAAAAGAAAGAGCTCAAAACGGCGATTTTAACAACAGATACATAGAACTTATTACTTCATGATACAAGTCCACATGTACATATCTTCCTTGGTAATTGAAAGAAAAAAACAAAAACTATAAACTTATTCATTATTACAAGGAGGATAGGTTTAATGAAATTTGAGGATTTTTTATACACACAAGAAGGTGCTGACTTATTTGAAAAAACAGAAGGACTAGATAAAGTTTTATCAAGCGGAGTTATGACAGGCAGTGAAGGACTCGGTATACGCCTTAGTGAAAAAACTTCACCTGAAGTTAAAATTAAAGAAAAAAGCGGCTGCGAACATAAAGTTATAATGCTTGGCTCAAATTCATATTTAAACCTCACTACAAACAAAAAAGTTTGCGAAGCAGCAATTCGAGCTATTGAAAAATTCGGCTATGGAATGGGCGCAGTTTCAGTCTATGCAGGTATTACTGACATGCATAAAGAACTTGAAAAAAGAATTGCAAATTTCTATAACACAGAAGACGCAGTGCTATTTCCCAGCGGATACGGAACAAACATAGGTGTAATCTCTGCATTATGCTCAAGTGGAGATATAATTATTAACGACAGTGCAAACCATGCATCAATATTTGACAGTTCAAAATTGTCAGGCGCAGATTTAAGGGTCTACCCGCATAATGACATAAGAGCATTAGAGAGAATCTTACAAAAGCTAAAAAATACAAACGCCGCAAAGCTTATTATTACAGATGGCGTGTTTTCAATGTATGGGGATGTTGCACAGTTAGATAAAATTTGCGACTTAGCAGAATTTTACGGTGCAAAAGTCATGGTTGATGACGCACATGGCTTAGGCATTGTAGGCTCAAGTGGCAGAGGAACAGCGCAAATATACGGTGTTGAAAACAGAATACACTTGAATGTTGGTATGCTAAGTAAAACAGCAGGAGCAGTAGGCGGATACTGCGCAACAAGTAGAAAAATAGCACAATATTTAAGGCATTACGCAAGAAGTTATTTCTTTTCAACTGCATTACCTGCACCAATAGTTGCAGGGCTAAATGAAATATTTAAACTACTTGAGCACGACAGAGCAGGCAGAAAAGAACTGTGGGCAAATATAAATTACATAAAAGATAAATTAAATAAAGCAGGTTTTAATACAGGAAATTCTCAATCTGGCATAGTGCCAATAATAATAGGGGATGAGCCGACATTATTTAAAATGCATGAAGACTTGAGGCTAAGCGGAGTTTACACAAATGTTGTAACTTACCCTGCAGTAAGAAGAAAGGACTGCAGAATAAGATTATGTATTATGAAAGATTTAACACATGCTCAAATAGACAAAGCAGTAGAAATAATCACAAAAATCGGTAAGAAATATGGAGTAATATAACTACTTAATATCCTGAGTTTGTCTGCTTGAGCGAGAGATTTCACGGCCGCGAATGTCGTAGTATTTACCGTTTCCATTTTCATCTTCAACGTAACTGCCCATTTTGCGACCACGTTGGTCATACATGGTAAAGTTATTACTATCACCATCGCGGACAACCTTGCCCATGCTTCTTCCGCGGGCATCTTTCATTGTCTTTTCTTTCACTTTTTCTTCTTTTTTAACTTCAGTTTGAGTTTGTTGCATTTGCTCAGGACGCATTTTCATTTCAGGGTCAACTTGGTTATTTTTATTTTGAACCTTTGCAGCAGCTTGAACTTTTGTTTTCTTTTGTGGTGTAATTTTGTGACCATATTTATCATACTTAGTGCGAGCAAGTACAGGAGCACTTGCGACAAAAACTAATGCTAAAGCAAAAACTAAAATCTTTTTCATTCAAAATTCTCCTTATAATACATATTATATATTACTTTTTCAAAAAATTAAAGTTGTGGTAATATAAAATTATGGCTATATTAAAAATTTTAAAATACGGAGATGAAATACTTCGGAAAAAATCAAAGGAAGTATCAAAAGTTTCAAAAAAGATTAGAATTCTTGCTGAAAACATGATTGACACAATGTATGCAAATAACGGTGTCGGGCTTGCAGCACCTCAAGTTGGCGAAAACATAAGGATGTTTGTGATAGATGTTTCGCAAGATGATGAACCGTTAAATCCTATTGTTTTTATTAACCCTAAAATTATTAAAAAAAGTGGCGCAATAAAAAGTAATGAGGGCTGTTTAAGTTTTCCAAAGGCATATGTTGATGTCAGACGCTACAAAAACATTATGGTAAAAGCACTGGATTTAAATGGCAGACCGTTTATTATGGAGGCAAAAGACGGCGAACTGCTTGCAAGAGCAATACAGCACGAGTACGACCACTTGGATGGCATTTTATTTATAGACCACTCAAGAAATATTTTTGACGCCATAGAAGTATTAAGGCAAAATGATTTACCATCAATCGAACAAGATAAAATACTTGACGAGCCTGAGCTTGAGGAAGAAATTTTAAAACAAGAGAGTGTAAACAAAGAATGAAAATAGCCTTTTTTGCAACACCTGAAATAGCAATAGAATCATTTAAATATTTTATAGAGTCAAAAGACTACGAAGTTTGCGCGCTTGTGACTCAACCGCCAAAGCCGTCTAACCGTGGCAAAAAAATAGTGCAGAGCAAAATTAAAACAATAGCACTAGAAAATAACATTGAAGTTCTTGAACCTCAAAAAATCTCTAAAGAACCTGAAATTATTCAAAAATTAAAATCATACAATTGTGATTTTTTTATTACTTTTGCCTTTGGCCAAATTCTTTCTCAAGAGGTCATTGATATACCAAAATTTGCTACAATTAACCTGCATGCCTCACTTTTACCCTGTTATCGAGGTGCAAACCCAATATGTGAAGCTATTTTGAATGGTGAAGAAAAGACAGGCATTACTACAATGAAAACAGTGCTTGAACTTGATGCAGGGGATATTTGTTTGCAACAAGAAATTCCACTGGATGATGAAATTAACACTCCAGAACTTATGGAAAAAATTTCAAATCTTTCGCCACAATTACTCGATAAAACCCTAAAAGGCATATACAATAACACTTTAGACCCGATAAAACAACAAGAGGAAAAAGCAACTTTTACCAAAAAAATTAAAAAAGAAGATAAAAATATTGACTGGTCTCAAAGCGCAAAAAAAATTCACGATAAAATTCGTGCTATGCATACCATAAACACTTGTCATACAAAGTTTAACGGCAAACTCGTTAAAGTCTTAAAAACAAAAGTTATAGACACAGACAAAAAAGCTAAATATGGGGAAGTCCTAAGTGTTGATAAAAACGGAATTTGCGTATGTTGCGCAGACAAAGCAATACTTTTAATAAGTGTAAAACCTGAGGGCAAAGGTGAAATGAGCGCATTTAGCTGGAGTTTAGGGGCAAAAATTAAGACCGGAGATATCTTTGAACTATGTTAACACGCGGAATTAGAGGGGCCATAACCCTTGAGAGTAATGACAAAAAATCAATAAAAGAGGCAACAGTTGAGCTTGTTGACACAATTTTAGATAAGAATAACGTTGAAATAGAAAATATTGCATTTGCAATTTTTACAGTAACATCAGACATTAACGCGGATTTTCCGGCAAAATACGCGCGCGAGTACTGCGGTTTTGAAAACGTACCTATGATGTGTTATCGAGAAATGGACGTCGATGGCGCAATTAAAATGTGTTTAAGGGCACTAATATGCGTTAATACAACAAAAAATCAAAAAGAAATTAAACATCAATACCTAAAAGGTGCTGCAAAATTGCGCCCAGACATAACAGAATAAGAGGAAATATGCCAAATTATAAAACAAAAGAAGAAATTAATTATCCGTACTTATCGGAGCCTGTGAGCATTTATACCTATCCAAACGGACACAAGATAGTAATTGCAAAAAAAGACAGTCATATGGCAAATATTAGCACTTGGGTAAAAACAGGCTCAATTAACGAAAATTCCGAAAACAACGGCGTATCACACTTTTTAGAACACCTAATGTTTAAAGGAACGACAAAATATAAAGCTGGAGTGTTTGACAGAACGCTTGAATCGAAAGGCGCTATAATAAACGCTGCAACTTGGAAAGATTACACATATTACTATGTAACAATCCCAAAACGCTCATTTGACACAGCATTACACATGCATGCGGATATGATAGTTGACCCGATTATTCCTGAAGATGAAGTTGGTCCTGCTTTTGATTTTAATGGCGAAATTCCTGAGCAAAAGCGCGAAAGGTATGTTGTTATTGAAGAAATCAGAATGGGCAAAGACAATAACTGGCGAAAAGTCTACTCTGCACTAAATGAAGCAATGTATGAAAAACATCCCTACAAGCGGGAAGTAATAGGAACAGGAGAAATAATTGCCTCAATTCCGCGCGATGAAGTAATGCGATATTATGAAACATTCTACACTCCAGATAACCTTACAACCGTTGTTGTTGGAGACTTTAAAAACGAAGAAATTTTAGAAAAACTTGAAAAAGAATTTAAATTCAAAGATTTTTCAAACATTGAAAAATGCGCAACAGACGAGAAAATTCCTGAGATAACAATTAAAAACCCGCAATATATTGAGCAAAAGGGAGATGTTAATACAGGCTACCTTATGGTCGGATTTCTATGCGACAGCGCAAAAAACCTAAAAGAAACAATCGCTCTTAATATACTTTCAAATATTCTTGGTGAAGGCAAAAGTTCAAGACTGAACTCGAAATTTATTGAAAGCGTAAAAGAACCTTATGTTTATCAAATTGAAACTTGTCATTATCAATTTAAAGATGGGGATAATTTCTTTATAGAAGCAGTTTTTGACCCTACTAAAAAAGATGAATTTATAGAAGAAATCAAACAAGAACTCGATAAGTTGGCAAACATAACCGAAGACGAACTTAAAAAAGCCAAGAAAAGGGCTAAAGTTAATTTTGCACAAGATGCTGAAACAGTATCAGATATTGCAGATTCAATCGGCTACTATATGACAGTGTGTGAAGATTTAAAACCTGCACAAAATTACCTTAAAACACTTGATGAAATTGATACAAATTACCTGAGTGAAATCGCAGCAAAATACCTAAACAAAAACATTTGTTCAATCAGCACATTACTCCCGAAAGGAGATAACTAAAAATGGAACATATAATTAAAAATGATATCGATATAATAATAAACAATAAGAAAAACACCCCAAGAACCTCTGTCTGCTTTTATTTTGGGATAGATGAGCAAGAAAAGTTTTCTGGTATTTACGGGCTTTTTGCAAAATTACTTTTACAGGGTACAAAGACAAAAGATGCAAAAACACTAGCGACAGAGCTTGAAAACAACTGCATTGATGTTTCCATAAAAGCAAAACAAGACTATTTAAAAGTAAGTTTTTTATTTTTAAATGAAGATTTTGAACTTGCAATGAATTACGCAAAAGATATAATTTTAAACTCAACTTTTGAAGAATTTGAAAAAGAAAAATTCAAAATGAAGGGGGAAATAAAAGCAGATTTGGACAACCCCAGAATTTTAGCCTCAGATGCCTTTATAAGAAGACTTTTTGAAGGACATTGTTACTCAAATACAGCATCCAAAACCCTTGAAGAACTTGACAAAATTAAAATAGAAGACATTTTTGAAGTACACAAACAAATTCTTAATTCAAGAAAAGTTTTGTCAATAGCAGGGGATATAAAAGATAATCAAAATCTTGCAAGCTATTTTGCGCAAAATTTTGATTTTATGAAATCAAACAAAGTAGCCTCAAATATTCAAAAATTTGAAAAATTTACACCAAAAGAAAAAAATGTTGAAATATTAAAAATTTCAAAAAATGACTTAAATCAAGCACAAGTTTTTCAAGGTTTTATCGTGCCAAATGTAGAAAGCGAACTTTACCCAAAAATCTCTGTAATGAACAACATTTTAGGTTCATCAGGCTTGAGCTCAAGGCTTTTTGTAGAACTAAGGGACAAGCAAGGACTGGCTTACACAGTAAGGAGCAGCTACGAAACTCTCTACAAATCGGCAATTTTTAGTTTTTACATTGCAACTGAACCAAAAAATATAAAAAAATCACTTGATGGCTTTAGAGAAGAACTGCAAAAACTTGCGAATAATCCTCCAAGCGAAGACGAATTAAAGGGGGCAAAAGAAAATATTACTGGCAAGCTTGAATATTTTTCACAAACAAACTCTCAACTTGCATCAATAGAAGGGTTTAATTACCTGATGGGACTGGGTATAAACTATTCTGATAAATTCATTGAAATGATAAATAAGGTAAACGCTAATGACGTGTGCGAGGCGGCAAAGTTGATACTTGAAAAAGAGTCATTAATTTGCACACTTGCGCCAGAAAAATACCTGAATTTTTAACTTTATTTAATAATTTGCACAAAAATATCTCATAATCTAAAATAAAAAATATGAAAGAAGCAAAACGCGGACAAATTGTAATTATTAAAAACCCAAAGTTTGAAAAACTTGAGGGTATAATTGAAACTGCAGAAGAAGACAGGCTAAAAATTTATTATTCAAAAGAATTTGAAAGTTACGCTTGGGCGCTTAGCGAAGGGGATGAAATTATTGTGCAAGTTCACACTTCATCAGGAATTAAAACAATGAATTCCTTAGTTATGTACGCCCCATCTACCGACGGAGAATTGATAATTGAAAACGCTCAAGCAATTCCAATGGGTCAAAAAAGAGAATATGTTCGTGCTGCAGCTGAATTCAGATTCTTTATAAAAATCGGCGAAAGACTCATTGGTGCAACAGCGAAAGATATTTCAGCAGGCGGAATAAAATTTGTGCCAGATGAGCCTGTTTTAGATATAAATGATGAAGTGGAAGTCAAGCTACTGGAAGAAGATTTTGGTAAAGAATTAATTATCAAAAGTGTTATAATAAACATCATGGGCGAAAAATTTATTGCCAAATACACACAAATAAATGATTACGAGAGAGATAAAATATCTGGTTTTTGCATAAAAACATTAAGCAATGCAGGTTAACACATTGGAGCAAAAGTTGAAGACCAATAATGAAATAAACAGGAAAATAAATAAACTCACAAGAAGCGGGCAAATTCAAAAGGCAATAGAATATTGCCAGTCAGTTCTTATGAATGAACCGTCAAATACAGCTCTATGTGTTCGACTTGGCGATTTGTACATGGATTGGCATTTAGATGTTTATCAGGCAAAACAGTACATAGACGAAGCTATTACACAATATCAAAGAGCTGCTGAAAGCCTTATTGATGACCCCCAAATTTATTATAAAATAGGCTTTGCCTTTTATCATAAAGGCGAATTAGACAGGGCAATAAATTATTTTAACCTTGCAATAACAAAAGGTGCAAACAATGCTCAATGCCACTATATGATAGCGCAATCTCTAAAGAAAAAGGACTGTTACCAAGATGCACTTGATGAAACAAATGAAGCACTCAAACATACATTGCTTAAATCATCAAGAATACACTATCTTAAGTACAGATTGTTAAGAGCATTGCTTTTTAAATCCACAAAAACAAAAATACAAAGCTGGATGGAACTTTTCTTATCGCTTTTAACCCTGCCATTTGACAAAGAAGCCATAAAAAACGTTTATAATAAATCAAAAATAATTACAGTATTTCCAAAACTTATAAATGCGTACAAATATTACGCACTTAAAGACTATGAAAAGGCAATTGGTATTTATTCTGAAGCTATTGATAAAATGCCTGGTTTTGCACCTTTATACGCGCTTTTAGGTGATGTTTACAGGGCTGTTGGCAAACATGAAGAAGCAATTGTTGAATATAAAATGGCTCGCTGGATAGATTCACTGTGTTTTAGTGCTTACTCAGGACTTGTTCAGGCTTATGAAGAAATGGGCGATTACGATAATGCCATTACTGCTTACAAAAAATTTATATCTATTCATCCAAACAACGCAGTACTGCACAGTAATGTTGCCAACTTATACTTTATGAAAGGTGAAGTCGAAGAGGCAATTTCTCATTATCAAAGCGCAATTACACTTAATCCGAAAGCAGACTGGACAAGCCTTGTTGCGCAAACTTTAGGTTACATTCAGCAAAATGTAACTAAAAACATGCAAGCTGCGATATCATCTTTTCACATTGCGCATCTCTTGGCACCAAAAGAAATTGACATTTATATAAGCCTTGGAAGTGCATTTTATGATGCAGAAGACTACAAAAACGCCCTGGTGGTATACAGGAGAGCCTTAGAACTAGAGCCCAATAACGCAAAAATACACTGCAATATGGGCTATCTATACTGGGGTATGGGAGATTTAACAGAAGCCATAAAAGAATACAAACTTTCTATTAAATATGACCCAAATTATGATATTGCTCATAATAATTTAGGTGTAATTTATCTTGATGATTTAGCACACATTGCAAATGCCATAGATTGCTTTAAACACGCTGCAGAAGCAAATCCAAATTACGCACTTGCTTATTACAATTTAGGCAGAGCTTACGCCCTAAAGGGAGAAAAAATAGAAGCTGCAAAGTATTATCAACTGGCTTATGATGTAAATTCAATAACCGAAGAAATCGATCCACAAGAAATTCAAGAAAGATTAAATAATCTTTTTGACTAATAATATTTTTTAAATTTTAGTGTAGAGTAATTCTATGTCAATATGGAGCTATATATTAAAAAGATTAATACAGGGGATACCGATTATTATAATTGTGTCCTTTATAAGTTTCTTTTTAATAAGACTTTCACCGGTTGACCCTTTGGCTGAATTAAAATTAAACCCATCAATTACAAAACAAACTCTTGAAGCAGAAAAAATCCGCCTCGGGCTTGATAAACCAATAATTATACAGTATTTCATCTGGGGTAAAAACTTTATCAAGGGAAATATGGGGACAACAGTAAGTGGCGAAAAAGTAAGTTCTAAGATAAAAGAAAGAGCTTTTAATACTATTCTGCTTTCTGCAAATGTAATTTTTTGGACTTGGATAATTGGTATTCCCCTAGGAATCATTGCAGCACTAAACTACAGAAGCTCCTTTGATAGGATTTTAACGGTTCTATCAAGCGTTGGTATGGCGATACCCTCGTTCTTTTTTGCAATACTTTTATTAATTTTTGCACAAAAAACAGGCTGGTTTCCAATAGGAGGGCTAACATGCCCGAATTTTTCAAGTTTCAATACATGGCAAAAAATTTTAGATATTTTGCACCATTTATTTCTACCAACATTGGTACTGACTACAATCTCTCTTGCAGGGCTTTCAAGGCAAATGCGCTCAAATCTGCTTGATGTATTAGACAGTGACTATGTAAAATTTGCAAAAGCAAAAGGACTAAGCCCTTTTAAAGTTATTGTTAAACATGCGCTCAGAAACGCCATAAACCCCCTTGTCACCCTATTAGGTTTTGAATTTGCAGCCCTTTTAAGCGGTGCAGCACTTACTGAATATGTTTTTCAATACCCAGGGCTTGGCAGATTAATTCTTGAAGCAGTTATGAAATCAGACATAAACCTTGTTATGGCAAGCCTTGTAATAGGCTCTTTTATGCTGATTTTAGGCAACATAATAGCTGATATTCTTTTAAAACTTACAGATCCGAGGGTGAGGCTGTAGATGAAAAACTTTTTAAAGCAATTTTCAAGGGACAAATTTGCACTTTTATCGTCAATAATTCTAATCGGGCTTTATCTTGCAATATTTTTAGCAAATTTCATTGCACCGTATCCAAAAGACTATTCAAACCGTAAACTATCATATGCACCACCCTCAAATGTTTATTTTATTACCCCTGAGGGCAAATTAACAAGACCATATACTTATAATTACATAAGAAAATTTGACAAAGAAACTCTTAGAATGTACTTTGTGCAAGACAGAACTCAAAAGTATTACATAAAATTATTTCCAAAAGGTTTTGAGTATAAATTTTTGGGAATTTTTAAGACCGATAAACATCTCTTTGGAGTTGAAAAAGGCGGAGAGCTATTCCTCTTAGGTTGTGATATAAATGGACGCGACAACTTTTCGCGACTGCTCTATGGCGGGCAAGTATCTCTAACGATTGGATTTTTGGCTTTATTCATCTCATTCCCGATTGGCTTAATTTATGGAGGTATTGCAGGATATTTAGGCGGCAAAACAGACATGCTTATGATGAGATTTGCAGAAGCTATTATGTCTATACCCAGCTTTTACCTGTTAATTATCCTTGCTGCCATCTTGCCATCAGGCATGACAAGCTCACAAAGGTTTTTACTCATAACGGTAATTTTAGCTTTAATTGGCTGGGCTGGCTTTTCTCGTGTTGTAAGGGGAATGGTTTTATCAATCAAAACTCAGGATTTTGTACGCGCAGCACGCTCGATAGGAGCATCAAAAACAAGAATAATTTTAAAACACATATTGCCACAGACATCAAGTTACGTAATTATTGCAATAACGCTCAGTGTACCAAGTTACATTCTAGCTGAATCCGGACTTAGCTTTTTGGGGCTTGGCATACAACAACCAGATGCAAGCTGGGGAAATATGCTAAAAGAGGCACAAGAATTTGCAAATATAATGTATAGACCTTGGCTTTTAACCCCTGGTTTTTTAATTTTTGTTGCAGTTTTGTCTTTTAACTTAATAGGAGATACAATAAGGGATATACTAGACCCAAAATCAGAAATTAAATAGGATAGCATGGAAAACATTATAAGCGACTACAATATATTAGTTCTCTCGCGCATAGGATTATCGATATTTTTTGGTTTTATGCTAGGTTTTGAGCGCGAAATCACAGGAAAATTTGCAGGTCTGCGCACACATATTCTTGTCTGCACTGGAGCATGCGTTTTTACAATTCTTTCAATTTACGGTTTTAAAATGCAAGAAGTCGCAGGATTTGTCGGAACAAATGACCCAGCACGTATTGCAGCACAAATAATTACAGGTATTGGTTTTATCGGCGCAGGTACAGTTATGCGAAGCGGCACAAATATTTTAGGAATAACAACCGCAGCTACACTGTGGGTGTGTGCAGCGGTTGGTATGGCCTGTGGCACAGGAGAATTTTCACTTGCGACAATAGCAACAATTTCAACCATGGCAATTTTAATTCTAATTAGAATATTTGAAAAAAGAGTAATACAACAAAGAATATCGCACTACAGAAACATAGAAATAAAACTAAGCACAAGTATTAAAAATGCAGAAAAAATAAATAATATTATAGAAAAATATTTTACAAGAATTACAAAACTGGATAAAAAAGTATTAAATGGCTCAGATTTAAAAATAAACTTAACAGTCTTGACAAACTGTAGCCTATACAGCATAAACGAGGCTTTTGCACATTTAGAATGCATTAACTCGCTTGAAGTTCAGGAAGTATATGAATAAAAATACAAACGAAATAACCGAATATATCAAAACAATATTTTTGACAATCATAATTGCTGCAATAGTTGTTGGAATAATGGTCTTGGACTTACGACTTAATGTCGGAAAAAAGAAAGAACAAGAATTTCACATAAAAGAGCTAACAAACATCAGGTTAAGTCTTGATGAGCTTTTTTACCTTGAAAGACAAAAACCAAACGATTACATGATAAACCTGAAAATTGCCTTTTTGTACGAAATTTTGAAAGACAGCCAAAATGCTCAAATTCACTATGAGAAAGCGCTTGCAAAGTCAAACGATAATCCCTTTGCATTGTATAAAGCTGCAATGTTTTACGCATCACAAAAAGAATACCGTGACGCCATAGGTTATATATCATTAATTCCTGAACAAAACAATAAAAGATACTATGAACTAAAAGCCAGATTTTACGCTAAACTTGGCGATTACTTTCTTGAAGATGAAGACTTTGCAAACTCAATTAAAGTATTTAAAATGGCACTAAAATATGCAAAAAATACCGATCCAAAGCTAGAGAGTAAAGTAAAAGGTGGCTATGCAAATGCTTATAATGAATACGCCGAGAAATTTATAAATGAAAACGATCCAAACCATGCCATTTTAATGCTTGAAAATGCACTTGAAATTTTTCCCGACCCTCATGCTATGTATAAGCTTGGCTTAATATATCAAAACGTAGATGATGACAGAGCTCTAAGATATATTGAAGATGCTTATAACATAAAACCTGAAATAGTAAATGTTGAAATATACAACAGTTTACTTAACAAGCTAATAAAAAGAACAAAAGAGGAAGGCGATTACTCAAAATCAAGATTTTATAGTCTAAAACTTGATAATTTTAAAAGAAAAATCATTAATAACAATATTTTTAAAGGTGATTTAGAAATAAGCAACTTTCAAATATTCTCAAGCAGAAAATACATAATAGGTGAAAAGCAATACTTTGTATCATTTGACATTAAAAATGGAACAAAATACCCTGTAGATAATTTGTTTATAAAATTACTAATTAATCCACAGGGGGGTAAAATAGTAGAAACAGAACTAAAAGTAATAAACAGAAACAAACCACTCGAACCCAATAAAACTGTAAAAAACGTAAGAATTCCAATTATTGCACCACCCTATGACTTATTTGCAAGTCACGCCGAAATACAGATTTTAGCACGAAAAAACATACGCTCACAGTGGACAATGATAGAATATATAACAGCAAGCTTCACAAAATAGTTTAAAAAACTGTACTAAATATTATGCTTGTGTTATTAATAATAGTATAAGTAGTAAAAAGTTAATATTGGAGCATAATGAGAGTACACGAACTCGCAAAAGAACTTAATACAACAGCAAAAGAGCTTATCGAAAAGGCTAACACTAAACTTGGGATTGTGCTAAAATCACACAGTGCTACTGTTAGCGAAGCAAATATTGATAAAATTAGGGCTATGTATAATAAAAAAGATGAGAAAAAAGCAAAGCCAAAAGCTTTTATTGTTAAAAAACAAAAAACAAAAGCTGAAGACGAGCCTCAAAAGTTAGAAGAAAAAGTAAAAAGTAAAGTTGAAATAACTAAAACATCTCAAGAGCCTAAAAAAGTTGAAGTTGCAGAACCTAAACTAAAATCAAGGTTAGAAATAGTTCGCCCTGCCCCAAAAAAAGCTCCAACTCCAGCAAAAATTACAAAACCCGAGCCTGAAAAAGAGCCCAAAAAAGAACAAACTATAAACAAAATTGAAAATATACCATCACTAACTAAAAAGAATTTTGCAAAGCAACAAATTGCACAAAATCCTGAAGAAAAAGCAAAAAAAGAAGAAAAACAAGATAAACAAAAAAAACAAGCGGAACAACAACCTTCAAGAACTCCTATTAAGCGACACATAATATCTCAAGATATTTATGCAAATCAGGATTCCAGAAATAAAAAGAAAAAGAAAGAAAGAGGCTACAACAACAAAGAAGAAGAACAAGAAAGAATAAGCCTCGAAAAAGCAGTTCAGTCAAAACATAAAAAACATGTTCAAGAAACACAAGCAGTTGAAGAGGTCAAATCGGTAGTAATCAACAGACCAATGACTGTAGGCGAATTATCAGATAAAATCAAAAAAACTCCTGCTGAAATCATTAAATTCTTAATGATGCAGGGGATAATGGTGACTGTTAACTCGCCAATTGACGTAGAAACCGCTAAAAAGGCAGCGCAAAACTTTGAAATAGAGGTTTTAGACGAAGACCTTGATGCATTCATAGAAGAAGAAACAATGAAGGAAGAAAAAAACAAATACCTTCTAAATGCTGATGAAAAAATGCTTGTTAAACGCGCACCCGTTGTTACAATCATGGGACACGTTGACCATGGTAAAACAACACTTTTAGACTCAATTCGCGCTTCAAAACACAAAATTGTATCAACTGAAGTTGGCGGCATTACTCAAAGCATAGGCGCATACACTGTATGGCTAGACGACAGGAAAATAGTTTTCATAGACACCCCCGGACACGAAGCTTTCACTCAAATGAGGGCTCGCGGCGCACAATCAACAGATATTGCAATACTTGTTGTTGCAGCGGATGACGGTGTAATGCCTCAAACAATTGAAGCCATAAACCACGCTAAATCAGCAAACGTTCCAATTATTGTTGCAGTAAATAAAATGGATAAACCTGACGCTGATCCAGATAGAGTTCTGCAACAAATGACAGAACATGGCTTGATACCTGAAAAATGGGGTGGGGACACCATTTGTGTACCTGTATCAGCACTACAAAAAACAGGAATTGATGAGCTTTTAGAATACATTTTGCTTGTTGCAGATATGCAAGAGCTAAAAGCAGTTGAAAAATGCCCTGCTACTGGCGTTATCATTGAAGCCAATCTTGACAAAGGCAAGGGTCCTGTTGCAACAATGCTTGTTCAAAATGGTACACTTAAAATCGGCGATTCAATTGTGGTTGGCACAGTCGGTGGCAAAGTAAGAGCACTACTTGATGACTCAGGAAGAAGAGTAAAGGCCGCAGGTCCATCTACACCTGTTGAAATTTTAGGATTAAATGAAGTTCCACAAGCCGGCGATACTTTTGAAGCTGTTGAAAATGAAAAAGTTATGCGCCAAATTGTTCAAGAGCGCAAACAAAAAGAACGCTCAACAAGACTTGAGGCAATGACTGCTGCACACATTAAAAAAGAAACACTTAATAATGATGAAATCAAAAATCTTAATCTTATCATTAAAGCAAACACCCATGGTTCAGCAGAAGCTGTTTCTCAAGCTATTCAAAACGTTAAATCAACAAAAATTATACCTAAGATCATTCACGTTGGGGTAGGCGATATCTCAGAAGCTGACGTTATGCTTGCATCTGCATCTGGCGCTATAATTATGGGATTTACTGTAAAAGAAGATGCAAATGCGCTTATCGCTGCTGACAAAGAAAAGATTCAAATTAAAAAATATGATATTATCTATCAAGTTCTTGAGGACGTCGAAAAAACAATGCTTTCATTGCTTGAACCTGAAATAGAAGAAGTTGAACTTGGTAAGGCTGAAGTAAGACAAGTATTTACAGTTGGCAAAACAAACCGTATTGCAGGCTGCTACGTGCTTGAAGGCAAAATTGTTCGCTCTAAAACAGCGGTACTAATAAGAAATGGCGAACAGATATTTAAAGGTGAAATAGATCAGCTAAAACGCTTTAAAGATGATGTTAAGGAAGTTGCAACAGGTTTTGAATGCGGTATATCTTTTGCAAAATTCAACGACATCCAAGAAGGTGATATAATTGAAGTTTCAACCACAAAAGAAGTTGAAAGAGTGACATTGGTATAGGATATTAAAAATGTCTTTAAGAAACGAAAGAGTTAGAAAAGCCTTGATGCGCGAGATTTCAGATATTTTGCGCACTGAAATAAAAGACCCAAAAATTGCAGGCATTGTATCAATTACCGATGTTGATGTTTCACCGGACAACTCAGCAGCAAGAGTATTCTACAGTGTTTTTGGTGATGAAAAAACAAAAGAGCTGACTAAAGCCGCACTTGAAAAAGATACACCGAGAATTCGCCATGCAGTTGGACAAAGAATAAGGCTCAGACACACCCCATCGCTTTTGTTTATACTGGATGAATCACTTGAGCGTGGTGCTAAAATTACAGAATTAATCGATAAAATTTCTCGTGGAGAAATAAAATAACAATTCTATGGTGCCTATGTATTTTTTAAATGTCTACAAAGAAAAAGGTATGACATCTTTTGATGTCATACATAAATTGAGAAAAGTTTTAAACATTAAAAAAATCGGACACTCAGGGACTCTTGACCCACTGGCACAAGGGGTTCTCCAAGTGGCTGTGGGTAGTGCCTCAAGACTTCTTGAATACCTTGATGATGACAAAGAATACATTGCCCAAATTAAATTTGGTTACACATCAACAACAGAAGATGAAGAAGGTGAAAAAACCTTTGTAAAAGAGCCTGATTTTTCAAAAGACGAACTCTTAAAAACTCTTGATTTATTCAAAGGCAAAAGCTTGCAAATTCCACCCAAATACAGTGCAATAAAAATAAACGGCAAAAAACTTTGCGACCTGTCTCGCCAAAATAAAGAAATTCCAGAAATTAAACCACGCGAAGTTGAAATATATAAAATAAAGCTTTTAAATTTTAATACACCTGATAGCGCAGAAATTTTGGTCAGCTGCTCAAAAGGCACATATATTCGCTCGCTTATAAGGGATATTGGCGAAAAACTCGGCTGTGGCGCATATATGAGTGACTTAACAAGGATAAAAGCTGGAAATTTTACATTAAAAGATTCTATAAAACTATCACCCGATATAGAAAATTTTGCACTAAATCCAATCAATGTTTTAAATCTAAACAAAATAGAGATAAATGAAAACCAGTATAAACAAGTAATTAACGGCAATCCGCTTAAATGTAATATCAATAAGTCAAACAACAAAAAATATATGTTAATTTTTAACAATAGACTTGTTTCAATTGCAAATTTGTCAGATAATATATTAAAAATGGAAAAGGTTTTTAAATCGGAGTAGAATATGGGTGTTTTTATAAGAACTGTAATAGTTTGCTTAATAATATGTGTAGGCTACTATGTATACGTGTTTTTGGGCAAAGAAAGTTACCAGCCACTGGATACAAATAAAACTACCGTTAGTCAAGAAACAGATAAGTATGAAAAATTAAATCAAATTAAAAAAGAAGAAAATCAGCAACCTCAAATACAAAAAATGAAAATTTGTTTTATGAGCGATGAAAATACTGTTCATTACGTCGAAAGAGAAACCCAAAACGCTACACTTGATGCAGCAATACAAGAGCTATTAAAAGGCCCGACAAAATACGAAACAGCCCATGGTGTATATTCCGAAATACCGAATGACGTAAAATTAATGTGGCTTAAAGATGAAAATGGCAAAATTATCGTCAATTTAACGCGTAATTTTGAATATGGCGGCGGAACAAAAAGTATTCAAAATAGAATAAAGCAAATAAAACTAACTGTTGATTCTTTTAATACAAAAAAGCCTGTTTATTTATATTTAGATGGCAAACAAGTTGAATATATGGGTGGTGAAGGTATTTACATAGAACAACCGCTTAATTAACACTAACTTTAACCCAACTTTTTGGGACAAAATCTTTGTCATTTATTTTTGCCTCATCCGTAAACCATTTTGAGGGGGCAACAACAATCTTATCAGGATTTTGATTAAGCCACGCTGCCCACCATGAAAAAGAAGAGTTAGCAACGATATTGTGCTTAGCCTGACTCATAAAATACATGTCCTCTTGCCAATTTGCAGTATCAGCAAAAATGTAGTCATGCCCATCAGGTAAATATTCTTTTGCACCCTCAAGATCATCAGAAAAAACAAAAAACTTTGGATTGTCAACTTTTTGCGCAATATATTTAAGCGCATTTGCATAGTATTCCTTTTTACAGACAAAATGCACACGCCTATTTACTTCATTTGTTACATAATCACCAAGGCGCAAGTTTATACTTACCGAGTTTGAATTTTGCACATCAGAGAATAATTCAATATTTTTAATGAAATTTTTGTCCTTAAATTCAAAAAGCTTTAAAATATCACACCTGTAATCGAGAAAATATTTCTCCGACTGCCAAAAACCTTTTAGGTATGCACTATTTTTAATTTTTAAAACAGAAGAGTCAAAAGTCTTTTTCTTGTCTTTATAAAGAGTTTTTTTAAGAAAATGTTTTTTATTAAGCTCAGAAAAATCCTCAACATTCGCTACTTTATAGTCAAAAGAAAAGTTACTTAACTCAAAGTTTCTTGTTTTATAGTCATTATAAGCAGACAGATCCAGCAAAAGTTCAAAGCCGGTTTTCTTTGAAATTACATAGCCTAGGGCATATTGAAACATCTGGTTTCCAACACCGCCAATTAAATTTACAACTATTTTATCCATAAAAAAATTCTATCATAAAAGTTAAAATGTAGAACTTAACTTAAATTCTAAAATCTTGCTCTGCAACTTTAAAATAGCCTCATGCTTTGTTGATACACCCAATTTTTTATAAATATGCGACATGTGCATTTTAACAGTATCATTTGAGATATGCAATTTCTTAGCAACATCCTTGTACTGAGAAGATTCTGACATTACAGAGGCAACCTCAAGTTCACGATGTGTTAAATTAAACTGCTCATCGGGAGATTTATCAAAATGACACGGTTTTAGCTTATCACCAAGAGTACACAGTAATCTAAAAACAAATTTAGAAAGTGTCCTATCAAAAGCCGCGCCAAGAACTATGGCATCATCAATTAATTGGACAAGCTCATCAGGTTCTGTATTAATAGAAAAATAACCAGCGACACCAGCATTTACAGCGTGCAAAAATTCATTTTCATCAATTTCTTTTGCGATAATTATCAACTTAATTAAAGGAAAATCTCTTTTTACTCTTTCCAGATGCACGCTATTCTTTATAATGTCGGAACATGAAGAAAAAATTAAAACATTAGGATTGAATAACGATATTTTATCAAAGTAATTATCGTATTCAGATTCACCTATAATCATATATTTATTTGAAAGTCTGATTGAATTTCTTAATCTTGCACGACTTATTACATTATTGTCCACAAGGAAAATTGTCTTCTTTTCGCTTATTCCTTTGATTCTTGAAACTTTTTGAGCTGATGTTATCATATAAATACCTTGTTCATGTAAATAATACTTATATGTAAATAAAGTTTGTATATAAAATTATTTGCCTAATTTGAAGAAAAAATTATAAATTTAATTTACAATATAGTGTAAAAATCACATTTATCAACATATTTGATACTTTACATAACTTAATAATTTTAACTAGGCCATGGGTAATATGCAAATACAAACATTAAAAAAGAGAGCTTATGCTCTCTAATTATCTACCCTGGATGCGATTCGAACAAGGACTCTGTTGAAAAGTTGCCCCAATGGGCAAGTTTTCAATGGAGGTTGTCAAAGACAACAGCGGGCGAATCGCTCAGGGAAAAGCATTAAAAAAGAGAGCTTCTGCTCTCTAATTATCTACCCTGGATGCGATTCGAACGCATGACCTACTGCTTAGAAGGCAGTTGCTCTATCCAGCTGAGCTACCAGGGCACAGATTATTTAATTTTCATTACGCCGCTGGATAGAGCAACAGTTGCTATATTTATCGAAAGCCAAATGCTTTCTTGGCAGCTGAGCTACCAGGGCAAATATATTAAGTTTTTAATTCAACAATATATTTTTACCATACACATAGCATGCATGCAAGTATTTTATAGTCCAGCCGAGGCAAGAATTTTAAATACGGCAATCTGAACCATCCTAAGTACTATAAAAGCTATAATAGGCGATAAGTCAAGCATGCCAAAAGGCGGCAAAATTCTTCTAAAAGGTGCAAAAAATATTTCAGTAAATTCATTCATGAACTTAAAAGGCTGATTGTACCAATTAATATTAGGTAACCAAGTCAAGAATATCTTAATAAGCATTAAAAGCATTATTAAGTCAAATAACCTGTAAATTGCTACCGAAATACCCATTTTAGAGCTCCTTAAAAACGTGAATCTTCTTTTGTAGTATTACACTTGCAAAGTCGATTTTCATCCACATTTTTAATAATTTCTCTTAGTAATTTTTCTAAATTTGCAATATTGTTTTTAAAAACTTCCATAACAGCACCATGTGAAACAGGTTCACAATCACCCACAAGCCCTGCATCATAATCAGTTATAAGCGAAATATTTAGTGGGCACATATCCATTTCTTTAACCAGATATGCTTCAGGATACTGCGTCATGTTAATTACTTCCCACCCTTGAGAAGTGAAGAACTTACTTTCAGCTTTTGTAGAAAATCTTGGGCCGTTTATTACAACAACAGTACCTGTCTTATGAATACTTAAATTTAAATTTTCAGCGCTTTTTATTGCAATTTCACGCATATATGGACAATATGGATCAGCAGCGCTCACATGCGTTACAATTGGCCCTTCAAAAAATGTATCTTCTCTTTTGCCCTTGGTCCAATCTACAAATTGATCGCAAAATACAATATCTCCAGGTTTTACATGTTTTTGCAAACTGCCTGCAGCACAAGGAGAAATAACTTTTTTACAACCAATATATTTCATGGCCCAAACATTAGCCCTGTAATTTACCTTATGTGGTACGAGATGATGATTTCTTCCATGACGAGGCATGAACGCAACCTTTTTTCCTGCTACAGAACCAATTGCAATGTTGTCGCTTGTAAGCCCATAAGGTGTTTCAATTGTATACTCTTTTATATCATCAAGAAATTTGTAAAATCCTGAACCGCCAAAAATACCTATAGTTGCTAAGTTTCTTATATCTTCCATTTTTCACCTACTCATCTTCTGTATGTATAACCGAATTAGCACCTTCTTTTAACCAAGTGCGTGCTCTATTTCCAACTATAACTTTACCATCGTTTCTAACACCAAATGCAAAAGCATTTTCGCCGCCTTCGCCATCAACATCAACGCAAATTACACTATAATCAACTCTGATATTATTAACTTTTGTGCCTACTGCATCAAAGTCATAGTCAAAGCCCCACCAGAATATACCGTCTTGAGTTATAAATTTAGGTAAGTTATTTGCACCGCCTGTAATTGGGTCACTAACTAGACCTGCAGTACAATAACTATCAAGAGTATCAAGCGATGTTGTTGAATTAGAAGGATCATATGTAAAAGCACTACCACTGTTAACCTGCAGAGCTTGAGTACCTTCGCAATTGTCATACATTGTATTTAGCATATCAGAAAACGCATAACAAAATGTTTTTGCCGGATTTGTCGCCTTGCTCATATCACCCTCAGGATAACTATCTGAGTTCATAACAGCATCAGTGGTACGCTGCAGAGTATAATACGCTTTTTTGAATTTTAATTTATTCTCATCAGGCGCAGCATTAAATGCAAGCGGAGTTAAAATTGCAGCCACAACACCTAAAATAGTAAGAACTATCATAAGCTCAGCAAGTGTAAAACCTCTTTTATTTCTCATTTTACAATCTCCATATTTATATGTTGATTATAATATAGCAATTTAATTATGGCAATTCTTCTTTGTTTTTATCATCTTTTTTAATTAAATCTTCAATTTTACAAGCTTTTGTTTTTTCATCTCCCTTGCATGGCTTATACTCAAAGTTTTCTACAGGTTTTGCGGCACCTGTTATGCTTTCTTCTTGTTTCTCATTCATTTTTTCCTGCTTATTTGCGTCAGGTTTTACATCGGTTGCAGCGTTACTGCAATATCCAGAAAGATTTAAAGCAAATAAGAAAAACAAAAGAATTAAATATTTTTTCATACAACACCACCATATTATATTAAAACTCAAAATCTCTTACATTTAATTGTTCACAAAGGTAGTTTGTAGTATCATCAGGTTATGCAAAACGATAATATACTTTTGGCGCAGCTAAATCCTATAGTTGCAGACATTGAATATAACTACAATAAAGCGCTTGAATTTCTTGAACGTGCAAAAAAAGACAATATAAATCTTGTTGTGTATCCTGAATTATTTTTATTAGGATATCCTCCAATCGATATAATAGAGCGTTATCCGCTAATTGTTGAGGAAAACATTAAGTATCTTGAAAAATTTGCACAACAGTGCAGTAATATTGCAGTTCTTATTGGATTTTGCGAATTTAACAACTTAAACAAAGGCAAAAAATATTTTAATTCAGTTGCATACATTAAAAATTGCAAAATCGAAAAAATAATGAGAAAGTCACTATTGCCTGTATACTCTGAATTCAGCGAAGGAAGATATTTCGAAAGCGCACCTTTTGACTCTCAAAACAGAATTATAGAATTTAATAATCAAAAAGTCGGAGTTGTAATTTGCGAAGAAAACTGGAATGATGATACATTTTTTAAAAAACCCATGTATCAATTTGACCCTGTTAAAATCCTTGTAGAGGAACAAAAACCTGATTTTATAATAAATCTTTCAGCCTCGCCCACTCGCGCTAAAAAGGAACAGCTTTTAAACAATATGCTCTCACACTGTGCAAAAAAATACTCAACACCTATTTTATATGTAAACCAAACAGGCAGTACAGATTGTATTACTTTTTGCGGCACATCAAGAGTTTATGATAAGAATGGAGAACTCATTGCAAGGGCAAAATCATTTGAAGAAGATTATTTTGTTGTAACGCCCTATAAATCAAAAATAAACAGGATTGAACCCCTACCAAAAGGGGTTGAAAAAACCCTAAATTCCCAAAAAGAATTCACTCTTGATTATGATTGGGACATGGAGCGTTCATATTTAACAATAACAAACGCAATTAAAGATTATTTCAATAAAAATGGTTTTAAGAGAGCGGTTTTAGGACTTTCTGGAGGGCTAGACTCATCATGCTGCGCTTATCTACTTGCTTGCGCTCTGGGCGCACAAAATGTAGTAGGCGTTTCAATGCCATCTAAAATTACAAGCACACAAAGTAAAAATGATGCAAAGGAATTGGCACAAAATTTAGGAATAAACTTTTTTGAAATACCTATAAAAGATATGACCGATGCTTCAAAACGCACATTTGATAACGTTTTTGAGCAAATTCAAGAAAAATGGGGCGAATTCAGATACAGTGCGCCACTTACGTTTGATAATATTCAAGCGCGCTCTAGAGCCATGATTCTATGGGGAATTTCAAATGAATTCTCATCAACAATTCCTATTGCAACTTCAGATAAATCAGAACTATATATGGGCTATGCCACGATAAATGGCGATATGTCAGGAGGCTTTGCGCCAATTTGCGACATTACAAAGACAAAACTTTTTGCCCTTGCAAGATGGATGAACAAAAATGCACCTATTAAAAATGCAATACCTGAAGCGGTGTTACTAAAACCCCCAGGGGCAGAATTAGCAATAAATCCTAAAACTGGAAAACCTTTGCTTGCAGAAGAAGCTCTTATGCCATATGAGTTTTTGGATGAAGTGATTTGGCGGCTTGAAAATTTACAGCAAACAGCTCAGCAAATGCTAAAAGAAAGATTTCTATATGAAAAAAGGCATAGTATAACTCTGGAGCAAAAAAAAGCATGGCTTGAGAAATTTGCAAAAAGGGTTCAATTTGCACAATTTAAATGGTCAATTATGCCACCTGGGCCAATTGTGGATGCACGCTCTGTTGTAAGAGCAGAATACATTCAACCAATTACCTCAAAGTTAAAATTTTAGACACAAAAAATCGGGATGACAAGATTCGAACTTGCGACCCCCGCGACCCGAACACGGTGCGCTACCAAGCTGCGCTACATCCCGAAATTTTTATTTAATTTTCAATTGTGGTACGGTTACGTCCTTGCCACCGAAGCTCACCGCTTCGCTGTCTTCGGACTTCACACACCTAAGCCCTCGCTTTGCTCATTAAGTGCTGTCGCACTAAAATTCGCTTTGCTCGGGTGCGCTACATCCCGAAAATTATAAATTCAAATTAAAAAATCGGGACGACAGGATTTGAACCTGCGACCCCCTCGTCCCAAGCGAGGTGCGCTACCAAGCTGCGCTACGTCCCGAAATTAAAGTATTAAATTGTCAATCACTCGAGCGCAGCTTGGTTTTTTGAATCTTTTTGTTTTGCGCTTTGCGCAAAACGTGCGCTACGTCCCGATAACATGGTATTAAATTTTCAATTGTGGTACGGCTTACGTCCTTGTCACCGAAGCTGACCGCTTCGCTGTCTTCGGACTTCACACACCTAAGCCCTCGCTTTGCTCATTAAGTGCTGTCGCACTAAAATTCGCTTTGCTCGGGTGCGCTACGTCCCGAAATTAAAGTATTAAATTATCAAGATAAAATCTCAACAAAACTATTATACAACAAACATTTTTTAACGCAAAAATTTTTTTTCACTTTATTTATACAAATATGAAAATCAGACACACAAACTTGATAACATATAAAAATAACAATAATTTTAAGGGCTTCAAACCACACAAAAAAGATAACAAGCTAACAGACGAATTCATACAAGAAAACCTCTTTTTTGTAAATATGGAAACATATGGCAAAAATAAAAAATGGGCAAAAGAAATGTATGAGCTTTATGAAAATATCACTGAACTAATCGTTTCAGACAGTCCCTTCAACAACATAATATCTAAAATAGAAAATAGAATAGGGGAAATAAATATTGCCGGAGTATACGGCAAAAAAAGGCCGCACCCTGGAACATTCGTCATCGGCGCACCTGGATATCGCGGAATTGAATATAAAAACAAATACGACAAGTTGTTAAAGCATAAGCACAAAAAAATATCACTAACAGAACCTAATTCAAAATATCTAGATGCAAATACATGCAAGATAGAAAAAGAATCAAGCTATTTAACACATATTAGCTATGGAACATATAAAAATTGTCATGCATGGCAGATTTCCAATCTTGATCTTGCAAAAAAAGAATACGAGCATTTGCGTAGGTTTAAAAACCCATCCCTTGAGCAAATAAACAAATCATGCGCAACAATTCACTGGTTAATAGCACAAGAAAGCCCATGGCAAAAGGGCAGTGACTCAATTGCAAGAATCCTGACAAGCTCGATTTACAACGCATATGATATTCAACTGACCCCACTGAAAGATGGCGTCAGCCTTGATTTTGAAGCATTTTACTCAAATCTTGACGATTACGTTAAAAAATACCCTAAATTATTTTTGGTCGAACCATATAAAAGGAGCTAATCCACAAAAACATTTTCAAATACATACGCAAGTTTGTTACTTGACTTTTTATGCATAGCTCTTAATGGGTTTTTAAGAGCATTTGAAAAGTCATACAACTCATTCTTACATTGGACTAGCTCTTTAAAAATATCAAGATTTGACTCATTCAAGTAATTAATATTTGCACTTACTCTAAAAATAAAATCGCTAAATGTTTGACCCAAGGCGCAAAATTCCTTTTCATTATACATTGAGCAGGCATGCTTTATTATTTGAATTTTATAATTATCAAGTTCTATATTTGACATAAGAAAACTTACATCAAACGCGCTCAGCTCCTTGATTTTAGACAGCTGCTCAAAATATTTTAGGTTTGTTTTTTTTGCATTCGAGATTATTTCATTAATCTCTCTTTGAGTAAAACGAAATTTTGAATTAATACTATAATCAGCAGAAAAAACTGCAGACAAAACACCTTGGATAAAATCTTTTAAACCCATTGAACTAACCTATTAAAACTAACCTATGCAATAATAAAGTATTTTTCAGTCTAAAAATTGACATTTTTTAAACTTTTGTTACAAAATAAACTACCCGAATGTCTACTATACACCTTACGTTAAAGAGCTAACATATAAATATATTAACAAAGGGATTGTCATATGAAAGATACGACTATTAAACAAAATGAAAATTTAATTGAAAACCTTGCACATGATTTGAAATCACCAATTTTTTCACAAATCAATGCACTAAACATGTTGCTAAAAGACAAAAGTATAGAATTTAATGATTCACAAAGAGAGCTTTTAGGGAATGTTTTAACATCGAATATTTACATGAGAGATATGGTTTTAAATATGCTTGCTAACTTTAGAATGAAAAATTCTGCACTAAAGCTAAAAATAAGTGCAAACAGCATACAAAACACAATAGATTTTTGTATAAACAGCATAGAGCCAGCACTTTTTGAAAACAATCAAACACTTGTTGTAAAAAATAAGTGCAAAAGCCCATACGCCGAATTTGATGAAATTGAAATAAAAAGAGTTGTAACAAATTTGCTCTCAAATGCCATAAAATATGGAAAAATAGGGACGAAAATTTTACTTGAAATTGAAGATAAAAATGGTAATTTAAAAATCAGTGTCACAAACAAAGGTAAAATTAGCTTTAAAAATACCGATGATGCATTTAAATTATACAAAACCAAAAGCAAAGAAAATTCAAAATGTGGCAGTGGTCTTGGTCTTTATATATCAAAACAAATTATCGACGCGCACTCAGGAAAAATTAAAGCAGAAAACCTTTCTAACGAACAAGTAAAGATTAGCTTTGAAATCCCCATAATTAGTACAATTCAATGATTTTACTTATTGATTTTTTAGCAAGGTAGAAAATCTCATCCATTTGTTCTTTTGTAAAAGGATCACCCTCTGCAGTTGTCTGAAACTCAATTATTTTACCACTTTTTGTTAATACAATATTTGAATCAACCTGAGCTTGCGAATCTTCTGCATAACATAAATCAACCATTGTTTCACCATCACAAATACCAGCAGAAATAGCGCCTATTGGCTCAATTATTGGGTTTTCCAATAACAACCCATCAGAAATAAGGTTTTTAATTAAATCACTCAGTGCAACAAAGCCTCCGCAGATTGAGGCAACACGTGTACCACCATCAGCTTGCAGGACGTCTGCATCAATTGTAATTGTCCTCTCTCCTAATTTTTCTAAATCAATACAAGCCCTTAGGCTTCTACCTATAAGCCTTTGAATTTCTTGTGTTCTGCCAGACAATTTTGTACGTTCTCTTTGGCATCTGGTATTTGTAGAGGCAGGCAAAAGCGAATACTCAGCAGTCAGCCAACCGCTTTTTTCATCCTTTGGCATCCATTTTGGTTTACCTTCTTCAACACTTGCACAAACAAGAACCTTTGTATCACCAAATTCAACAAGCACCGATCCTTTGGCATGCTTTATATAATTTCTTGTAAACTTAACATTTCTTATTTGCGTGTTATCTCTGCCATCTACTCTCATAACAAAACCTCGTTTTTAAAAATTATAGCACAAAAGGCTAATAAAATTAAAAACTAATACTTAAAAAAATTAGAGTTTATGTTAATTAAAAAGCATCTAAAAAGCCTTATATTAAAATTGTAAATCCTCAACTCTTCTGATTGCTTTTTGCCCCCTAATTTTCAGGGGGTTTATTTTTTTCCCGAGGATTTTTAAATTGTATTTTTAAATTATTTAGCTCTAGCAAATATTTTTTAAGCTCGGCAATATTTTGAGTCTCTTGTATTAAATCCTTATCCTCAGGCACTTTTATACTCTCAAGCTGAGTTTGAAAACCACTTTTTTGGTTCATTAAAAGTTCAAGTAAAGCATCCACATCAGGAGCATTTATGTTTGGATACTTATTTAAAATATCTTTTGCACTCATGCCAACATTAAAACGATATAACCATAAAAGTGTCAGCGCATCGCCTCGCGTAATATTTGTAACACCATATTGGTGAGGCACATACATAATATCGCCTTTGTTTGGTGAATGCCCAAGACCCAATGAGTGCCCTATTTCATGGACAATTGTATGATATACTTCAGCCTCGTCCATATATTTGTGATGAATAATCCCGTCAGAAAGCCCTATTTGTACTTCTGCACTGTAATAATTTCCATTTTTATCATAGTTAAAATAGCACATACCGAGGGATTTTCTATCAACCCTTTTCCATTCAAGATTTATATTTGAATCATACAAACTCTGAACAACGTTAAATGAAACAATGCCGCCACTGGCTGTTGTCCATGCGTCCAGCGCATTTTTAACCATCTGTTTATATTTATAAGCTTCTTCCATGCCTTTTGAACGATACCAGCGATACTCCGCTATATGCACATTTAAAGGCATGACGCCATCAGGCCAACGAGAGACCTTGCCACCATGTAAAGAATGTTGCAGATAAGTTATTCTTTTCATACAATAATAATAACACATTAATTTTTAAGGGGAGATAATAACATGAATATGATACAAATGATGCAACAAGCTCAAAAAATGCAAAAAAAGTTCAAAGAAACTCAAGACGAGCTTGCAAATATTGAAGTAAACGGGCAAAGCGCAGGCGGTGCTGTTGAAGTTACATTTAACGGACAAGGGAAATTTAAATCAATAAAATTAAAACCTGAGGCAATTAACCCTGAAAATCCTAACTCAGTTGACAGTGAAACACTTGAAATGCTTGAGGATTTAATTATAGAAGCCATGACAAGTGCAACCGATAAAGCAAACTCACAAATGGAAGCTAAAATGAAGGCTATTACAGGCGGAATAAGTATTCCGGGATTATTCTAATGGAATACACAAAACCGCTTGCAAAATTAATAGAGTGCTTTCAAAAACTGCCTTCAATTGGTCCAAAAACAGCACAAAGACTGGCGTTACACTTAATTAAAATGCCGGAATATGAAGTTGAAAAATTTGCACAAACCATGCTCGAGGCAAAAAATACAATTTCGTATTGCGAAATTTGTTTTAACATGACAAGCCAAAGTCCTTGTGAAATTTGCTCAAATCAATTGCGCGACAAAAATACAATTTGTGTGGTGTCTGAAACAAAAGACCTGATTGCAATAGAAAAAACTAATGAATACAAAGGGGTGTATCACGTCCTGCAAGGGCTAATTTCACCAATAGACGGTATAGGCCCTGATGACATAAGAGTGCGCGAGCTTTTAAACAGAGTGCATGAAAATAACATAAAAGAAGTGATTTTAGCGCTTAATCCCTCTGTCGAAGGTGAGGCAACAAGCCTTTATTTGTGCAAACTTTTAAAACCGTTTGATATAAAGGTATCTCGAATTGCTTTTGGGCTGCCGCTAGGCTCAGAGCTTGAATACGCAGATGAAATGACACTTGTAAAGGCACTTGAAGGCAGGCAAGAGCTATAGTATTAAGCAAATGTTAAATTATATTTTTTTTAATGTTATTTTTTTATGAAGTGTTAAGATATAGATATGCCTGAAATAAAAATAGACAAAGAAAAATGTAAAAATTGTATGATATGCGTAAGTGTTTGCCCAAAAAAATTAATCAAACCAAACACACAACATACAAACCATGCAGGGAATAATTACGTAGAGTTTGAAGATAAAGAAAATCAATGTCTGGGCTGTGCGATGTGCGCAATAAGTTGTCCGGATATGGCAATATATGAAGTAACAAAATAAAAGCGGAAAGAAAATGACAAAAACTTTGATGAAGGGGAATAAAGCAATCGCACAAGCTGCAATTAATGCAGGCTGCATGTGTTATTTTGGCTACCCTATTACTCCGCAAAACGAAATTGGTGAATTTATGAGTTCTAAAATGCCGGAAATAGGTAGAACTTATATAAGTGCCGAAAGTGAACTCGCCGCAGTTAATATGCTTATAGGTGCAGGTTCAACAGGAACGCTTGCTATGACATCATCATCAAGCTGCGCTATTGCGCTCATGCAAGAGGCAATTTCATCAATGGCAACAGCGCAAATCCCGGGGGTTATAATAAGCGTTATGCGTGCAGGCCCAGGGCTTGGAGATATTACACCATCTCAGGCAGATTACTTTCAGTCTGTTAAAGGTGGCGGCAATGGTGACTACAGAACAATAGTACTTGCGCCATCTACAATAAATGAAGCTGTAATGCTTACACAAAAAGCCTTTTATCTTTCTATGAAGTACAGAAACCCTGCCATGCTCTTAGCTGATGGCATTTTGGGTCAAATGATGGAACCAGTTGAAATGCCCCAAGGTAACGCTTTTGAAACAGTTGACACACGCGACTGGGAGCTCGATGGCATAGGAGAAAATGAAAATCAAAGAGAAGCAAGAAGCCTCATGTCATTACATATGGGTGATAATATTCTAGAAAAACTTAATCATGCCATATTTCAAAAATACGCGCAAATAGAACAAAATGAAGTAATGTTCGAAAATTATATGTGCGATGATGCTGATATTATAATTACAGCATTTGGAACAGTTGCCCGTGTAGCAAAATCAGCCGTTAATGCAGCAAGGCAAAATGGCATAAAAGTTGGATTATTTAGACCAATAACCCTTTGGCCATTTCCTGAAAAAGAATTATACAAAGTAGCAGCTGGCAAAAAATGCGTTTTAGACATTGAGCTAAATATGGGGCAAATGCTGCAGGATGTAAAAATTGCGCTAAATGGAATAGCACCTGTTGAATTTTTTGGCAAAACAGGCGGCGCAATAATTAATTCTGTTGAAATTTTAAATAAAATAACCGAACTATCAAAAGAGAAAAAATATGAAACAAACCCTACAAAAAGTTTTTAAACGCCCAAAGGCATATAAAGAAAATTACAATTACCCGTTCTGTGCAGGTTGCGGACATGGTGTAGTTTTAAGATTAATTGCAGAAGTTCTTGAAGAACTTAATGTCATAGGAAAAACAATAGCGACAGCCTCTGTTGGCTGTTCAATAAACTTGGACAAATTTTATAATTTAGATATTGTAGGCGCAGACCATGGCAGAGCTCCTTGTGTTGCAACAGGAGTCAAAAGAGCAAAACCGGACAAAGTTGTTTTTACATATCAAGGAGATGGAGACGCTGCAACTATTGGCTTTAACGAGCTTATTCACACAGCATTACGCGGTGAGAACATAACAACAATTTGCGTTAACAATACAAACTTTGGTATGACAGGCGGTCAAGCAAGTGCCACAACAATTTTAGGACAAGTTACCGCAACTACAAAATACGGTCGTGACCCGAAAATTTCAGGCTACCCCGCAAAAATTTCAGAAATGATTGCAAACTGCGAAGGCGCGGTTTACGTTGCACGAGTTGCAATTTTCTCGCCTCAAAGTATCATCAAGGCAAAAGCGGCAATAAAAAAAGCATTTGAATATCAAATAAAAGGTCTGGGGTTCAGTTTTATTGAAGTAATAGCAGCATGTCCAACGGGCTGGAAATTAAAACCTGTTCAGGCTCTTGAATACATTAAAAACGAAGTCACAAAAGTGCATAAACTTGGCGTTTTTAAAGATTTGGCAGAAAGTATGGCTTAAATATGGAAAAAAGTATAATAATAGCAGGATATGGCGGACAAGGGGTTTTATTTTTTGGCACAATTTTAGCGCAAGCTGCAATGATGGAGGGTAAATACACAACCTGGATACCCTCTTATGGTGCTGAAATGCGAGGCGGACACGCCAATTGCTCTGTAAAAATTTCAGACAATGAAATAGCCTCGCCGATTATAGACTATGCTGATTATGGGATATTTTTAAATGAAAAAGCCATGGAAAAATTTGAAAAATCAATGGCACCAAACGCTCTTGTAATAGGCAACTCATCAATCATTGAAAAAGCACCCTCAAGGGCTGATGTAAACTATTGCATGAAAAAACTTACAGACGCAACTCAAGAAGTTGAAGGTGGGCTTTTAAATATTGTAACTCTTGGCTACTTTATTAAAAAAACAAATATATTAAAAAAAGAAAGTGCACTTAGTGCACTTGAATTTATTTCAAAAAAGAAAAATCCCGCTTTTCTAAAAAGGAACTTGGATTCATTTGAAAAAGGCTACAATCTATAAGCAATCTTTAATTTTCACAAGTTTTATACTTGTATGAAAGTTAATTTGGTGCATTTTGCACAAAGATACTACAGCCAAAGCAACAACAAAACAAGAAACAATAAGGAAGTTAATCAAAATCATGATTTTTCCATGTTTCACAATTATGCTGCGCTTTTAAATAAAAGCTTTATTAATTTTTGCGGCAAAGAAAAATCATTTAGCGAGCAATTAGAAAAACGTCTTGAAAAATCAAATAATGATGAATTGTTTGAGTTTCTTGATGAAAAATTAAGACAAAGGGCGCAAGATAGAAAAATAGCAAAAAGTGTAATTGATGACGTCGTACAAAATGCAATGGTTGAAATGCTTATTACACTAAATGATTTTAATGATTCGGAAATTAATAAACAAGAATTAATAGAAAAAATTAATAATATTTATGAAAATTTAAAGGCAACAAGAGAAGATTATGCAACAGATTTAAGAACAAAAAGCTTGCAAGAAAAACTCGCAAATACTGATAATGCAATTGAATATTTTATACCAGATGACGAAGATCACAAGATAAAATACTTAAAAGAAGCTGATAATAAAACAAAAGAAAAATACAAAAAAGAATTAGAAAAAGTACTGGAAAATGTTGATTTAAAGGATAGAGAAAGGCAGTTTTTATCAGAAAGATATAGCGATACGGGAAAAATTAGCTACAGGGAGCTTGGGGAAAAATATGGTATTAAACTAAACACCGCAAGAAAAATAATACAAAGAACTCTACGAAAAATACAAATTGCAAATAATAAATTACCAAAAGAAATACAGGAAAATATTGAAGATCTTGTAAAAAGATTCAATGATGAAGGACTAACGTATAAAAAATATCTGCAAGCATGTATTAGACAATTGCAGCTATTTATAGAGCCTGCTGGGAAAGTTGAAAAAAAAGTTAGAGATTTAGTTAAGGGATTTGAAAATGAAGGATTAACCGTTAAAGATTACCTACATGAAGCTTGTTTAAAACAACCTCCATTATTCTATCAATCACCAGACACAATTGAAAGCAATGTTAGAGATTTAGCTAAGAAATTTGAAAAAGAAGGGTTAACTGTTAAAGATTATCTGCATAAAGCTTGTTTAAAGCAAGCTCAATTATTCACTCAATCACCAGACACAATTGAAAGCAATGTTAGGGATTTAGCTAAGAAATTTGAAAAAGAAGGGTTAACTGTTAAAGATTATCTGCAAGCTTGCTTAAAACAACCTCCATTATTCTATCAATCACCAGACACAATTGAAAGCAATGTTAGAGATTTAGCTAAG